>CABZEY010000003.1 GCA_902524955.1 uncultured Pelagibacteraceae bacterium | reverse complement strand
TTTTGGAGTTTATTTTTATAATAAACTTGACCATTTTTTAATAATAATGACATAATAAAGTTATGAGTTCTAACTATACAACTAACCTTAAAAACAAAAGAGTAATTTCAGTGACTGGGGATGAATCTGAAGTATTTTTGAATAATATCATCACTAATGACATAAAAAAAATCAAAACAAAAAAAGTAGTATACTCTTGCTTGCTATCTCCACAAGGTAAAGTTATAAGCCATTTTTTTATAACCAAAGTTAAAGATCAATTCCTTTTCATAATTGATAGCTTTTTATTAAATGAACTTATTGAAAAACTAAACTTCTACAAGTTGCAATCTAAAATAAATATTAAAGAAGAAACAAATTATCATATTTTATTTACTTTTAATAATAAGCAAGCAATCAAACACATTTTGGAATTCGACGATCCAAGAAATAAAAAATTAGGTAAATATTTAATTTTAAATCAGCATATTGATAAAAATATTAACCTAGATAATGACGATTTTTATCGTCAAATTATTAATACTAATGGTCTTATTGATAATATTTTTAATGAAATTAAGGGTCAATTTTTTTCCCTAGAATTAAATTTAAAAGAACTAAATGCAATTGATTTTGCGAAAGGTTGCTATGTCGGCCAGGAAAATACCTCTAGAATGAATCTAAAAAATAAAATTGCTAAAAGAATATTTAGAATAAACAATGCTGATCAAGCTGAAATAAATGAAGATTTGATATTCGAAAATGAAATAATTGGAAAAATTGTGAGCACAAATCCTGCTTTTGCAATTATCAAAATGGCAAAATTTGATAGCTTTAAAAATAAAAATATCAGCTCAAGATTAAATAATAAAATTAAAATTATTAAGCCAGAATATATTTAATTACTAAAGATTTTTAAAATCTTCTACGCTTGATAAGGCTTTTCCTGAATACGACCCTTCAGAAAACGATCTTTCATTATCCCAAATATTTTTTGGCATTGGCAAACCTTCAAATATTGTTTCATCTAGGTTTTTCTTGGGATTAATGCTTAATTTTTCTTTTAAGAGTAAATTTATTTGTCTAACATGCTGACCTGAGTGCCAACCAGTTCTCTCTAAAACTTCATGTAAATTAACCTCGCCATAATAAACATTTCCTGGTTGGTCAAAGTCAACTTTATCTCCATCTCTCTTCCACCATTTATCAAATCTCTCATAAACCCTATTTCCATAATCCATTAAATCTGATTTAGTTTTCATCTCTTTAGGTAATATTGATAACAATGCTTCATACGTATATGGCTTATTGTGCTCAACTCTATCTAAAAAAACATCTGGAATATTGAACACATGGTAAACTAATTGTCTATAAGATCTCGGTCTACCAGGTAATAGAGTATCAAGTTTGTCCTCAGGTATTTGATCCAAAAATTCTCTAGCAAAATAGTTTATTGACTTAATTTTGTCAGCCATAACTTGTGGTTCCAGCATTTTATGTGAAGAGTAGTCAAAACCTGCAACTTTAGCAACATCTCTAAAGACTGCTCCATTAGCCCATTGATCACCTTTAGCTACAACCGGAACTAATTTCACTCCAAACCTTTGCAAATCTTCAAAACCAGTTTTATCTTCTAAAACGTTTACTGATTTAAAGTCTACTCCATTATCTTTCAAGAACTCCTTTGTTTTCAAACAACTAGAACAACCAGGTTGCCAATATACTTTTACTATGTTTTCACTCATATTGTATTATTTAACTATATTTTTAAATTGTATACAATTAAAAAATAAAGATTGAATAGATCTGATTTTCGCTAATTATTTGAAATCCATAATGTTTCAAAGGGTTTTAATATAATTTTTTGTTTTACATTAATTTTGATTTTTGGATTTAGCAAATCTCTCCATTTCTCATTTTTAATTAAATTTAATTTATCTGGATTAAATTCTATATTTTTTGAGCTTACATTTGTTACTGAAAATATACTTTGCCTTTTATCTTTACTTTGTCTCCACAAAACATAAGTTTTTTTTCCAAGACTCAATGTATATTGAGTTGCATTTGGATGGAAAGCAGGTTGTTTTTTTCTAATTTCAAGTAATTTCATCAGTTCATCGAAAATATATTTTTCTTTAGAATTTTTTTTATTTAGTTTTTTTTGTAAGTTAAAAAAGTCCCACTTATATCTATTTAAGTCACGATTTCTTTTCGTAATGTTGTATTTTGATATATCGTTTTGCGTTCCAAATAACGAGTTGAAGTAGATACCTGGTATTCCCTCAAGTGAAAACATTATTGTATGTGCTGCTATAAATCTTTCTATTTTAAAATTTCCTTTTTTGTCAAAATCAGTAACACTTAGTAAATCGAACAATGTAATATTAGCTTCGTAAATTTTTTTGGCCTTATTTTTAATTTTTCTGAATGAAAACTTTCCATTATTTTTCTTTATCCTTGAAAACATTTTTCTTGATTGATTTTTATTTAAAATTCCCTCAACTGGTCTCATGCCAATGCCATCGTGCGAAGCTAGAAAATTAAGATAAGTTTGACCATTTCTTGTTGGTGGCATTGATTTACTCCAATTGGATATTTGAGAACTATCTTCAAACAAAAGGGTATAAGCAATCAAAGGGGGTAAGGAAAAATTGTAAATCCAATGTGCCTCATCATTATCCCCGAAATAGCTTAAATTTTGCTTTCCAGGCAAATTAGTCTCAGTAACAATTAAAGACTTTGTATTTAATTTTTGTAAGATAAGTCTAAATAGTTTTATAATTTCGTGAGTTTGAGGTAAATTTATACATTCTGTATTAGTCTCTTTCCAAAGGTAACCAACAGCATCTAATCGAAAGATAGAAATACCTTTATTAATGAACATCATCATAATTTTAATAAAATCTATTAATACATCTGGGTTTTTAAAATTTAGATCAACTTGATCAGGGCTGAAGGTACACCAGAGTTTTTTTTTACTATCAAACATTTTAAATTTTTGAAGAAGCTGATGTTCTCTTGGTCTTACTACTTTTGAAATATCAAATCTCTCATCAACTGAAAAAAAATAATTTTTTCCAGGGTCTTTGTTTTTTAGGAAGTTTTTAAACCATTTACCTTTCGAGGAAGCATGATTAATAACGATATCAGCCATTATATATGCATCCTTTGATAATTTTTTTATGTGTTTCCAGTTTCCATATTTTTTCTCGATTGCATTATGATCTTTAACCGCAAACCCACTATCACTGCTCGACGGGAAAAAGGGAAGAAAATGAATACAATTGAAATTTTTTTTTAGTTTTTTTTTAAAAAAATTACTAAAAATATTTAGTGTATTTTTCTCCCCTTTTATTCTGAGATTATCTGCATAGGATATTAACAAAACAGTTTTCTCAGAACAAATATCTTCTTTTTGAATTGATTTAATGTTTTGATTAAAATTTTTAATTAGTTGTTTAATTTTTCTTGTGTAATATAGTGTATTAATTTTAAAATTTTCTGATTTATATATCTTAAATATTTTTGATTGAATATCATCCTCATACAATTGGGATACTTTATCTAAATTTTTTGTCATCTTCTCTCACTGCTTCTTTAAGATCTTTAAATACTTTGGGTAATGCACTATTTACACGGCTCCAAGTGGGTATAAAAGGTTTCTCCATGGGGTTTTCAAAAAAACTTTCACCAGCTTTCATAATATTAAACGCAAAAAGTTCTACAGCTTTTTCTTCCGAGTGCCTATCAAAAGTTAATCCATTCATGGTTGCATCACTTTTGTATATATCAATCATATCCAAAGCAGACCTGTAATAAGTTGCTTTTATTGATCTAAATGTTTCTAAGCTAAATGAGATACCTTGAGTTGCCAATTTTCTAATTAAGGTTTTAATAATATCTATTGACATTCTTGACAATCCTCTGCTGCTGTCATCAAAAGATAAGTCTTGATGTTTATGATCATAAGCATCCGCTAAATCAATTTGACATATTAAATTTGACGAGTAATTTCTTTGCATCTCAGATAATATACCAATTTCCATTCCCCAGTCTGTTGGAATTTTCAATTCTTTTAACAAATCCTTTTTTAATGAAAATTCTCCGGCTAAAGGATATTTAAAGGATTTCATAAATTCTAAATAATCATTTTTACCAATTGCTTTTTCCATAGCTATTAAAAGTGGATAAACTAATAATCTTGATGCCCTGCCATTCAATTTTCCATCTGCATATCTTGGATAATATCCCTTACAAAACTCATAATTAAAATTTGGATTGGCAACAGGATAAAATAATTTTGCTAAAAGTCTTCTTTCATATGTTAAAATATCACAATCATGCAGAGCAATTGCTTCGGCCTCACCTCTCGCAAGCGCCATACCAATGCAATACCAAACATTCCTACCTTTCCCCATTTCCTTTGGAGCTAGCGCCTTACTTTTTAGTTCCTCATCAACTTTTTTTAAGTTAGGACCATCATTCCATAAAATAGAAAAAGGTGTTTTAAGCTTTTTGAAAAAATCCCAAGCAGCTTTAGCCTGCTTTTCACTAGCTTGATCTAAACCAATAATAATATGATTAATATAATTGGTTTTATTTATCTCATCTAATATTTTGGGCAATGCTTTACCTTCAGTTTCTGAATAAAGACATGGCAAAATTAATTCCATTTTAATTTTTTTTGATATGTTAAAAAGTTCGTTTTCTAGTTCTTCAGTTTTTCTGATTTTAAAATCATGTATGTTTGCAACTATTCCATCTTGTGAAAAATCTGTCATAATTTAAATAATTAATTTATTCTTTTCTAGACCAATTTTAACAACTTCCATCCAACCGCTAGGAGCCTCTTTAGTTGAAATTGTATATTTGTCTTTATTAAGTATATTTTCGTTATTTTTCCTTTTTATAAGACATGGAAAATTCACCTCATCTAACATTCCTAAATCGTTGGGACTATCTCCTACGCCTATAGTAAAAATATCTTTGAACTCATTATAAGATTTAATTATTTTCAATATTTTTTTCATTCCTGTTAATTTATCAACTTTGTCACCAATGCATATTACCCTGCCACCTTGGTTGAATGATAATCCTAATTTATGACAATATTCTATTAATTCATTAATTTCATTTTTTTCTCCATTAAATGTAATAAGAAAAGTATAATTTCTATTTAGTGCTAATTCAAGTTTTCTGCCACTTAAACCTAAAATATTAGATTGTTTTTCCGTATCCATTTCAGATAAAAAATTACAGTTTAAAAGTAATTTTTTTTTAATATTTTTAGTAAAGTCTTCATAAATTTCACGTACTGGCCTAGCAAGAACTATTTCATTTGATAAATGGGGATTAAGAATATTAAGATTATGAATTGAGGATCCATTTTCTGCGATATAAGGAATTTCAAAGTTTAACTCTTTTATAAATTCTAATATTTCGAAGCTTGTTTTGCTGGTGTTAGGAATTAATTTAATACCCTTTTTTAAACAATTTATAATAAAATTTTTTATTTCATCAAATTTGAAAGTTTCATTATTAAGTAAAGATCCATCTAAGTCTGTAAATATTATTACTCTCATTTTTTTTTTTCAAAACACTTTATCACAAATAAAACTCGTATTTTTTTCATAATCATTTTAACTTAGTAATAAAACTAAAACCACTATCTATACTGGTGCGGTCAGAGAGACTTGAACTCTCACGGGAAAACCCACACGGCCCTCAACCGTGCCTGTCTACCAATTCCAGCATGACCGCTATTTTTTGCTATATAAACAATATAAAATGTGACATTAATGTTAAGCATTATTTTCAAATAAAGATTATAATTAGGTATGAACTCAGATTTAAAATTTACCTCAGAAATTAAGAATAAAACAGAAAAGTTGTATAAAAAAATTGAAGGCACAATTCCGAAAATTGAATGGCCCACTGTGGCGCCTTATATTTACGAAATTAACAAATTAAAAAAAGAAAAAGGTGTAACTATTCTTGCTCACAATTATCAAACCCCTGAAATTTATTATGGTGTGGCAGATATTGTTGGGGACTCTTTGGGTCTTGCAATTGATGGGGATAAAGTAAAAACAGATAAAATATTGATGTGTGGAGTTCATTTTATGGCTGAGACAGCAAAAATTATGTCACCAGAGAAAAAAATATTACTACCAGATTTTTCGGCTGGATGTTCCTTGGCAGAGTCCATAACTGCAGACGATGTGAGGAAATTAAAAAAAGACAATCCTGGTATTCCTGTTGTTACTTATGTAAATACATCAGCAGATGTAAAAGCTGAAACAGATATATGTTGTACATCTGCAAATGCTGTAAAAATAATAGAGTCTTTAAATGTTGATAAAGTTATTTTCCTTCCAGATGAATATCTTGCAAAGTATGTTGCCAGCAAAACCAGTGTAAAAATTATTTCATGGAATGGAAAATGCGAAGTACATGAACAGTTTACTGACAAAGAAATTATTGAGCTAAGAAAAAAATATCCAAATCTTAAAGTCGTATCACACCCTGAATGCCCACCAGACGTGATTAAAGCATCAGACTATACCGGCTCAACTGGGTCTATGATAAATTACGTAAAAAATACAAATGCAAAGGATATTTTTTTAGTGACCGAATGTTCAATGAGCGATAATATTCAGATTGAAAATCCAAATATAAATTTTGTTAAACCATGCAATCTTTGTCCACATATGAAAAAAATCACTCTTCAGGGAATTTTAAAATCATTAAAAGAAGAAAATAATTATATAGAAATTGATAAAAAAATTATTCAAAGAGCCAGAGGTGCCATTGAAAGAATGATTGCTGTTGGCAGATAATTTCGGTGAAATCTGATAAAAAAAATCAAATCATAAATTTAATTAATCTTGCAATAAATGAAGACAAAGTAAATCAAGATATTACATCCAAATTATCAATATCAAAAAAATTAAAATGTAAGATGTTTGTGATATCAAAAAATGAGGGAATACTATTCGGAATACATATAGTAAAATTAATTTTAAAAAAAATAGATAAAAAAATTAAAGTTAAAATTTTCAAATCTGATGGAAGTAGTTTAAAAAAAGGCATGAGGGTTTTGTCACTAGAAGGAAAAGCACAATCTATCCTTAAAAGTGAAAGAACTCTTCTTAATTTTCTAGGACATTTAAGTGGTATTGCTTCAGAAACTAACAGATTGGTAAAAAAAACTAAAACTTATAAAACCAAAATTTGTTGCACTCGAAAAACAATACCTGGTCTCAGATACCTTCAAAAACAGGCGATCAAAATTGGAGGTGGATATAATAATAGATATGATTTAAAAGAGGAAATTTTTGTTAAGGATAACCATCACTTAGATAAATTAAACTTTAGAGATAAAATAATCCTAACTAAAAAAAGAGATAGAACCAATAAAAAAATTAATGTTGAGGTTGATAATATAAAACAATTGAAACAGATCGTTGATTTAAAAATTGATAGAATTTTGCTTGATAATTTTTCTCCAACTACATTAAAAAAAGCTTTGAAAATGATTCCTAATAAAATTGAAACTGAAGCCTCTGGAAACATTACGCCAAAAAACATCCTTAAATACGCAAAAACTGGGGTTAGGCGTATTTCTCTTGGATATCTTACTCATTCTGTGAAAAATTTTAATTTTTCTTTAGAATATTAATTATTTAATTTTTTAATAATATTTTTGCCTGGGCAGAGGCTAACCTTGCAATTGGAACCCTATAAGGCGAACACGAAACATAATTTAAACCCAATTTTTGACAGAACATTATAGAATCTGGATCCCCACCATGTTCTCCACAAATACCTAATTTGATTTTAGTTTTATTTTTTTTTGCATTATTACAAGCAATTTCAACTAATTGACCTACCCCATTTTCATCAATACTTACGAAAGGATCAATCTTAAAAATATTATTATCTACGTAATCTTCTAAGAATTTCCCAGAGTCATCTCTACTGATACCAAATGTAGTTTGGGTTAAGTCATTTGTACCAAAACTAAAGAAATCAGCATATTTTGATATATCTTTTGCATTTAAAGCAGCTCGTGGTAATTCAATCATTGTACCAACAATATAATCTAATTTTTGTTTATATTTATTTGAAACTTCCTTTGCTTTATTATCAACTAAGATTCTTAAAATTTCTAATTCTTGTCCAGTAGCTACGAGAGGAATCATAATTTCCGGCAGAACTTTGATTTTTTCATTTTTGCATTCAATTAATGCTTCAAATATAGCTTCACATTGCATCTCGTATATTTCGGGATAAGATATGGCTAATCGGCATCCTCTATGGCCTAACATTGGATTTTCTTCATGCAAGTCAGAAATTCTATCACGAATTTCTTTTTCAGAAATTCCAAGTGAGGAAGCCACAATAGAAATTTCTTTTTCACTTTTTGGTAAAAATTCATGCAATGGCGGGTCTAACAACCTTATAGTTACAGGTAAACCTTTCATAATAGAAAAAATTTCCTTAAAATCATTTTTCTGAAATGGTAAAATTTTATTTAATGCTTCGCATCGATCTTCTCTGGATTTAGATAATATCATTTGTCTTACATACAAAATTCTTTCCTCGTCAAAAAACATATGTTCTGTTCTGCATAAACCTATTCCTTCTGCGCCAAATTCTCTTGCAACCTTTGTATCAAGCGGTGTTTCCGCGTTTGTTCTTACTCTCATACTTCTCGTATTATCAGCCCAAGACATAATTTTTGAAAAATCTCCAGAAATATCTGGTTTTATAGTTTTGACTTCTCCAAACATAACCTCTCCACTCGAACCATCAATTGTGATAACTTCTCCTTCTTTAAAGACTCTATTGTTTACCTTAAATTCTTTATTTTGATAATCTATTTGAATATTGCCTGATCCTGAGACGCATGGTTTTCCCATACCCCTGGCAACAACAGCTGCATGACTAGTCATACCTCCTCTACAAGTAAGTATACCTTCAGCAGCATTCATGCCATGTATATCTTCAGGTGAGGTTTCCAATCTGACTAAAATAGTTTTTTGGTTTTGGGATTTTAATGCTTCAGCATCATCAGCTGAAAAAGTAATTTTTCCTGATGCGGCTCCTGGTGAAGCAGGTAATCCTTTGGCAATAACATCCTTTTTTGCATTTGGGTCAAGCGTTGGATGCAATAAAGTATCCAGCATTTTTGGATCTATTCTTAATAACGCTTCTTCTTTTTTTATTAACTTCTCTTTAACCATGTCCACTGCAATTTTTATTGCAGCTTTTGCTGTTCTTTTTCCAGACCTTGTTTGAAGCATCCAAAGTTTATTATTTTCAACAGTAAATTCTATATCTTGCATATCTTTGTAATGTTTCTCTAATTTTTTATAAATTTTAACCAACTGCTGATAAACTTTTGGCATTGTTTCTTCCATGGACATTGCGTCAGAATTTGCATCTAATCTTGCTTTTTTTGTAATGTTTTGAGGTGTTCTTATCCCTGCAACAACGTCCTCTCCTTGCGCGTTAATTAAATATTCGCCATAAAAACTTTTTTCTCCAGTTGACGGGTTCCTAGTAAAAGCTACGCCTGTTGCACAATCGTTACCCATATTTCCAAAAACCATTGATTGTACATTTACTGCGGTGCCCCATTCTTCTGGTATATTATTTAATTTTCTATAAGTTTTTGCTCTCTGATTTTTCCAAGATTGAAAAACTGCACCAATTGCGCCCCATAATTGCTCGTACACATTTTGAGGAAAATCTTTTTTTATTTCTTTTTTTATAACATCTCTAAAATCTTTTATTAATTTTTTCCAATCTTCAGCATCAAGATCGGTGTCTAAGATTACTCCTTTTGTAAGCTTATAATTTTCAATTAAATCTTCAAAATTATGATGACCAATATTTAAAACAACATTGCTATACATTTGTATAAATCGTCTATAACTATCATAAGCAAAAGTATTATTTTTAGTTTTCGCTGCCAGTCCAAGAACAGTTTCATCATTTAAACCTAAATTTAAAACTGTATCCATCATGCCAGGCATTGAGACACGCGCTCCAGATCTAACTGATACTAATAAAGGATTTTTTTTATCGCCAAATTTTTTTCCGATTTTTTTTTCAACTTGCTGGATTGCAGATTTTACTTGCTTGTCTAAACCTGCTGGATTTTTTTTATTTCTTTTGTAAAATTCATTACAAGCTTCGGTGCTGATTGTAAAACCAGGAGGAACCGGTAACCCAATTTTGATCATTTCAGCAAGATTTGCCCCTTTTCCACCGAGCAAATTTTTTAAGCCAGTTTTGTCTTTTTTTGGTGTTTTACTAAAATTATAAACCCATGTCGCCATTTTTAAGATCCATCTAGTTTTGAAAAATCCGTAAATTTTTCAAATGTTTTACATAACAGAGTTAATAATTCTAGCCTATTATTTCTTACCTGTTGATTATCATCATTCACTTTTACATTAGCAAAGAAATTATCTGTCATTGGTTTAAGTTCGGATAGTAACGATATAGTTTTATCATTGTCTCTAAGTCGACTTGGAGTTGTAAAGTATTCCCTAATTTCATTTAACTTAATTAGTATTTCATCTTCTACAGGGTGTTGAAATAAAATATTTTCAGGGTTCCCAAAAAATTCTTCATCTTTTGCTGTTGAGGTATCTAAGATATTTTTTGACCTTTTAAATATCAAAATTGAATCTCTTCCTTGTGGTTTTTTAAAACATTTAGATAATTCATTGATGTTTTTATACAACAAATAAAAATCATCCAATCTATTATTTTGTAAAATTGAGTTAACGATATCTAATCTTGCACCTTTATCTTTTAAGTTAATCCTGAAACGTTCAATAAAAAACTCAAAAAGATCCTCAATTATTTTTTCGTTAGTTAAATTGAATTTTTGATTTATGTATAAGTTTTTTGAATTGTTTAATATTTCTTTTAAGGAAACATTAATTTTATTTTCAGTAATCAATCTTAATACCCCTAAACAGGCTCGTCTTAAAGCAAAAGGATCTTTTGAACTTGTAGGTTTTTCATCAATTCCAAAAAAGCCAACTAAGTTGTCTATTTTATCTGCAATTGCCACACTAATTGAAATTTTTTCTTTTGGGACATTTCCAGTTGGACCAAGTGGCAAATAGTGACTTTGAATTGCATTACTAATTTCTTTACTAAAACCTTGTTCAGTAGCGAAATAACTTCCGATTATTCCCTGTAACTCCGGATATTCGCCAACTAAATCTGAAACTAAATCTGATTTACTAATTGAGGCGGCTATCTCGGTGTCCGCTTTATTCCCACCGATAGAATCTGCTATGACAGAGGAGAGTTGACGAACTCTCTGCGTTTTATCATAAAGAGATCCTAGCTTTTGGTAAAAGACAATTGAATTTAATTTTGTAACTTGTTTAACTAAACTTTGCTTTTTATTTTTATCCCAAAAAAATTTAGCATCTGATAATCTGGCATCTATAACTTTTTCATTTCCTTTTGTTATTAAGTTTTTATTATCGAAATTATTTGCAACAAATAAAAAATTATTGATTAATTTATTTTCTATTTCTAGCTTCATTGGAAAATATCTTTGATGATTGATCATTGTTAAATTTAATAATTCATCTGGTAAAGAAAGATATTCTTTATCAAATTTACCTTTTAATATAACCGGGTTTTCTACAAGATTTACAACTTCTGCAATTAATCTAGAATTTAATTCAGTTGAACAGTGATTTTTTTTTAACAATTCATTTAGAGTTTTTCTTATCTTTGCTTCACGCTTTTCATGATCAAGCTCAATATTATTTTTATAAAGAACCTTTAAGTACTCTTTAAAATTTTTAATTTTAACTTCTTTATCTTCGAAGGGTCCATTTACATAAGTTATATTTGAAGAATTTAAATGAAAATAATTAAAATTAAGTATTTGACCATCAAATAAACAACAAATAGATTTCAATGGCCTGCCCCACAAACAATCATGATTTGACCATCTCATTGATTTTTTCCAATTAATAGATTTTAAAATTAACGGAATTTTTTTAGCTAAAATTTGAGAGGTAAAAATAGTTTTTTCCTCTAATTTTACAAAGTAAAACTGCCCTTTTTCAGTTCCTTTAGTTATTAAATCATCTCTAGTTACAGATCGTGATTTTAAAAAACCTTCAAGTGCCTGTTCATCACAACCTACTCTAGGGCCTTTTACTTCTTGTGAGTTAGTTTTTTGTTCTTTTGTAATGTTATTAATTACTATGGAGATTCTTTTAGGTGTTGAAAAAATACTAAATTTTTCAAATTTAATTTCTTTTTCCTCTAATTCATTTTTGATTAATTTGTCTAACTGTTCTCTAGCGCTAATTTGTAGATTATGGGGAATTTCCTCAGAATAAAGTTCTAAAAAAAAATCAGACATTACTGGTTTTTAATCCAAAGTTCTCCGCAAGCCTTGGCTAAGGTTCTAATTTTATTTATATAATTTGCTCTTTCTGTAACACTAATAACACCTCTCGCATCAAGTAGATTAAATAAATGACTAGCTTTTAAACATTGATCATAAGCAGGTAAACAAAGGTTTTTATTTACCAGATCTTTTGACTCTTGCTCAACTTTATTAAATTGTTCGAGTAAACTATCTGTATTAGCATGTTCAAAATTGTAAGCAGAAAACTCTTTCTCTGCTTGCAAAAAAACATCTCCATATTTTACTCCATAATTATTCCAATCAAGATCATAAACATTATTTTTATTTTGAATGTACATGCATATTCGCTCTAATCCGTAGGTAATTTCCGCAGATACTGGTCTGCATTCAAAACCTGCCATTTGCTGAAAATATGTAAATTGAGTAATTTCCATCCCATCACACCATACCTCCCAACCTAAGCCTGATGCTCCGAGAGTTGGACTTTCCCAATCATCTTCTACAAATCTAATATCATGATCTTTATAAATAATACCAAGTGCTGTTAAGCTTTTTAAATAAATTTTTTGCACATCTTTTGGTGATGGTTTTATAATAACTTGAAATTGATAATAATGTTGAAGTCTATTAGGATTTTTACCGTATCTACCATCTGTTGGTCTTCTAGATGGTTGCACGTAAGCAGCTTGCCATGGTTTAGTACCAAGTGATCGTAAAGTTGTAGCTGGATGAAAAGTCCCTGCACCAACTTCTATGTCATATGGTTGTAAAATTACACAACCATTTTCAGACCAAAATTTTTGTAATTTAAATATAATTTCTTGAAAAGTTAAAAATGGAAGTTTTTTCTTTTTTTTTTTAATTTGAGCAAATTTAATCTTTTTTTGAGAACTTATTTTTTTTATTTTTTTTTTCTTTATTTTTTTTTTTTTAATCATAATCCAAATCTATTCCATAAAGATCTGCTTTCAAGCTCATCTAAAACTGAACCAAATTCATTAGATATTCTGTTAGATAATTTTTTCTTTAACCAGCTTTCTGGTTTATCATATTTTTTTATTGAAACTTTCTTTCCATATTTTTCTTGAATAATGTCCTCCATATTACCCAACCCATCTACTAATCCTAATTCTTTAGATTGAGTACCAGACCAGAATTCTCCACTAAATAAACTATCGTCTTTATTAGTTGGTAACTTGTTTTTTCTACTATTTTTTACTAAATTAATAAATTGTTCATGTAAATCTAATTGAATTTTTTTTAATCTCTCTATATCTTCTGGTTTTTCATCCATAAATGGATCTAGTGTACTTTTGTTTTTTCCTGCTGTATGCACACGTCTCTCGATACCAATTTTTTTTATTAATTCTTTCAATCCAAAAGATGAATAAATTACCCCGATTGAACCAATGATTGAACTCGGATTTGCGTAAATTTCATCTCCTGCACATGCAAGCATGTAACCTCCAGATGCTGCCACATCCTCTGCAAACGTAATCACTTTAACTTTTTTTTCTGTTGCTAGTTTTCTAATTAATGAAAAAATTAAATGTGACTGAACAGGTGAACCTCCGGGTGAATTGATTGAAATTGCTACTGCAGATAATTTTTTTTGACTGAAAGCCTTTTTGATTATTTGTTCATGCGAGTTAAGACTCATTCCTTGTTGAAAACGACCTACATTACCGATAATGCCGTTTAATCTAATATGTGCAACCTGTGGTTTTTTTGAAAAAAACATATCTTAATAAAAATACTTATATTTATTGGGGATTTAATTTAAAGACCTTATTATAACTGCGTCATTTCTTTGTTAACAAAATTTAGCTAAATAGGCTAGAAACTCGTATGCTATTAAATGTAATCCCATTTTCAAAGACTAATTTAAACCCTTTTGAGGAAATAAAATCAACCTATGCTGAACAACTCAAAAAAGTCGATAGTCACATTCAATTAAAACTTTCAAGCCACGTTGAGCTAGTTGGAGAGATGGCAACACATCTAATGAAGACAGGCGGTAAAAGATTAAGACCTTTGCTTACAATTTGTTCATCTGAAATATTTAATTATAAAGGAGACAGACATATTAACCTCGCAGCTTGCGTTGAGTTAATTCATAATGCAACTTTATTACATGACGACGTTATTGATAACAGCATGTCCAGAAGAGGGTATAGGACTACAAATGCTATTTGGGGTAACAAAAGTTCAATATTAGCTGGTGATTACCTATTAAGCAGGTGTTTTGAAATGATAGTAGATGATGGATCTGATGAAATATTAAAAATTTTATCATCTGTTTCGTCTGAAATAGCACAAGGAGAAATTTTACAATTACAATTTGAAAAACAGGTTGATATGGTAGAAAAAAATTATTTAGATATCATCTCTGCAAAAACTGCATCGTTGTTTGGAGCCTCAATGCGTGTGGGTGGATGTATTAATAATCGATCAAAAAAAGAAAAAGAAGCTTTAGAATCTTTTGGTAGAAATCTTGGAACATGCTTTCAAATTACAGATGATATATTGGATTATTCTGCAAAAGAAAAAGTTTTTGGAAAAAAAATCGGTAATGATTTCCTTGAAGGTAAAATTACTTTACCAATCATTTTACTTTTTCAAAAGTCTAATAAAATAGAAAGACAAACACTCAATAAATTTTTTTCACAAAATATAAGAAATCAAGATGATTTTAATAAAACTTTAGGTTTAATTAAAAAATATAAAATTATTGAAACATGTAAAAAAAGAGCAGATTATTTTTCAAATGTAGCCGCTGACTCTTTGTCGATTTTTGAAAAAAATTTTACAATCGAAAAATTACAAGAATTATCTTTTTATATTGTTAATCGTCTTAATTAACTAGATACAAACCAAAATTTAAAACTGCAGCGAAAATGACCCAAATTATATATGGGACCATTAAGGTAAAAGATAATTTAGATCGCGGGAAATATAAATTCATTAAAAATATAATTGCTATTATTAAAACTAAAATGTTGATAAATGCTAAAAATATCAAATGAAAGTAAAAAAATATAAAACTCCAAGATAAACTTACTCCAAGATGAAAAAAATAATATCGTAAAATTTTCTTTGAAAAAATTAGATCACTTTTTTTAGATTTTTCGTAAACAATCCAAATGGCAATACTCATGAAGGCATAAAGAACTGTCCAAACAGGACCGAATATCCAATTTGGCGGCGAAAAGGATAGCTTATTTAGAGATTGATACCACGGGTCAATATTTAATTGTGTTACTAACCCCGCAACAAAAGACGATAAAAACGTAATTGATAAAATTAAAATTAAACTTACATAACTTTTATTCATCAAAAATTCATGTATCTTGTATAAAGTAATGCTAAACCAACCGCTAAATGACCATAGTAAGTAAGATTTACAAACACTCTTAAGATAAATCTGTGATCATTATGTATATCAAGATAATTACAAACCACGTTTCCAGGATTGTAAAATAATTCTATGTTCATTAAGCAGCTTCTTCATCGCGATAACTATCTAATGAAGGGCATGAACAAACTAAATTTCTATCACCGTGAACATTATCCACTCTTGCGACAGGTGGCCAGAATTTATTTGCTTTTAAATAATGCAAAGGATATGCAGCTTGTTCCCTTGTATATTTGTGTGTCCAAGAATCCGAAGAAAGTTCTAGGTTGGTATGAGGCGCGTTCTTTAATGGATTATCATCTTTATCAAAAACTTCATTTTGTACCATTTTAATCTCTTTTTTGATGTTAATTAATGCATCACAAAACTTATCAATCTCGGCTAGATTTTCACTCTCTGTTGGCTCTATCATAAGAGTCCCTGCGACTGGCCACGACATCGTTGGAGCATGGTAACCATAATCAATTAATCTTTTAGCGATATCTTCTTCTGAAATTCCAGATTCTGCCTTTATAGGTCTAAAGTCCAAGATACATTCATGAGCAACAAGATCATTTTTTCCTTTATATAAAGTTTTATAAGATTCTTCTAAACGTTTAGATGCATAATTTGCATTAAGTATAGCTACCTCAGTTGCTAACCTTAAACCCTCGGCACCCATCATTTTAATATACATCCACGAAATTGGTAAAATACTTGCGCTTCCCCAAGGAGCAGCGGAAACCGCACCCATACCTTTTTTTGGACCTGATTTAATTAAAACATGATTTGGCAAAAAGGGTTCTAAATGTTTAGCTACACCAATCGGGCCCATTCCTGGTCCTCCGCCACCATGTGGGATGCAAAATGTTTTATGTAAATTCATATGACAAACATCTGGTCCAAATTTTCCAGGTTTAGCAAGACCAACTAGTGCGTTTAAATTAGCACCATCCATATAGACTTGACCTTTATGTTTATGAATAACACTGCAAATATCTTTGATATGCTCTTCAAAAACTCCGTGTGTTGATGGATAGGTTACCATCAAAGCAGCAAGATTTGATGAGTGCATTTCAGCTTTTTTAGTTAGATCTGCTAAGTCGACATTTCCATCAGTGTCACAATTAACAACTACAACTTTCATACCCGCCATTTGTGCACTTGCTGGGTTAGTGCCATGAGCTGAACTTGGAATTAAACAAACGTTTCTATCCTTATCACCATTTTCAATGTGAAACTTTCTGATTACCATTAAACCAGCATACTCTCCTTGAGCTCCTGCATTAGGTTGCAAAGATATACCAGTGAAACCAGTGATTTCAGATAACATATTTTCTAAATCATCAAACATTTTCATATAACCTTTCACTTGGTCAACCGGTGCAAACGGATGGATTCCACCAAATTCTGGCCAAGTCACAGGTATCATCTCAGCAACTGCATTTAGTTTCATCGTGCATGAACCCAGAGCAATCATTGAACGATTAAGCGCTATGTCCTTGTCCTCTAGTAATTTTAAATAACGAAGCATTTCAGTTTCAGAATGATAAGAATTAAAAACTTTGTGAGTTAAGTATTTACTTTTTCTTTTCAGTGAACTCTCGATAGAGTTTATTTTAACTTTGTCGATATTTTTTAATTCATCTTTTATTCCAAAAATTTTAAATAAATTATTTATATCTTCTATTTTAGTTGTTTCATCGAATGAGACTGAAATTCCATTATCATCTATTAGTCTCAAATTTACTTTAAACTCCAAAGCTCTAGCATAAATTTCTTTTGTCTTACCTGCTGTATTGATGGTTACAGTATCAAAAAAATTATCTGTCAAAATTTTAAATTTTGTTTTGATTTTTTCTGCAAAAGCATTTGCAAATTTTAATGTTCTCTCTCCAATATGTTTGATGCCTTCAGGTCCATGATAAATTCCATAGGCCGCTGCCATTACTGATAGCAATGCTTGTGCAGTACAAATATTACTTGTTGCCTTCTCTCTTCTTATGTGTTGTTCCCTAGTTTGTAATGCCATTCTTAGTGCTTGATCATCATTTCTATCTTTAGAAACACCAATTAAACGTCCAGGCATTGCTCTTTTAAATTCATCTTTAGTTGCAAAAAAAGCAGCATGTGGTCCTCCGTAACCCATCGGAACTCCGAAACGTTGTGAATTTCCAACGACAATATCCGCGCCCATTTCCCCTGGTGGTTTTAAAGCTGTTAGAGCAAGCAAATCTGTTACTAGTATTGCTTTTCCGTTTTTACTCTGGGCTGCTTTAATAAATTCTTCTGCACCTATAATTTCACCATAGGTGTTTGGGTATTGATACAATGCACATAATATATCGTCTTCTAATGTCTGGATATTTTTGTCATCTCCTATAATAACTTCCAAATTGAATGGCTCAGCTCTAGTCTTCACAACATCTATAGTCTGAGGATTACAGTTTTTGGAAATGAAGATTTTATTTAATTTATTCTTATCAAGTCTTTGGCATAAGGCTACAGCTTCTGCCGCTGCTGTTCCTTCATCAAGTAAAGAAGCATTGGCAATGTCCATACCTGTTAAATCCATTACCATTTGTTGGAAATTAAGTAACATTTCAAGTCTACCTTGTGCTACTTCTGGCTGATATGGAGTGTATGAAGTATACCACCCTGGATTTTCCAAAATGTTTCTCAAAATCACATTAGGTGTATAAGTCCCGTAGTAACCCATACCAATAAAGCTTTTAAAAACCTTATTTTGATTAGCCATTTGCTTAATTTGTTGGAGAGCGTCATGTTCTGATATTGGCGAGTTAATTTTGAGCGGATTTTTTTCAAGTATTTTTTCAGGTACAATTTTTTTTATAAATTTGTCTAGTGAGTCGTATCCTAAATATGCCAACATTTTTTTTTGCTCTTCTGATGATGGTCCAATATGTCTTCTTATAAATTCTTTATTTCTATTATCTGTCATTATGCACTTTCTGTTACAAATTTATCATAGTCTGATTTGTTCATTAAATTACTAATCTGATTAACGTCTGAAACTTTAATTTTAAAAAACCATCCATTGCCTTCTGGATCCTGATTTACGAGAGATGGATCACCAACAATCGCATCATTACTTTCTGTCACCTCTCCAGCAATCGGTGAATAAACATCGCTCGCTGCTTTTACTGACTCTACTACTGCAGCTTCGCCACCAGCCTCAAAACTTTTTCCTTTTTCTGGCACCTCTGTAAATACAATATCTCCTAATTGTTCAGTTGCATGCTTTGTAATACCGACCGTTGCTATGTCTCCATTCAACTCAACCCATTCATGTTTTTCGGAATATTTTTTTTCTGACATTATTTTCCTTTCTTATTTAACATAGCTTTTCTTGTAAAAAGGCATCTTAAATACTTTCCCTTGATGCTTTTTTCCTCTTACTTCTAATTCCAGAGTTTCTCCTTCGTTAGCAAATTCTTTCAAAACATAACCCATCGCAACAGGGCCATTAACACTTGGTCCAAAACCACCACTTGTTACAACTCCTATTTCTTTATCATCCTTAAATATTTTTGAACCCTCTCGAGCAATTATTTTATCTGGTTTGATTCCAACTCTCTTTTTTTTAACACCGTTTTCAATTTGATCTTTTACAACCTTTGAACCTAAAAAATTTCCTTCTTCTTTTTTCATTTTCGATAATGCCCAACTTAAACTTGCTTCTATTGGTGATATATCTGGGTTAAGATCATGACCATATAAACATAAACCGGCCTCTAACCTTAGAGAATCTCTTGCACCCAATCCAATAAGTTTTACGTCTCCATTTTCTAATAGAGTTTTGCAAAAATCTTTAACAACTGAATTCTCTAAAGAAACTTCAAAACCATCCTCACCAGTATAACCAGATCGGTTTACATAAATATCATTGTCTTTATATTTAAATTTTCCACCAGTCATAAACTTTAAATCTTTTACGCCATTAACTAAAACTTCCAGTATGTTTACTGCTTTGGGTCCTTGAATTGCTATTAAAGATAAATTGTCGTGTAATTTAGTTTTAGATGGATTTATTACTTCATGTATTCTAGTTATATCATGGTGTTTGCAAGCCGCATTTAATACGATATTTATTCCCTCTTCTGATTTTGTAATTATTAAATCATCATCTATTCCACCTTTGTTATTCATTAAAACAGAATATTTTGATTGATTAACTTTAAGCGATTTTAAATCTATAGGAACAATTTGTTCCAAAGCTAAATAATCTTTTTCATTTCCAACAATAGAAAATTGGCCCATGTGTGAAACGTCAAAAATTCCAACAGCAGATCTTACATGCTGATGCTCCTTTATAATTCCTTCAGAGTATTGTACTGGCATATCGTAACCTGCAAACGGAACCATTTTGCCCCCATTGGCAATATGAAAATTATAAAGTTCAGTTTTTAAATTTGTTATCTTTTCTGCGCTTTGATTCATTTTAAACTCTGTTTACTGCCCTTCTGTCGGTTTACCTGAGAGATTTTAGCTCCTTCGGTGGGACCATAGTCCGCTTTCCAGAGTTTATTTTATGTACGGTCCATTTACCTGAGAGTTTCCTGGGCTTTGCTCCTTCGGTGCTGATTAAACAGACTCTCCCGTACAGTGTTTTTGTACTATGGTTTAAATTTTTTACAAGATACCTTTAGTTGTATCAAATATGACTTTTATGCAATATTTGTGTGAATTGACCGACACCTGTAATTTAATTATTAATAATATCGGCTAATAACTTTGCGTTTTGCCAAGAATTTTCGGCTTTCCCACCAGTAAACCAATCCCCAGTAATACCGAGGCACAATTGATTATCCCAAAAAACAGGTAAATCATTGCTCTCAGCATAAGCGTATAACCATCCATGAACATTTTTATGAACTACCTCTGAACGATCGATTTGAAACATATGAAGAAATGTTTCTAAGATTTCATTTAAAATTACATCTTTATTCTCTTTATATTTTTTAAAATTTTTATAACCATACTCCTCAGTAGATTGAATAGTTAATTGAGTTAATTCATTATTATTAAGAGATCTTTGTTTAGAACTTTCATTCGCACACCACGAGATGATTGGGTTATTTTTTATAATATAGCCTGAGTATTTAAAAATAGATGTTTTTTTTAATGCTAACATCACTGTAAAACATGGCTTCATAATATTTTTTTCTATTTTAAATTTAATATCAACATTTTTTATTAAACTGTAGGTTTGCTCCTGGGGTAATGTTAATATTAAATTTTGTGTACTATATTCACTTTGACTATCATCAATTAATTTCCAATGATCTTTATGAAATTCAATTTTTTCAATTTTTAATTTAAATTTGCATTTATTAATATCAATTAAATTTTTAGCAAAATCATTATTTCCATGTTCACCAATTAGTTTTTCACTTTTTGGTAATATTTTTTCTTTTCCATTTAGTTCTACAAAGTCTCCTTGCCATTTTTTTATACCTTTAATGTTTTTAATGAATTTTGAAAACTCTTCAGTTTTAGGAGAAATATATTGAAGTCCGTGATCAAATACTCCAATATCATCTACTTTACGTGTTGATGATCTACCACCTGGACCTCTTGATTTTTCAAAGATGTGAACATCTTTATTTTGTAAATAATGACAAAGTACAGCTGTTGAAAAACCTGCTCCTATAATCGATAATTTATTCATTCTATTTTTTAAAAGACTTTAACAGTAGCGCTAAGAAAATAATAGTTCCACCAATAAATACTCCTGCAGATGGGTTTTCGTTAACAAATATCCAGGCCCATATTGGTCCGGCTATTGCCTCAGAAAATGCAAAAATTCCAACTTTCGCGGACTCTGTAGTTCTTGAACCTAAAGTTAAACAAATAAAACCTGGTGCATATTGAATTGAACCAAAAAGGAAAGCTAAAAAAAGGTCATGCGTATTTAAAGTTAAATCTTTACTTAATAAAGCTCCTACAATCATGCAAATGACACCAGACAATGCAACGGCTGGGACCATGTCGATTTGTTTATATTTTCTTATAATCATGACAATACTAGTGAAGCACAATGGTGTTACAAACGCTAAAGAATTTCCAAGCATTGTTCCGTTTGAAACTTTGGTTCCAATCATTATATAAATTCCAACAGAAGCCATAATAATAGCGATAGCTGTAGAAATATTTATTTTTTCTTTAAGAATAAAATAACCACCAATTGCAAGCATAAAAGTTTGTGTGCTGATAATAAAAAGAACGTTTGCTACTGTTGTATATTTCATGGCAAACATATATGCGCCACTTCCAGATGCATATAATGCCCCACAAATAATTCCGATTAAACCAAGGCTTTTAAATTTTTTTATAACTTGTTTTTTTGATGTAAAAAAAAGGAATAATAAAACTGCTGGGGTAAAGAAAAAAGAACGCCAAAAATATATAGTCCACACGTCTTGATTTTCAAATAATTTAAATAACGCGCCACCTGTACTTAAAAATAGACCACCTAGCGATACTAACAAAAAACCAGGTATTTTATAATTGGATAACATTATGCTTTAGTTTAAAACATCATTTATGAAATTAGGTTTTATAGGAACAGGAACAATTACAACTTCAGTCATCGAGGGCTTACTTAAGTCAAAAGCAAAGATTGGGCAAATTAATATTTCCAAAAGATCTAAAAAAAATTCCCTTAAATTAAGAAAAAAATCAAAGAAAATTAAAGTTTATTCAGAAAATCAAGATATCATTGATAAATCATCAATTATTTTTGTTGGCTTATTACCAAAAGTTGCAACTAAAGAATTAAAAATCTGTAAATTTAAAAAAGGTCAGATAATTGTCAGTTTTGTATCTACATTAAATATAAAAAATTTAAAAACACTGTGCAACCCTGCAAAAGTAATTATTAAAGCAGCTCCTCTACCAATGGCATCAGATAGTTTGAGCCCAACAATAATTTTTCCAAATCACAAGTTAATTAAAAGTTTATTTGAATTAATTGGATCTGTGGTTATCGCAAAAAATGAAAAGCAAAATAACCATTTATGGGTAATGTCATCGTTCATGGCAACCTATGCTTCAATAATAAATTTATTAAAAAAATACCTTTTAAAAAACAAAATTAGGAATGAGGATGCGAACAAATATTTAAATATTTTTTTAACTGGAATGTTATTTGAATTTAATCATCATAATTTTGATTTAAATAAATCTATTAAATCCCTGCAAACCAGAGGTGGTATTAATGAAGATTTATTAAAAAGATTACAAAAAGATAAGTTTTTTAAAAAAATGGAGATAAATTTAAACAAGATTTTTTTAAGATTAAAAAAAGCAAACGATAAATAATAGGAGTAAAAATGTTCAGTGAAGTAGAAGGTAATTGTAAAACACCAGATAAAGAAACACAAAATTACAGACTAAATCACACCATGATTAGAGTTAAAAATCCGACAAAGTCTGTAGATTTTTATACACGGATAATGGGAATGAAATTATTACGCAAAATTGATTTTCCTGCAGCTCAATTTTCATTATATTTTTTAGGAAGTTTTGATGCTGAAGAGGTAAAAGATATTCCTGAAACTGATGATGAAAAACGTGCATGGGTGTTAAGACAAAAATCAATTTTAGAGTTAACTCATAATTATGGAACTGAAGATGATAAAAATTTTAATTATCATGATGGAAATAAAGAGCCACGTGGATTTGGTCATATTGCTTTTAAAGTTCCCGATGTTGTTAAAGCTTGCGAAAGATTTGAAAAATTAGGTGTTACCTTTCAAAAAAAACCAACGGATGGTAGAATGAGTAATATTGCATTTATCAAAGATCCTGATGGTTACTGGATTGAAATTGTTTAATGCAATCTTTAAAGATTAAACAAGTTTTAAATTTTTTTAAAAATAACACAAAAAATCTCTCTTTTTTAGATATTAGAGAAAGGAAACAATATGTACATGGTTTTGCTTTTGGTTCGGTCAATTGTCCTTTTTCTAAATTTGAATATTTAATTAAAGAATTAGTTCCTGATGTAAATACTACACTAATACTAATTGGCATTAAAAATATTTATCAAAAAGATAAAATACAAAAAATACTTAAAAAATTTAAGTATGATAGATCATTTATCATTAAAGGAGATTATAAGATTTGGAAAAAATATAAATTTCCTTTATGGGCAGGGGAATATACTTTCTCAAAAGCATTTGGTGAATGGATAGAAATTACCTCAAATATTAAAAATTTATACGCTAAAGAACTTTATAAAATTCACAAAAAAAACCATAATTATTTACAAATTGATGCTAGACCAAAAAAAGAATTTGAAAAATTTTCTCTTCCTCAATCAGTGCAATGTTCTGGGGGTGAACTACCGTGTTTTATAAACAATAAAGAAAATTTAAGAAAAAATTATATTGTTCATTGTGCCGGTAGAACAAGAAGTATTATTGCATGCCAAACATTAAAAGATTTTAATTTTAAGAATAAAAAATATGTTTTAAATGGTGGAACACAAAACTGGGTATTAAATGGATTTGATCGTAAATTTAAAAACCAGTCAAAAATTAAATCTACAAAAATAAATTATAAAGACGATTTAAAATTAGCACATAGTATAGCTAAAAAATTTAAGATCCCATCGACTCAAATTATGAATAAAGAAACTAATTGCTATAATTTTCAGATTAATTCTGAAATTAAAAATTTTAAAAAAATACCTGGTTGGAAACAAGTTGATGCAACGACGTTGATACAAAGTACTGATAAATTTATATCATCAACAAATACTAGAGTTTTAATTTTTTCCAATATTCCAAGCTCTGCTGTTTTTGCCGTTATATGGTTAAGACGAATGGGTTACCAAGCTATATGGCAGAAAAGTAATGCTCGTAAAATAAAAAAAAATTATAAATCAACAAAACCAGATCCCACTTATTTTTTTCCAAAAAGGCATCTTGGAAGTAAAGCCGACTCAAAAGGTTATTTAAAATGGGAACATTCTTTAATACCTACAATTAAAAAATGGGGTTGTAAAAATCCATGGCTATCAGCAAACAAAAAAGATTTAAGCAAAGTTCAACATCCAATTTATAAGATTTATAAAAATTTCTAAGTGATTTTAATTATTTTAATTTAATACCGTAAATTTTTTCAGCGTTTTTATATGCAATTTTTTTAGCAACATCATTTGGTAAAAATCTTAAAACTTGTTTTCTTGTATGTTTGACTCTTTTATTATATTTTTTCCATCTGTGTTTTTTATGCGCATCCGTAGCAAACATAAATCTATTTTGATATTTTACTAATAGGTTTTTCCAATCAGGTTTTAAAACTTTATTTTCAACCATTCCTTCTCCAATTTTTAATGATATTTCTTTGGACACAGAAGTATTTTTTTTTAAGCTTTTAGAAATAGTCATGTAAACATTCGGATGTGAGGATAATATTGTGTCAATTTGATTGATACTTCCAAAACCCATATGTGGAATGATAAAGGTAACTTCTGGAAATTGACTAAATATTTTAGAAAATTTAGGAAAGTCTCTATCCCAATTGTAAAACTCCCAGTGTATCATTACGGGTATTTTTTTTCTGGAAATAGATTTTAAAAAATTTAAATGTCCTTCACCTGAAGGATCTAAATAAGTTTCTCCAGAAGCATGCTGTCTTCCGTGGTCTTTATCAGCATGAGTAAATAATATTTCACCTATGAATGCATAATTATATTTGTCTACATTTGCTAATGTATGATTTGTAAATTTCTTAGAAATATCTTTTTTATGTAAAAAGTACTTTGGAGCACCTAAAATAATTAAATCTTTATTTTTTTTTTGTAATTTAATTAATTTTTTTTCATTTTCTCCTAAAAATTTTCTGCTCCTTGCGAAAAGAGCTATTTTTGAAATAGAGGCGTTCCTAACATCTTTTATAGCTTGTTTCATATTAACTGTTTCATCTATTTGTGCCATGGCATCAAATAAAGGACCATCGTAACTATAAGTTTTAAATGAAGTTATAAAAAAAATTATTGTTAAAAAAATTAAGCTTCCCTTTGAAGAGGCTGGTATCATTTTAAACATTTAAAGTTTTTTAATTAAAATTAATTAAACATTATAATACATCAATATTTAATTTTTATTACATTTACAAACCTAGGTTGTAATTATAATTAGGTTAATGTTATTTATTATGGATATAGAAGTTCTTTGGACCAAGAATCTCCAATACGGCTATAACATAGTCTTTGATGTAATCTATTTTTGACATCTTTCCAAAATTCTATCTTGTAGGGAGTGAGAGCCCATCCTGACCAATATGGTGGTCTTGGAACATTATTCTCATCAGGATATTTTTTTTTAAATTCTTCGATTTTTTCTTCAAATTCATCACGGTGCTTCATGACCTCAGACTGAGATGACGCCCACGCACCAATTCTACTTCCGTAAGCTCTGGAATTATAATAATCATCCGCTGTTTTGCTATCAACAAGCTCTACAGATCCTTGGATACGAACCTGTCTTAGTAATGATTTCCAGTGAAAACACATGGATGCTTTTGGATTGTGTCTCAGATCCCTGCCCTTTTTACTCTCCAAATTCGTATAAAAAATAAAACTTTTATCTGTTAGCCCTTTAAGAAGAACAACTCTATTGTCTGGCTGACCGGTACTATCTACTGTTGCAACGTTAAATGCATTTGGGTCATTTGGTTCTTTTTTTTCTGCTTCTTTCATCCAGATTTTGAATAAATCAAACGGATTTTTTTCATCCAAAAAAGCTGAGTCTAATCCTAATTTTTCGTTCATAATTAAGCCAAATTAACCTATATAATACTTACAATGTCATTCAATACTTTTGGGAAATTTTTTAGATTTACAACATGGGGAGAGTCTCATGGTCCAGCACTTGGCTGTGTCGTTGACGGCTGTCCTCCTAATATTCCTTTAAAAGAGAGTGATATTCAAGGTGAATTAAACCGAAGAAAACCTGGGCAATCAAAATTTGTTACACAAAGAAAAGAAAGTGACACAGTGCATATTTTATCTGGTGTATTTGAAGGTAAAACAACCGGTACTCCAATTTCTTTAATAATTTATAATGAAGATCAAAAATCAAAGGATTACAGCGACATAAAAAATAAATTTAGACCGGGTCATGCTGATTTTACATACTTTAAAAAATATGGCATCAGAGATTACAGAGGTGGTGGAAGATCGTCTGCAAGAGAGACTGCTGCACGTGTTGCTGCAGGTGCAATTGCAAGAAAAGTTTTGCAGGTAAAACTTGGAAAAAAATTTAATATTGTTGGCGCAGTTACGCAAGTGGGACCAATTTTTTCAAATCCTGATAATTGGGATGATAAACAAATAAATAAAAATTCTTTCTTTGCAGCTGATAGAGAAGTTGTTTCTATTTATGAACATTATTTAATGGATATTAGAAAATCAGGAAGTTCATGTGGTGCAATGATTGAACTTCGAGCACGAGGTATTCCTGTTGGACTTGGTGCTCCAATTTATTCTAAACTAGATGCAGATATTGCTGCGGGATTAATGAGTATCAATGCAGTCAAGGCTGTTAATATTGGTGCAGGTATCGATGCTGCAACACTAACTGGTGAAACCAATTCTGATGAAATGAGATCTTCAGGCAAACAAGTTAAATTTAAAACAAATAAAGCTGGAGGTATTTTGGGAGGTATTTCTTCTGGTCAAGAAATCATTTGTTCATTTGCTGTTAAACCAACCTCTTCAATTTTAAATACAAGACAGACAGTGAATAAAAAAGGAAAGAATACTAAAATATCTGTAAGAGGTAGGCATGATCCTTGTGTAGGAATTCGGGCAGTTCCAATTGGGGAAGCAATGCTTGCTTGCATTTTACTTGATCACTACTTAATGCACAAAGGCCAATGTAACAGTTAGTGATTCCACTTAAAGACGATAACCCTACTCACTCAACTCCAATAGTTACTTATTTCATCATTGGGATTTGTATTATAGTTTTTTTATTAGAGTTATCATCACCAAACTATAAAAGTGGTGCAATTTTTTATTCATGGGGAGTAATCCCGGCATCCTTAATTCATAATTTACAATTGCCTGATGAAGTTTATAGAGTACCACCTACAATAACACTATTTACATCGATGTTTATGCATGGTGGTTTTATGCATCTGATTGGTAATATGTTATATATGTGGATCTTTGCTGATAACATTGAGGATGGACTGGGAAAAATAAAATTTATAATATTTTACCTTCTTTCAGGTATAGCTGCAGCATTAACGCAGGTTTATATGAATACAGAGTCAACTATTCCTATGGTTGGAGCTAGTGGAGCAATTGGAGGTGTACTTGGAGCCTACATTGTTAATTATCCTAAAGCTAAAGTTTTGGTTCTGATACCTCTTGGTTTTTTTTCACAAATTGTAAAAGTGCCAGCAGTTTTCGTTTTAGGAATTTGGTTCTTGCTACAATTTATAAGTTCCGCTGCGACAAACAGTGCGGGTGGAGGTGTAGCTTATGGAGCACATATCGGTGGATTTTTGTTCGGAGCAATCGCAATTTTATTTTTCAACCGTAGCTATAAAAAGCAATTCAGGAAAGTTAAAAAAATTAGCACAAAAAGTAAAAATCCTTGGAGTCAAAATTAAGAACAATCCAAAAATATTAATCCCTAAAATGGGTGTGGATAATATTGAGAAAAGTGCAACTTATAGCTTTAATAGCTTCTTATGAAATTTTTCAAATGCCCATGCTGCAATAAACTACATTTTACAAGGCTAAATGGTCTTTCATTTGAAAATCCCTATAAAACTCTAAAAGAGCATACTATCAAAAAGCGCTTAAAGTGCGGGAAATGTCATAATAATCTTGCAATATTTATAAATAATAAAACATCCGAAACTAAGATTATTTGGGAAGAATACTATAAAATTTATGACGACGCATATCAAAAACAAAAAGATTTACAGCAAGAGAAAGAGCAAGTCCTGAAAATAGAAGACGAAAAAGAAAAACAAAAACATTTGGAGCAAGTTTTAAAAAAAATTAGAAAAATACAAAACGAAGTGTCTACTAATCAGTCAAAACTAAGAATTAAGGCAAGAGTTATTTCACCAGAAGCATCAGCTGGAATGACTGAAAGACTGTCTTAGAATATTAAATTACCTTAGTTATAAACACTTTAAATTTACATCAAACTAAATGTTCACGTTTTGATTCCGTTTTGATTCTACTTTGATTCAAAAATACAACTCTTAATTAATACTGTTGATTTCAGTATCTAATTTAAGACCTTTAAAGAGATAATATCCGATGAAAAATAATGGTACCACTGCTAATAGAGCATATTTTTGCGAAATATAAAAAGTTAATGTTCCTACTAATAAAGGACCAATAAAAGAAGTAGATCTTGCAGAAAATGTAAACAGCCCAAAGCCCTTACCAAGATCTTCTTCATCTAATAAATTTACCATTAATACCCTGCTAGCACTTTGTAATGGACCAGCTAAAATTGCAACAAACATTACACATACAAAAAACTCTTGCTTGTTTCTAGAGATTACCATTAAGAGAATTGTTAAAATAAAACCAATTAAACAATATTCGATAACTTTTTTACTTCCAAAGCGATCATTTAAATAACCACCGATGAAGGCTGCGATTGCTGCTATTAAATTTCCAATAAATGCCAATACAAGTAATTCTTTAGTATTAAAACCATGAACTCCTGTAGCATAAACACCTCCGCCAGTAATTAGAACAATCAATCCATCTGCGTAAAATAATCTTGCTATTAAAAACTTTCCTTTAACCGTAAAACCATTATTCCATATAAGTTCTTTTAAACTTTTAAAAATTTTTTTCTCATCACTCTGTTTGGAAGTTGTATCAAGAATTATAGCAACTATTGGTAATGAGAAGACTAAAAACCATATTGCAACGACATAAGCAATAATTCTTATATGCTCAAAAGATGATTTATCTAAACTAAATAAAGTAACTTCTGGTATTAAAAAAAATTCAAGTACAAAATATAAAACTGGTAGAATTGCAATATATCCTAAAGCAAACCCTAAACCTGAAACATACCCGATATTTTTTTTATCTGAAAAATCATTTAAATAGGAAAAATAAAACATCTGAGAAAGCTCATAAAAAAAATTAGCAAGAAAAAATACAATTAATGTGAAAAGAATGTAATCTTTGGAAGGCATAGCATTATAAAAAAATGTTGTGATAGCAATACAAAGTGTAGTGCTTAAAATAAAAAAATATTTTCTACCGTTTTTAATATTATCACTGATAGATCCTAAAATTGTTCCAAAGATTGCAATCGTAATAGCGCACAAACCTGCTGTCCATTGCCAGTAAGCTGCACCTTTAACAGGATCGCCTACGATTTCTTTTGCAAAATAAGGTCCAAATATAAATGTAATGATTATAATTGTGAATGGTGAATTAGCTACATCAAAAAGGCCGTAGATAATCTTTTTCATTACATTTTAAAATTTTTTGCTGCATTTATTAATCCAGCTTTATCAAATGTTCGAATTAACTTTCCTAAATTTTTGGCTGTTTGATCAGCAAATGGAAAATGTTTTTCAATAAAGGTTTGTGATAAAATAATACCATCAGTTTTTGATTTTGATAATAATCCTTGTTTGATAAGTTTATCAATTTTTCTTCTTGTAGTTTCTTCTGGCATTTCAAGAATATTAGAAATTGCATTAATACCCAGTTTTCTTTTAGACAAAGAACCTGGTTTCACATCTTTAAATCCTTTGATAAAATCGGTGTAAGTTCCATCTAAACCTGGATCATCTTTATAATTTTCGTGAGTTATATGACTTACGGTTACAATCATGATCATGAAGCTATCAAAATCAAAATTATAGTATTGCTTAACTCTTCTGTAAAAATCTATTAAGAAAGTTTGCCAACTGTATGAAGCATTTGCATACTTAGTATTTTTTTCTTTATTAGTCGCAGCGTCTGTTGCATGTTTTGCCAAATTAGCTTTTGAACTATTCATTCCCAATGATTTCCCCAATATGGGTTTAAAAACTATTTTTGTTTTTAAGTAAAGAAAAAAACACCACTTTGGGTTTTAAAAATGTAACTAAAACTTAAAGCCAATCTCAGAAACTAGAAAGTTTCTATTCTGTGCTAGATTTGTAGATCCTATTGGGCCTTTACCTATATTATCTATATATTTTACAGTGACTTCTAAGTTTTTAGTTATGTCGCTGGTGAATATCAAAGATTTAACTCCTCTTAAATTTACTCCTTCTGTATATCCAAGGTTCAGGTGAACTGGCTTATCAAAAAACAAAAATAAATTTTTATTCTTATATCTTAAATCAAAAACCCTTTGTCCATAGCGAATTTTTCCAATAACACTTCCATCTGACAATTCTTCTCTGTAATCAAGTGAGACCGATCTATCTTTATTAAAAAATTGCTCCAAATAAATACCTTTGTGAGAATTGTCTACTTGTTTGCTTGGGTTTTCATCGTGGTTCACCATTTTCAAGTAAGGCGCTATCACTCTTCCTTTATTCATATACATAAAAGCTAACCGCTGATTAATTTCTACATTCATTTCTTCGTCACCAGATGTAGTGTCATTATAATTTACAAAATAATTAAAATTTTTAATAACAAATTTAGGCGATACCGGATAAGAAAAGTGTAGATCCAACACAGGTCCTGGTCTAGCACTGTCATAATCTTTACCAAGATTATCAACAAGAGTAGAAAAATATCTTAAACGACCATCAACTTTTATTTTTGAAATATCTGCAGTTGCATCAGCTCCGATATAAGTAATTATTAAAATTAAATATAAAAATTTTTTCATTTTTATTTTATAATTTTAATATCATCTTTATTAAAGAAAACCTTTTCAATTTTGTCTGCTATATGTACTGCATTTAGTCCAGCATAGTCATACATTTTTTCAGGTGTATCTTGATCAATAAAAATATCTGGGAGTATCATCGATCTAAATTTTAAACCTTTGTCAAAAAAACCTTTTTCTGATAACAAATGCGAGACATGAGAACCAAATCCACCAATAGATCCTTCTTCAATAGTAATTAACATTTCATGTTCTCTTGCGCATCTTATAATTAATTCTTGATCAAGTGGCTTAGCAAACCTTGCGTCAACTATAGTTGTGGTAATGCCCTTGGGTTGAAGTTTTTTTGCTGCATCTTTGCATTCATAAAGTCTTGCACCAAAATTTAAAATACAAACAGTGGTTCCTTCTTGAACCAATCTTCCTTTACCAATCTCAATCTTCTCATGAATATCAGGTAATTCAATTCCTATACCGTTTCCTCTTGGATACCTGAATGCACATGGTGAGTCATTTATATCAACTGAAGTATTGATCATTCTTACAAGTTCAGCTTCATCACTCGCTGCCATTACGATAAAGTTTGGTAAAGTAGAGAGATAAGTGATATCGAATGCTCCTGCATGAGTAGGTCCGTCAGCGCCGACGAGACCAGCTCGATCAATCGCAAATCTTACTGGTAATTTTTGAATAGCTACATCATGAACTACTTGATCGTAAGCTCGTTGCAAAAAAGTTGAATAAATTGCTGCGTAGGGTTTATAACCCTCTGTAGCAAGTCCAGCTGCAAACGTTACAGCATGTTGTTCAGCAATACCTACATCAAAAGATCTTTTTGGAAATTTATTTTTAAAAATATTAACTCCAGTCCCAGATGGCATTGCAGCTGTAACAGTTACAATTTTACTATCCTTCTCTGCATGCTTAGTAAGTGTTTCACCAAACACAGATGTATAAGATGGAATATTTGATTTTGATTTTGACTGCTCTCCTGTCGCAATATTAAATTTTGATACACCGTGATACTTATCTTTTGAGTCTTCTGCCGGCTTATAACCTTTACCTTTTTGGGTTACTGCGTGAACCAAAAAGGGCCCTTCATGCTTTGAATTTTTTACATTTTCTAATACTGGTAAAAGATGATTAAAGTTGTGGCCATCTACGGTTCCAACGTAAAAAAAACCCATTTCTTCAAATAATGTACCACCTACTGCTAATCCCCTTAGATATTCTTCAGCTTGACCAATTCCTTTTTTAAGAGATTTTGGAAATTTATTTGCTAATTTTTTAAAAAACTCTCTAAATCCGATATATTTTTTTCCCGATAATAATTTTGCCAAATATGAGCTCATTGCACCAACAGGTGGTGCAATAGACATATCGTTATCATTTAAAATTACGATTAGCCTAGAGTCCATGGATCCAGCATTATTCATTGCTTCATAGGCCATCCCGGCACTCATTGCTCCATCACCTATGACTGAAATTATATTATTTGTTTTACCATCCAAATCTCTTGCAACCGACATTCCTAATCCTGCTGATATTGATGTTGAGCTATGTGCTGCACCAAATGGATCATATTCACTTTCTGATCGTTTTGTAAAACCAGACAAACCTTTTCCTTGTCTTAAAGTTCTAATCTTATCTTTTCTACCTGTGATAATTTTATGGGGATAGGCTTGATGACCAACGTCCCAAATCAAACGATCTTTTGGTGTATCAAAAATATAATGAATAGCTAAAGTGAGTTCAACAACACCAAGTCCTGCACCAAGATGTCCACCAGTTGTTGATACGGCGTCAATAAGCTCTTTTCTTAACTCTTCAGCGATGAGAGGAAGGTCTTCTTTGTTGAAACGTCTCAAGTCATGCGGGTAATTTATTTTATCCAATAATGAACTCATATATAAAATAATATCTCAATTATTTATTTATTGAACAAAAAAAAAGGGGCCCGTAGGCCCCTTTAATTTAAAAAGTAATTATATTACTTCTGAGATGCAGGTGTCATTTGCTTCGCTGCTGCATAAATTACTAAACCAAAACCGATTTTGTTTAAGAAATCAGCTAAGTTGTAAATTACGTTTAAAGTTACAGCGTCAGCATTACCCATCATTAGACCAAATAAATAGCCTAAAGGATAGATTGACCAACCAATAGTTACAACCCATTTACAGAAGTTAAATGCTCCTGCAGCTGGACCTTTCATCCTATTAGCGATTTGTCCTGCTTCACCAGCAAAGATTTCGTATAAAATGTAAATCCATCCAGCCATACCAATGAAGAAACCAGCGTTGACGTTAATCATTCCCGCTTCTCCGGCATAACCACCGATAAGCATCACTAAAGTACCAACTAGCAATCTCCAGAAAATTCCTGATGGAACTTTTCTAACTGCCATTAGTATAAAGTAAAACTCTAACATTTGTAATGGAACTGTCAGTAACCAGTCGATGTATCTAAAGACTGTTGGACTTTGTCCAGTATTGATCCATACGCCTCTCATATACATGTAGTGCACGAATGCGATACCGCAAACTAAACCCATTAAAGTTACAGAAGTTCTCCAAGAAGCTTTTACAGAATTTCTTTCTACGAAAAAGAATACTGTAGCAGCTAACATTGCCATTGAGATAACCCAGAACGAAATTCCGACTAGATCACCCGGCTGAAGTAACACTTCTTTCATATTTTTCTCCTTTTTGTTTAAACAAAAAAAGCGAAGCCATAAGGTTTCGCTTTTAACTGCGACACTATATACTGAAATTTGCTTATTAAAGAACCCTTAAAATAAAAAAATTCCACAAAAAAAGTGTTTTTTTCCTGAAAAAACACAACTTTTAAGATAGTTTTTCCCCATAATAGGATGAATAATATAAAGAGAGTTGTCGTAATCGGTTCGGGTTTTGGTGGAATAGCAGCCGCTCTGCGTATGAAATCAAAAGGTCATGATGTCACCTTAATTGAAAAACAAAATGATCTAGGCGGACGTGCAAGAGTATTTAGAAAAGAAGGTTATACATATGATGCTGGACCTACAGTTATAACTGCACCTCATTTAATTTATGAACTCTTTGACTTGTTTAAAAAAAATTACAAAGATTATATTAAAATAGTTCCTCTTAAAATTTGGTATCAATTCATCTTTGATGACCTTTCAAAATTAAATTATGGAGAAGATCTTCAAAAGTTGCTTGGGGAAATAGAACAAATAAGTTCAGAAGATAAAAAAGGTTTTGAAAAACTTTTAATACAATCGGAAAAAATTTTCACGACTGGATTTTTAAAATTGGCTGATAAACCATTTCATAAAGTCTGGTTTATGCTTAAACAAATCCCCTCTTTACTGAAATTAAAGAGCTATAACTCTGTTTATAAATTTATTTCAAGTTATATTAAGAATGAAAAGTTGAGAAAAGCGTTTACCATTCACCCACTCCTAGTGGGTGGCAATCCATATAGCACAACATCAATCTATGCTCTTATTCTTTATTTAGAAAGAAAATGGGGAGTACATTATTCAATGGGTGGGACAGGAAATATTATTTCGGCTTTAGAAAAGCTAATGAATGAAGTTGGAATAAAAATTATTAAAGGACAAGAAGTATTAAAAATTAATCATGAAAATAAAAACGTTAAAAATATTATATTAAAAAATAATTCTCAAATAGAGGTTGATACAGTAGTATGTAATGCTGACCCTCCAAAAGTTTATGATGAATTTATATTTCCAAAAATAAATAATAAACTCTTTGATATAAAGCGTCAGAGATTAAAATATTCTATGGGTCTATATGTATTTTATTTTGGAACTAAAAAAAAATATAAATATATTGAACATCATACAATTTATCTTGGAAAATCTCATAAAAAATTATTAAATAAAATTTTCAATTCTAAAGAACTTGATGATGATTTTAGTTATTATCTTCACCGGCCATCTGCAACCGATCCAAAAATGGCACCCGACGGTAAAGATTGTTTTTATGTTTTAGTTCCCGTGCCGAATAATCAGTCAAAAATCAATTGGGAGAAAAATGGAGGGGTTTTTAAAAATAAAGTTATAAAAAAATTAGAAGAGACGTGTATGCCAGAACTCTCTAAATATATTGAAGCTGAGATTTTTATAACTCCAGATTATTTTGAAAAAGAACTTAACACAAAATATGGATCAGGATTTTCGATAGAACCTATCTTTACTCAATCAGCGTATTTTAGATTTCATAATCAGTCTGAGCTACTTAATAATTTATACTTTGTTGGAGCAGGAGCTCACCCAGGCGCAGGTATCCCGGGTGTATTATCATCAGCTAAAGTTTTAGATAATCTTGATATTTAATCATGAGTAACCAATTTAAAAAAATTTTAAAGAAACATGCAAAATCTTTTTATTTCGCCGGTCTTCTATTAGATAGACAAACTTTAAATGATGCATCAATATTATATGCTTTTTGTAGAAAGCTGGATGATGCAGCGGATAATTTTAAATCAAACAACTCACATGAATTAAAGTATTTAATTGACGATTATAGACAGCCAGCTTCTAGGGACTCTGTGAATCAATCTTTTAAAGAAATTCAAAAAAAATATGCTTTTAAACAAAAATTTATTGACGATTTAATTCTAGGAGTATCATCAGATACTAATTTTAAGCAGCCCCATAACATACAAGATTTATTACTTTATTGTTATCAAGTTGCTGGGACAGTTGGGGCCTTGATGGCAAAAGTTCTTGGAGTCACTCAACAGAATGCAGAAAAATTTGCAATTGACCTTGGGATAGGGATGCAATTAACTAACATTTCAAGAGACATTAGAGAAGACTCCGTAAATAATCGAATTTATATTCCACAAGATATGCTTCCAAACAATTTCTCATCAGAAGATATTTTAAATGAAAAGAATAAAAAATATATTTTTGATGCTACAAATCGAATTTTAAAAATAGCTGAAAAGTATTATCAAAGTGGCATTGATGGGATTTACTTTATTCCGCATAAAAATAGATTTAGTATTCTGATTGCAGCAATACTTTACAACTCAATTGGGAAAAAAATTATAAAAAATAAACATATTTATCTAAAAAAAAGAATTTATTTAAATTCTTTTGAAAAAACTTTTATTTTAATTAAAAACTATTTCACAAAAAATAAGCAATACAAAACTACAGAGCCAATCCATCAAACTAATGAACTTCACACACCCTACAAGTTATAGTTATGATTTATGATATTGCAATAATTGGAGCAGGTTGTGCCGGGTTATCTTTGGCATACCAAATTTCAAAAAATAAAAATATTAAAAAAAAAATTATAATTTTAGATAATAAATCTGAATTTAAAAAAGACCGCACTTGGTCGTTTTGGAAAGTTGATGAACATGATTTTGAAGATTGTTTAGAAAAAGAGTGGTTCAAGTTTAATATAAAATATCAAGACCAGTACAAAATATTTGATAAAACAATTTATCCATATCAAACTATAGATAGCCTAAAATTTTATAATAAAATTCAAAATGAATTGAGTAATGATTTCGAGTTGAGGCTTAATTCAAACATTAATACAATAAAAAAAAAATCTAATATTTTTGAAATTAAAACAGAAAATACAAATATAGAAGCAAAAACTATTTTTGATAGTCGTGTTCCAAATAAAGATCCTGGAAATTTATATCAACATTTTTGTGGATACGAAATTAAAACAACTGAAAATTATTTTAATGAAAATAGTGTAACTTTGATGGATTTCGATTGTGAGCAAAAAAATGGAGTTCATTTTTTTTATATTCTCCCATTTGCTAATAACAGAGCATTAGTTGAAACAACTTGGTTATCCTATTTAGATGAATTAGATAAAAAAAATTATATCAAAGAATTAGAGTCATATATTCAAGATGACTTAAAAATAAAAAATTATAATATTATTAGAGAAGAAATAGGCGCAATACCAATGTTTAGAATAAAATCTCAAAATGAATTTGGATATTTTAATATTGGTTTGCGTGGTAATATTAATCGTATGAGTACTGGATATGCCTTCCCTTATATTCAAAAGCATTCACGAATAATTGCTAGCACAATTGAAAATTTATCTTATGAAAAGGCAATCTCATCTAAATATGAATTTTTAGACCGTTTATTTGTTAAAGTATTAAAAAATAATATTTCAATAATGCCTAATATTTTTTTTAAAATTTTTAATGAACATTGTCAAAATCAAGTAATTCGTTTTTTATCTAGTAAAGGAAGTTTATTAGACGACTATCAAGTAATAAAAACACTACCAAAAAAATTATTTTTAAAAAATTTACTTAGTTATGGAAAATAAAAAAATTCATTATTTAATGCTGTTAGTTTTTTCAATATTTGGTTTGATAAACTTTTTTTTAATAAAAAATAATATTATTGTTGATAATTTAAAATTATTAATTTTCTGTTTTTTTATGATTTTAATTCTTGGTGTATCTCATGGTGCCCTTGATAATTTTAGAGGTAAAAATTTATTTCAACCTATACTTAAGAAAAATTGGTTTATACTTTTTTATCCAGGATATATTTTGCTTAGTTTAATCGTAATTTTTTGCTGGACTATATTTCCTACAATAACATTATTATTGTTTCTTATAATTGCGAGTTATCATTTTGGAGAGGAGGATCTTCGTTTTTTTTTCGAAAGTAAAGGATATTTTTTTTATTTTGTAAGCTTCTTAAAAGGTTCGCTAATAATAACTCTATCATTTCATTATAGTCATGAAACAACAGCTGTTTTTTTTGAGTATTTGATGGTTCCAAAGATAGAATATGAAAAACTGACTGAATTTAAATCATTGTTATTCTCAGCAAATTTGATTTTTTTAATTATAGGTTTAATTTATTTATTAAGAAAACAGATTAATAAATTAGTTTTAATATTATTTGAAATTATTTTTATTTTACTGTCTTTCATATATTTGCCATTAATATTGGCATTTTCAATGTATTTTTGTTTTTTGCATTCGTCTAAACATATTGTTGGATTAGCCAAGGAGCTAGATTCACTAAATATCAAGAATGGATTCAAATTATTTATTGTAAAAGCTGTACCTCTTACTCTTTTAACTGCATTTTTTGCATTTCTTTCGCTTTATTTTTTAGACCAGAATATTAATGAAAACATTATAAAGGTTATTTTTATAGGTTTGGCTTCACTTACACTTCCTCATATACTATTAGAGATATTGAATAGAAAGAATGGATAACAGTTTAAAAATACTTTTATGTGCCCCAAGGGGCTTTTGCGCGGGAGTAGATAGGGCTGTAGATATTGTTGAAAAAAGTTTAGAAAAATTTGGGTCTCCTATTTATGTTAGACACGAAATTGTTCATAATAAACACGTTGTTCAAACTTTAGAAAAAAAAGGTGTTATTTTTGTTAACGAACTTGAAGAAATTGAAGATAAAACTAGGCCAGTAATATTTTCAGCACATGGTGTTTCTAAACAAATTTACCGAGACGCACAAATTGAGAATTTGCAATTTATTGATGCTACTTGCCCTTTAGTTTCAAAAGTTCACCGCGAAGCAGAATTATTAAACAAACAAGGGTATCAAATAATTTTAATTGGTCATAAAAATCATCCTGAAGTAATTGGAACTATGGGTCAATTGCCTCCAGGAGAAGTGATATTAATTGAAAAATCAGGAGATATTAATCAAATCAATTTATCAGGAGATAAAATTGCATACATAACACAGACTACTTTATCAGTTGATGATACTAAAGAAATTATTGAAGCACTTTGTAAAAAATTTCCTAAAATTAAAGCTCCTATTAAAAGTGATATTTGCTATGCAACAACTAATAGACAGACGGCTGTGAAAAATGTAGCTGAAAAATGTGACGTCTTTTTTGTTGTTGGTAGTAGACAATCCTCTAATTCGCAACGATTAGTTGAGGTTGCCAAAAAAAGTGGAAGTAAAGAAAGTTTTTTAGTTCATCAAGGATTTGAATTACCGAAAAAAATCATTGAAAATGCAAAATGTATTGGGGTATCCTCTGGGGCATCAGCGCCAGAAGTTTTGGTAGATCAATTACTCGATCGTATCAAAGAAATTAGAAACATTGAAGTCGAAGAAGTTGAAATTGTTAAGGAGAATGTGGAGTTTAAACTTCCAAAAGAATTAAGGGTAAATTAATTTTTTCTATTAATTATAAAACTCATACAATCTAATAAAGAATTTGTTTTGGGAAAAGGTTTTAAATCTTTTTCAATTTCAATTTTCAAATTCTTCATTAATTTTTTTGTTTCACTTTCACCTAAATAATCAATCAAAGTATTTTTTCCTTTTGCAACATCTTGTTGTACAGGCTTTCCTAGAATATCAACCGATCCGTATTTATCAAGGAAATCATCTTTGATTTGAAATAATAACCCCATCCTTATGCCAATGCTTCTAAATTTTTCTTCTAGATCTTTTTTACCTGCAAGAATGGCAGCAACCTCAATACAAAACCCCATAAGCGCACCAGTTTTTTTGTTTTGCATATTAATAATTTTATCTTTGCTCACTTTTTCATTTTTTAAACTTAAATCAAAAAATTGACCTCCCGCAATACCTAAATGACCAGAACATGATGAAAGTGCGTAAATTATTTTTAATTTTTTTTCATTACTTATATTAAAATTAAAACTAGAAATAATTTCAAAAGCTAAGGTTAGTAATGAACTGCCAGCTAAAATAGCTGTAAATTCGCCATAAGCTTTATGAGTGCTCTCTTTTCCTCTTCTAAAATCATCATTATCCATTGCTGGTAAATCATCATGAATTAAAGAGTAACTGTGAATACATTCAACGGCTGCTGCAATTGGTATGTATTCTTTTTCTTTTACATCAAGAATTTTACAAGATGCATGTACGAGATAAGACCTGATCATTTTGCCACCAGAAAACAATCCATAATCCATAGCTTCATAAAGCTTACTATCTGAGAATTGATTCTGTAAATAATCTTTTAGATGAGAGTTTACTTGTTCAGCTATTAATTTTAAATCTTGCTGAAAATCTGACATTAAATATTACTTTTTTTTTCTTGGAAATGGTTTTTCTGTTACATTGCCATCTTTATCAATCTCTATTTGGTCAATTTTCATATTTGCTTCTTTTAATTTTTGGTCACAATGTTTTTTTAACTGAATCCCTCTTTGGTATTTTTCAATAGACTCTTCCAGCTCTATTGATCCATTTTCTAAATCAGAGACTATAATTTCAAGTTCTTCCATAGCCTTTTCAAATGACAATTTTTCAATATCTGGGTATTTGTTTACTTTATTCATTTGTAGATTTTATTTTAAAGCATAATAAATATTCCATAATGAAAAACTATTCAAATATCTACAAACCAAATCAAAGAAATTTGGTTAAATGCGCTAAGATATTAAGAAATGATGGTATTTGTGCTTTACCAACTGAGACCGTTTACGGATTAGCTGGAAACGCATATTCTGATAAAACTATTGATAAAATCTATAAATTAAAAAAAAGACCGCGTAATAATCCTTTGATTGTACATTTTGATAACTTACAATCTATCTTAAAAGAGACAGAGTACAACTTTCTTTTGTCAAAAATTTATAAAAAATTTTCACCTGGTCCAATTACTTACGTTTTAAAATTAAAAAAAAATTCGAAAATTTCCAAAAAACTAGCAAATAAAAATAGTACTATCGCATGCAGAGTACCTGCCAATAGATATTTCAGAAAAATTATCAAATTATGTGGTTCGCCTTTAGCCGCACCAAGCGCGAATATAAGTAATAATTTGTCTCCTACTTCATCTTATGATGTTTATGATGAGTTTAAAAAAAAAATTAAATTTATACTTGAAGATCGAAAGTCAAAGATTGGATTAGAATCAACTGTAATAAATCTTGTTGGACAACCAAAAATTTTAAGACCAGGTAAAATTTCTAAGGATGAATTAAAAAAAATTATTAAAAAAATTGTTAATAACAAATCAAAAGAAATATTATCACCTGGTCAATTAAAGAAACATTATTCACCAGGTGTACCTGTTTATTTAAATAAAAAAAACCCAGAAAACAAAGGCGCACTTCTTGTTTTTGGAAAATCAAATCTCAAAGGAGAGAATATATTTTATTTATCTAAGAAAGGCTCGCTATCAGAAGCTGCAAAGAATCTATATTCAAAATTGAGATTAATTAAAAAACTTGGTTATAAAAATATTTCAATTACTAAAATACCAAATAAAAATATTGGAATTGCAATTAATGATAGGTTAAAAAGAGCATCTTCATAAAATGATAGAAGTAAAAAATTTACAAAAAAAGTTTGAGACCATAGAGGCGGTTAAAAAAATTAATTTTAATATTAAAAAAAATCAAACCTTAGCTTTATTGGGTCCAAACGGTTGTGGGAAAACTACTACGATTGGAATGTTATTGGGTTTAATTACACCTTCATCTGGTCAAATTTTTATAACTGAAAAAGAATTAAATTATAAAAATCACCAGTTCTTAGACATAATGAACTTTGCATCACCTTACGTTGAATTACCAAAAAAACTTACAGTTCTCGAAAACCTTAAAGTTTATGGAAGAATGTACTTAATTAAAAATTTAAGTGATAAAATTGAGCAACTAGTTGAAGATTTAAATCTTAAGTCTTTTTTAAATAAAAAAACAGGTGAGCTTTCATCAGGTCAAAAAAATAGAGTATCATTAGCAAAGTCATTAATTAACAACCCTAAAATATTACTTCTTGATGAACCAACCGCTAGTTTAGATCCTGATACAGGCGACTATATTAGAAGTTATTTAGAAAAATATAAAATTGAAAATAATGTAAGTATTTTACTTGCATCACATAATATGGCTGAGGTGATGAGATTAAGTGATTATGTACTAATGATGAAAGAAGGACAAATTATAGATCAAGGTACGGCAACTAATTTAATTGATAAACACGGTAGAGAAAACCTCGAACAGGTCTTTTTAAAACTGGTTAGGGAAAAAAATGAATATTAAAAGATCATCCTCATTAATACTAAGACATTTTTATTTAATACGTTCTTCATTTCCAAGAATTTTTGATTTAATTTATTGGCCCACTGTTCAAATCTTACTTTGGGGATTTATTTCAAAGTTTTTTACAATGTATAGTGATTATTTTAATAATGTTGCTGGTGTAATATTGAGCGCAGCAATTCTTTATGACTTCTTATTTAGATCAAGTATCAGCTATAACATGCTTTTTTTGGAAGAAATTTGGAGCAGAAACATCATTAATTTATTTGTTTCTCCATTAAGAATTTCAGAGATTATATTTGCTTTAACTTCATCTGCATTGATAAGAACCTTGATAGGATTGGTCCCAGCTGCATTGATTGCTATACCGTTGTTTGGGATATCGATACTAAAATTAGGTTTGCCCCTTATACTATTGCTATTTAGCCTTTATTTATTTGGTATTACACTTGGACTTTTAGTGACTGCAGGATTAGTTAGATTTGGTCCTTCTTTTGAAAACGTCGCTTGGGCAAGTTTATTTTTTATTGCCCCATTAGGATGTATTTATTACCCAGTTGATATACTGCCAAATTGGATACAGCCCATTGCCCTTGGTTTACCTCTGGCCCACATATTTGAAGAAACAAGAAATATTTTGGTTAACCAAACAGTTGATTTAAAAAATATTTATTACGCAATTTTTCTGAATTTGATTTATTTATTTTTAGCAATTTCAATATTTTATAAATCTTTTTCTAGTGCTAAAAAAAATGGAACTTTGGTTAATATAGGAGAGTAGTTTTTAATGCAAAATTTTAAAATTTACTTATTTATTGTTTGTTTAACTTTTTTAACAAAATGCACTTCCCCATATAAAACACAGACTATTATTGAAAATGAAGCATGTAAACTTAACCAAGCTAATGGAAAAACATTTTTAGTTTGTGATGAAAATAATAATTTAAAGGTTTATATCAAAAAAGCTCATGTCGTGAAAGAATTAAAAGACTGTAAGAAAACTAGTTTCGCGTTAGAGAAAAAAAATTCTTCAAAAAAATATAATTCAATTATGTGTAAAACTAGTGATGGATATGAAATTATAAGATAGCTATCTACAATTCCAAGGTTTTTTTGAGCACTGAAAATTAAATAATTGTCTTCTGATATCTGGAGTATGTGGATTGAATTGTAATGAAAGATAGTCTAATCTTATTGGATTACTGCCTACTTGCATTGGATAATAATCATAAAAATGCCAGTATCCAACTTTGCTGAGTAAATCTGGGTAAGGTGATAATACATCCTTTTCTCCTACACAAGCTGTCCCACGATAACCATATCTCTTTTTGCCGTCATCAATATAAGTATAATAATCTCTACAAGCTTTTTTTGCATAATCTCTAGATGAAAAAATAACTATTTTGCCTTGAGTATTCTTATTAGGACTTTTCCATTGATATGGTTCAAAATCCTCCGCATTTTTTAGAGCATCAATAACAACTTGAGAATGTTTGCAACGATCCTCGAGATCAATGATTGGTTTTTTAAAAACATATTTTGCATATTTTGCAATTCCAGCAAAATCACGTGTTGTTCCTGTTGATTGAATTTGACTAATTTCAACAAAAGCAAGATTTGCACTAGGCACTACACAACCCATATCTATTGCTTTCCAAGAAACACGGGTATCCATACAAGAATTTAAAGATAAAAATAATAAAAGTGAAAGAATAAATTTAAATTTATTTGATTTGATCATAAAAATTCCAATCAGCTAGGATATATTTGGTTCTTTTGTTATTAAGACAAGCAGTAGACATAGTTAAACTCTGAAACTTATTATCACGAGTAATTTCTTCTAACCAAGTACGACAAATTCCTCTTCTGTCTGATGAGCTGTAAATAATTTTTAGCTTTCCGATAAAAACTTGATCTGGCCAAGTACTTGATTTAATGTGCTTCCAAGCATAAACAACACCGTTTTTTGGGTTCATTAAAGCAGTGTGAATAGCTGCATTGTGTTTTGCCAATCCCTCATCTGGAACCTTGCTTCGATATACTAAATAACGATTTAATAAAATTGTACCAAGTGTCGGATTTTCAAAATAAATTTTACTAGTAAATTCTTTTTTACCTACATCTGTAAAATGTCCGCTCGTACTACAGGACACCAACAAAAAACAAAATAAAACAAGATATCTATTTAACATAATACCATTTAGATTTTTGATCATATCCATTCATTGAACAGTATAATCCATTAGTTTTTCCAAAATATCTTGCGTATTTGTCTGTTTTGTAAGAAATGCAGTGATTACTATCATGACCGTAGACAGGTTCTGGATATTTTAATTCAGATGTACACTTTACCTCTTGAAAAACATCATTATCAGTTTGTTTTATATAAATTTTGCACTCATCTTTTTTGCCAGGCTGAATTGAAGTATGCTCATTCGAAAGTCCAGGTTTTATTAATAGAACAAGAAATATCAGTAAAAACTTAGTAATTATTCTCATAAATATGATTTATATCTATTTTTTTTAAAAATACGAATTTTATACTATTTTGTTTATTTAAATTTTAAATATAATTTTATGATATGAAGTTTATTATAATAATAATTATTTTTATTACGTTGTTAGCATCAGATATTTTAGTATTTGATAAAGAAAAATTAAACGATTTTCTTGAAAATATTGGCAAAAAATCTGAAAAAATTTACGAAACAATAATTTCTAAATGAAAAAACTAATACAGTTATTTATATTTTTTATTCTCTTTAATAATTCTAGTTATTCTAAAGATCTTTTGAGTCTGGGTTTAGAGGTAAATTCATTTTCGCAATTAAAAGAAAAGAGAACAATCTTTTTTAAAAACTCTAAGTTTTTTAATCCTGAAAAAGATTTTAATGATAAAGATATAAACGATAAAACTATAAATACTAACTATATCTCAAACGAACCAAATATCGTTTATCAATTCTGTTGTGATTCAAATAGTAGTGCATCCGCTATTTTTGTTTCAAAATTAAATGACGCAAGTAATAAGCTGACTAATTTATCAGATAAGCAGGTTCTTGAACTCGACAATAGTTTTCAACCAATTAAACTTGCTGTATTTAAAAAAACTAAATTAGATAAGTTTGTTTATATTACAGACAATAATGAATTAATATTTATTAGTAGAGATGATAAATCACAGGGCTTTCAGTATCTTATTTCAAAAAAAATTATTCAAAAAAAATATTCGCTCAGCTCATTAGAGAATGATTTTTTTAATTCACCAAAATTTAAACAAAAACCTTGGAATGTTGGTGTAACAACGCTTAGTAAAGATTCTATAAGTATTTCAACTCCTAATTTTACTGTCATTCAATCTGTTAGCGCTGAAGACCTTGGAGTTATTGTAGAAAAAAAATCAGGAACAGGAAACAGAAAAGTAGTTATTGCCAATAAAAATTTTAAAAAAGTTTTTTATTATGGAATGTGGGATGGCAAAAGAGATCTTGATCAGGCAGATCAATTTTTAAAAAAACCTGTTCTAAATATTATGCCGCCTGTTTATAGTAATATGTTTAAAAGTGGGAAAACAATAATTTCTGAAAAAAAACCTAACTATAATTTTCAAGATATAAATAATGCCATAAAAAAAATTGAAACTCTTAATCAAAAATTATTGTCAGATATTAAAAATAAGGAAGAAAAATTTAATCAGATAGTAAACGCTAAATTAGAAGAAGAGAAAAAAAAACAAGAACAATTAAGGCAAAAAAAAGCTGATGAAGAATTTCAAAGATATCAAGCAGAACAAAAAAGAATTGCAGCTGAAAGAGAAGCCCGTTTAGAAAAACAACGTCAAGAACAAGAAGCTCTCAAACAAGAGGCTTTAGCAGCGAAACGTATGGAATACGTTAAGTATGGAGCTTACATTTTGGTTGCAATTTTAGCATTAATAGCTGTAATTTATTTCAAGATATTTGATGTTTTAACTAAAGTTTTAAAAAATATTTTTGCAAAGAAAAAAAGGTTTTCTTACTTAGACGTAGATCAAAAAGGGAAAGGTAAAGGTAAAAAAAATAAAATTAAAACTTTAGGCTATTGGTTAGCAGATTGGGCAAATTCTTACGACGATCCAAAAAGAGCTGCTTTTAATTTAACTTTGATATCTGTTGCAGCCATATCATTAAGCTGGTGGTTTTTTAGTTTAGCAGAGAAAAGTGGAAACAAAGATGTAGAAGGTTGGTTCAGTTTTGTAGCTCTTATAACAACTGGTGTTGGTGGATATTATATCTACAAAATCTGGAACGGAATAATTGAATATCATTGTCCAAAATGTAAACGAATATATGCTGGCGAAGTTTATTCATCTACTCATATTGGATCGCAACAAAGAGCTAAAACATATAGAGTTAAGGACAATAGGACTATCAAATATGGGAAATACAATACCAAAACCCATAATTATACAGTAGAGAGAGATGAAACTGGCGTAGAGCAAATTGATACGTATCACTTAAAAGCTAAGTGCAAACTTTGTAGTCATAAATGGGAATATAACAGTTCAACAGCAACTAGAGTAAGATAAAATCTATTTTTGTTTTAGTAATAAATCAGGTATTTTAATTTAAATTACATTGCGCCTGTAGCTCAACTGGATAGAGCGCCAGATTTCGGCTCTGGAGGTTCAGGGTTCGACTCCTTGCAGGCGCGCCAATTATAATTTATAAATTCACATCATGGCATTTGCTGTAATCACACTGGAAAACAAAAGATCAAATCAGATAAAACTTGCTCCTGTTGGATATTCTTGGACTAATTTGTTTTTTGGTTTCTTCGTTCCTATGTTTAGAGGTGATTGGAAATGGGGAATTATTTTTTTAGCAGTTGGAATTGTTACATGGGGTTTTGGATGTATTATCACTTCGTTCTTTTATAACAAACTTTATGTAAGTGATTTGCTAAAAGAAGGTTTTAAAGTCAAAAATTTAAATGGTGCAGATAAAGAATTGGTTAAAATTAAGTTAGGAATAGCTAGACTATAAAATTGATAGAATTTATTAAAAATCTCTTTACTAAATCTATAATTGATCTTGAAAATCCAAGAATTTTTAAAACAGTTATAATTTCAGTAATCTTAACTTTGTTACTTGCTACGATTATTTTTATTTTATTTTATTACGTTCTTTTTGCTTCCCTTTTTCAGCTAGCTGATCCTAATAATTTTGAAGAAGGTGGTATTATGGCCTTCATATTAAGTTTAAAAGTTATTTCTTATATTTTAGGTATATTACAGTTTTTTATATCATGGCTCCTTGTGTCTCTTATACTTGTACCAGTTGGAACAATAGTATCTGGTTTATTTGCGGAAAATATTTTCTTTGCTGTAAGAGATTTGAATAAATACAAATGGAAATATGAATTAAAAAAAAATTCTTTTTTAATATCAATTCAATATGCAGTTATTTGTGCAATTAGAAGTTTTTTTGTAAATATCTTAATTTTACCTTTGTATTTAATTCTCCCAGTTGCAAATATTTTTATCTTTGTATTTGTTAATGCCTATTTAGTAGGCCGGGAATATTGTGGAAACTTTTTAATACAATTCTTTGATAAAACAGATGTTAAAAGAAACTTTATGCTGCTGGACGGAAAAATTTATATAATTGGTTTATTTATAGTTTTCCTCTATACAATTCCGATTTTAAATTTAGTTGCACCTATAATAGGAAACATCTTTACTTCTCATTTAATTCTTGGGAATAAATTAATGATTAAAAAAAAATAGACCTTGATAATCAAACCAAGGTCTATTTTTTAAATTTTAAACTTTTTTGTTTAAAAAATATAATCCTACTGGTCCAATAATAGTGAGAATTACAAAAAACCAATAAAGACCTGAAGTTCCACCTGCTGCACTAGCAACTACCAACGTAGGTGAAAGAAATGAAATATTAATTATATTTAATCCTCCAGCAACATATCCAAGTATCACTCCATCTTTAAGAGATAATAAGACTAATCCTGTTCCAACAAAAGCAGCTAAGTAAACTCCGATAACTGGTACGATGAAACTAATCCCGGCAACAACAACAGCTAATATGCCAAATACTTTTCCATTTTTTGCGATTTTTTTTAACATTTGCGTCTCCCTTTTTTATTATAAATGAGACTAAACACTTTTTGAGCTAGGTAATCAATGAATATCATATTGGTTAATTGTATAAAAATATACAAATGTTCCAAATTTAACCACGCAAAACACAATATATGCTAAATGCAACTTTCTAGTTGTATACGGTTACATCTTTTCTAGGGTTTGTTAAAACAGAATCAACTAATAGGGAGAATTTAAAATGAAACTACTAAGAATAGTATTATGTGTATTATCAGTTGTATTTTTTACAGCTTGTGATCGTCAGGAGTCTAAAACAATTAACATGGCTAGGGCTAACTGGGATACAGGTTACTTTCATGCTGAAATTTATAAAATTGGTCTGGAAAAACTTGGTTATGAAATTCCAAAATTGAAGGACGTAAAGCCTGGTGTATTTTATGTTGCGGCTGCAGCTGGTGACATAGATTTATGGGTCAATGGCTGGGTAAAAACTCAGGCAAATTATATTGATGAAACCAAAGGAAAAGTAATTCCAGTCGGCTATGTTGCTAAACAAGGTGGCTTGCAGGGTTATTTAATTGATAAAAAAAGTGCAGAAAAATTTAATATTAAATCTGTACTAGACATAAAAAAACACGCTAAAGCTTTCGACGCTAATGGTGATGGTAAAGCTGACATGGTGGCATGTCCTCCAGGTTGGGGTTGTGAAAAAGTTATCACAGGTCATTTCAACGAATTAAAATTAGGTGAGTTTATCAATCCAATCAAAGCAGAATACTCTGCTTCACTGGCAGACGCGATTTCAAGATATAAGAATGGTGGATCTATTCTTTATTATACATGGGCACCAAACTGGATTTTTGGTGAATTAAAATTAGGTAAAGATGTTGTTTGGATTGAAGTCCCTTCTAGCAAAACAAAAGTTGTAGACTCCAAACATGCTACCAAAGCTAAAATTAACCATGGATTTAGTTTGGATGATATTAGAGCAACAGCTAATAAAGATTTTTTAGATAAAAATCCGAAAGTAAAAAAGTTTCTTGAGGCTGCATCAATTCCTTTGGCAGACATATCTACTCAAAACCTCAAAATGCATAAAGGTGAAAAAAGTGAGAGTGATGTTAGAAGACATGCTGAGGAGTGGATCAAAGCAAATCAAAGCACTTTTGATAGCTGGATAAAAAAAGCTCAAAACTAAAAAATTGGAATTTTTAAATCCATCCAAGTATGCTTACTTTCCACTTGCTGAATGGATAGAAAAATACGCTAAAGACTGGTTTTTTTCACAAAGACCAGTCTTTAAAAAAATTTCAATTCCTATCGAAAATACTTTATCTTCTTTAGATAGTTTGTTTAATTATATACCTCTACCAATTATAATAATTTTTTTTACATTCGCAGCTTACAAAACTAATAGTATTAAATTTGCAATATTTACTGCACTTAGTTTAATTTTTATTGATTTAGTAAACATTTGGGAAGAAACCATGACTACAATGGCCATGATTGTTACAGCAGTATTATTTTGTTGTGTCATAGGAATTCCATTAGGCATTGCAGCTTCAAGAAGTGATATTTTTGAAATGATTATGCGCCCAATATTAGATGTAATGCAAACTATTCCAAGTTTTGTTTATTTGATACCAGTTGTAATGTTGTTTGGTGTAGGTTTAACACCCGGAGTAATTGCAATTATTATTTTTGCTTTAGCACCAGTTATTAGATTAACTAATCTTGGACTACGACAAGTATCAAAAGGAGTTAAAGATGCAGGCAAAGCTTTAGGATGTAGCAAATTAGTAATTTTATACAAAATAGAATTACCACTTGCTATCAAATCTATACTCGCAGGTGTTAATCAAACACTAATGCTTTCGTTATCGATGGCTGTAATTGCTGCATTGATAGGTGCAGGTGGACTTGGTTTAAATGTCTATGTTGGCCTTGGAAGGCTAGATATAGGTAAAGCTTTTGTTGGTGGACTAGGTATTGTTTTAATTGCAATAATCTTTGACCGTATTACTCAAAAACTAGTTAAATAATCTCGCAGAGATTCAACCTACAATTGTTTCTAATGCCCAAAAATTAGTTATCTTATAATTATATAATTGATCTCTGTCTTATAGTTTCATATTTTGTTTGAACTTTAATTTAAATTAAAAGGGGAACAATGAAAAACTTAATTAAAACAATTTGTGGTATTTCAGTTTTTGCTTTGATTCTAACTTCATGTGGTGATGGTGGAAAAAAAGCAAGTACTGTTGATGCTACTAAAAAACAAGGCTTTGTAAAATGTGGAGTTTCGCAAGGTCTACCTGGTTTCTCTAACGCTGATGAAAGTGGAAAATGGACAGGTATCGATGTTGATGTTTGTAGAGCGGTTGCTGCTGCAGTTTTAGGTGATGCTAATAAAGTAAAGTACACACCTTTAAGTGCAAAAGAAAGATTTACTGCATTACAAGCTGGTGAAATCGATGTACTTTCTAGAAACACTACTTGGACATTAGAAAGGGATGCTGCGATTGGCTTAACATTCGTCGGTGTTAACTTCTATGATGGACAAGGTTTCATGGTTAGAAAAGCAACAGGTATCAAATCAGTTAATGATTTTAAAAACGGCGTAAAAGTATGTACAAACACTGGTACTACTACTGAGCTTAACATGGCAGATTTCTTCAAATCTAAAGGTGTAAAATATGAACCTGTTGTATTTGAAAAAGCTGACGAAGTTGTACAAGCTTATGATTCAGGTCGTTGCGATACATATACGACAGATAAATCAGGTTTAGCGGCACAGAGAACTAAGTTGTCTAAGCCAGATGATCACGTTGTATTACCTGAAACAATTTCAAAAGAACCTTTAGGCCCTGTTGTAAGACAAGGTGATGCTAAATGGGAAGATGTTGTCAGATGGTCATTAAATGTTTGGATTGAAGCTGAGGAGTATGGTGTAAATTCAAGCAATGTTGACTCTATGAAAAGCAGCAAGAACCCAGCTATTCAAAGAATAGTAGGTGCTGAAGGTACGAAAAATGGTGAAGCCTTAGGTTTAGATCAAGAGTGGAGCTATAGAATTATCAAACAAATTGGTAACTATGGTGAAAGCTATAAGAAAAATATAGCTGATACTGGTATCTTACCTGACAGAGGTCCAAATAATTTATGGACTAAAGGCGGAATACTTTACGTACCACCAGTCAGATAATATATATTTAAAAAAAGGGCTAGAATTTCTAGCCCTTTTTTTTTTACTTAGAATTTTAAACAATGACCTTTTTACAAAATAAATTTGAGAGAATTGATCAATATTTAAATGATCATCCAAAAGTAAAGTTTATTCTACCTCAGGCATTGCTTTTGGTGTTTTTATTTTCTATCATTGGTTATTTTTCGTTTAATGCTAGCTCAAATTTAGCAGCACGAGGAATTGATACAGGTTTTAGTTTTCTAAAAAATAAAGCATCATTTGATATTCAATTTAGTATGATTGAGTTTGACTCGAGCATGTCCTATGCACGTGCATATCTTGTTGGACTTTTAAATACTATTTTAGTATCTGCAATTGGTATTTTGTTCGCTACATTACTAGGATTCTTTTTTGGTATATTACGATTATCATCAAACCCTTTAGCTTCAGGATTGGCAACTGTATATATAGAAACATTAAGGAATATATCTTTACTGCTTCAAATCTTTTTTTGGTACTTCACAGTTTTAAGGCTTTTACCATCAGCTGAAAACTCAATTGTTTTATTTGATTTTGTTTATGCAAATATTAAAGGAATCTACATTCCAAAATTTGTATGGACTAATTTAAATTATTTCTTATATGGTTTAATTTTTACTTTTATTTGTATTTATATCTTTAACAAATACGCGAATAATCTTCGTGAAAAAACTGGTAAGCAGCTTCCTAAATTCACAATATCTTTGGGTTTATTATTTTTCATTCCCTTCTTGATTATTAATATTTTTGGTGTCGGATTAGAATTTTCTTATCCAAAATTAGATATTCAAATGGGCATAGCCAACTACATTGGAGGTATATCGATAATTCCAGAATTAATCGCTTTAGCTTTCGCTCTATCACTTTACACGTCCACATTTATTGCTGAGAATGTAAGAGCTGGAATATTAGGTATTGACAAAGGACAAAAAGAAGCTGCAGCCTCAATAGGTCTCACTAACAATCAAATCTTAAGATTGATAGTTATACCCCAGGCACTAAGGATTATTATACCGCCAACAACTAACCAGTATTTAAATTTAACAAAAAATTCTTCTTTAGCTGCAGCAATTGCTTATCCAGATATTGTTTTAGTATTTGCTGGTACAGCATTAATGCAAACAGGTCGTGCAATAGAAATTGTAACAATTACTATGTTAACTTACTTAACTTTAAGTATATCAATTTCAATTTTTATGAATTGGTACAATAAAAAGGTAGCATTAACAGAGAGATAAAATGAAAGCTTTTAATTTTATAAGAACTAAATTTTTTTCATCGCCAATTGATGCTTTTTTAACTTTATCAATCACCTATTTAATTTATCTAACAATTCCACCTCTTGTTAATTGGGCGCTTATAGAAGCCACTTTTTTCGGTGAAACTAAAAAAGATTGTGTTACTGATGGCGCTTGTTGGGTGTTTGTAAAAATGTGGTTTACAAGATTTTTATATGGATTGTACCCTAATGAAGAAATTTGGAGAATAAATCTAGCTTTCTCAATATTGATCATCTCCATAATCGTTTACCGTTTTTTAAGTCCTAAATTTAAAAAATATCTATTTATTTTCCTAGTTTTACCATTTCCAATTTTGTCATTAATGCTTTTCTCAGGTGGTTTTTTAGGATTGGCACCAGTCGATACCCGTGAATGGGGTGGATTATTTCTAACCTTGGTTATTTCAATATTTGCGATTATTTTTTGTTTTCCAATTGGTATTTTATTGGCCATGGGGAGAAGATCTAATCTTCCAGTAATCAAGTATTTCTCGATTGGATTTATTGAATTTTGGAGAGGAGTTCCTCTAATCACTGTTTTATTTATGGCAGGAGTGATGTTTCCTCTTTTATTACCATCAGGCACTAATATGGATAAATTAGTCAGAGTGATTATTGCGATAACATTATTTGAAGCAGCCTATATGGCAGAGGTTGTTCGTGGTGGATTGCAAGCTGTCGGTAGAGGTCAATATGATGCTTCAAAAGCAATTGGTATGGGTTATTGGAAAAGCCATATTTTTATCATTTTACCTCAAGCTCTTAAATTGGTTATCCCTGGTATTGCAAATACTTTTATTGCTTTATTTAAAGACACTCCGTTGGTGTTTGTGGTTGGGCTTTTAGAAATTTTAGGCATGGTTAATTTAGCAAAAACAAACCCATATTGGCTAGGTATGGCAACAGAAGGTTATGTATTTGTTGCATTTGTATACTGGATTTTTTGTTTTGCTATGAGCAGATATAGTTTAAGTATAGAAGAGAAATTAAAAACAACTAACTAGGGACAATGGGAAGTATAATTCAATTAAATAACGTCAACAAATGGTACGGGGATTTTCATGTTCTCAAGGATATTAATTTTGAAGTTAGTGAAAAAGAAAAAGTAGTTATTTGCGGTCCATCAGGATCAGGAAAATCTACTCTCATAAGATGTATAAACAGATTAGAAGAGCATCAAAAAGGTGACATTGTTGTTGACGGTATGACTTTGGATGAAAACACTAAAAACATTTCTGCAATACGAAGTGAAGTTGGAATGGTATTTCAACAGTTTAATCTTTTTCCACATCTTTCGATTTTAGAAAATTGTACCTTGGCACAAATCTGGGTAAAGAAAAAAACAAAAAAAGATTCTGAAGCATTAGCAATGGATTATTTAAAAAAAGTTCAAATAGAAGATCAAGCTTTAAAATTTCCAGGACAATTATCTGGTGGACAACAACAAAGAGCAGCAATCGCAAGAGCTCTATGTATGGAGCCAAAGATCATGTTATTCGATGAGCCAACCTCTGCACTTGATCCTGAAATGATTAAAGAAGTTTTAGACGTGATGGTAGATCTTGCAAAAGGTGGTATGACAATGTGTGTAGTAACACACGAGATGGGATTTGCTAAAGAAGTAGCAGATCGAGTTGTATTTATGGATGAAGGAAACATTGTTGAAGCCAAAAAAACTAATGACTTCTTTCAAAATCCTGAAAGTGAAAGAACAAAACTTTTTTTAAGCCAAATTTTATAAACATTTTGTTTATACAAATTAATAGTAGTTCACATGACCAATTATTCTTTCGTAATTAGTGAAGATTTAAATAATAAAAGAATAGATCAAGTTGTTGCAAATCAATACCCTAAAATAAGCAGAACTAAGGTTAACAAAATTATTAAAAATAATTTACTTAAGTTAAATGGTAATATTTTTAATGATCCCTCAGCAAAGGTAAAGTTGGGTGATCAAATCGAATTTGAAAATTTGCAAGAAGATAAAATAGATCTTGTTCCTAAAAAGATGGATCTGAAAATTATCTTTGAGGATGAAGATATAATTATAATTGATAAACCCATTGGTATGGTCGTGCATCCTGGAGCAGGAAATTTTGAAAATACTATGGTAAATGGTTTATTATATCATTGTAAAAATAAATTATCTGGGATCAATGGAGAAGATAGACCAGGAATAGTTCATCGAATTGATAAAGATACGAGTGGACTTTTGGTTGTTGCAAAAAATGATCAAGCGCATGCATTTATTGCAAAACAATTTGAAGAGCACACTATCAAACGAAGTTATCTTGTTTTTGTCTATGGAATTCTTAGACCTCTTCACGGTAGAATAGAAACTTTAATTGGAAGAAATAAAACTAATCGACAAAAAATGAGTGCTGATGTTGCCAGAGGAAAAGAGGCAATTACAAATTACGAGACTTTAGAAGTTTTTAAAGGCTCTAAAATTTTAGATATTAGTCTGGTCAAATGTATGCTTGAAACAGGAAGAACGCATCAAATTAGAGTTCACATGTCACATAAGGGAAATCCAATATTAGGCGATCAAACCTATGGAAAAAAAATAAAAAAATTAAGAGGTATTGATCAAGGGTTTGAGGATACTTTAAAATCACTTAAACGTCAGGCACTGCACGCACACACACTTGGTTTTGTTCATCCTAAGACAAATCAGGATGTTTTTTATGTTTCAGAATTGCCAGAAGATTTAAATAAACTAAAAAATAGGCTAGAAACCTTGAAAAATTGAACCTTGCAGGTTTAAAATTAAAAATTACATATACGTTATGAGTAAAGAAATTAAGAAAACCAATTTACCTATATTAACTCCTGAAGGGAGTTTTGACTCTTATTTGCAAAAAATAAGAAAATTTCCAATGCTGGATGCAGCAGAAGAATATATTTTAGCAAAAAATTGGAGGGAAAAAGGCGATAAAAAATCTGCTCATAAACTTGTAACTTCTCATTTAAGATTAGTTGCAAAAATTGCAACTGGATACCGTGGCTATGGATTACCAATGAACGAATTAGTTTCTGAAGGTAATATTGGACTTATGACTGCTGTTAAAAAATTTGATCCCGAAAAAGGATTTAGATTAGCGACTTATGCGATGTGGTGGATTAAAGCATCTATACAAGAATATATATTAAGATCTTGGAGTTTAGTTAAAATAGGTACAACAGCTGCTCAAAAGAAATTATTTTTTAATTTAAGGAAAATGAAAAATCAAATCATGAAATCAGATCAATCTGATTTACTTCCAGAACAAGTTACAGAAATTGCAAATCGTTTGGATGTTACGGAAGCTGAAGTTAATTCTATGGATCAAAGAATGAAAGGTCCTGAAGCTTCTTTAAATGCAACTATCACTGGTGAAGATGGTGAGAGCGAGTGGCAAGACTGGGTTGTTGATGAAAATGCAGATCAAGAATTACAAATCGCTCATCGTCAAGAAACAACTAAAAGAAAAGCTTTACTAGATAAAGCTATGAATATTTTAAATGATAGAGAAAAAGAAATTTTATTTGACCGAAGATTAAATGAAGAACCAAAAACTTTAGAAGAGTTAAGTCAAAAATATAAAATCAGTCGCGAAAGAATAAGACAAATTGAAAATAAGGCATTTGAAAAACTTCAAAAAGAAATGCTTGAACAAGCAAAAGAGCAAAAGTTAATTTCTGTAAATTAAATTATAACTTATCTTTATCAAGTTTTTTCGAAGCTTTTAAAAAGCCATTCAAACTTATTTCGATTGCCAATGGTTGAGAACTAAAACCGGCAACGCCTATTGCAGCTTTTTTTCTTGAAGAAAAATTTTTTTTGATAATATTGTAATTTTCTAGAGAAGTTTTGTCTTTTGTATTGTTCGATAATATAACCATGCAACCAACAACTTCGCACTTGGTCCAAGCTAAGTTAAGTTGTTTTTGCTCGTCAAATTTAATTGCGAGCTTTCGGTTTAAATTTACACCTAATGGACCAACTATACTTATTATTTCTTTTATTTCTTTATCTTGATTTTTAAATCTTACATAATTTATTGAAAAACGGATATTTGAATTTTGTATTTGCAATGACTGCGATACCTCACAATTTTTTTTTCCATGATCTTCAACACATTGGTAAGTCCAATTACTAAATTGTTGGGTTGTAACTTTTGGAGGAGGATCGCCCTTTTTATGTCCGCTAAATACTGGAGTTAGTAAAAAAAAATATATAATAAAAAAAACTCTAAACATTAGAATTGTCCCACAAGACTTATTAAACTTCTATTATCCCAGGTCAAGCCATCTACGTCATTTCCACTTGAATCTTTTCCCGGATTGTTTCCTAGTTTTTCCGCATATGTAGCTGTTAATGCAAAATTTTCATATATTGGTATCGAAAATGAAAAACCTAAACCATGTAAATCATAGTTATTTTTTAAAGCTGTATTAGTAGAATTCCAATTTGACCAAGTTTGTTTATGCAATTGAATTTTTCCATAATCATAGAAAAAAGTAAATTTTTTATTTTTTGTAAATGTTTTATTAAATTCTAAACTTGTAACAAAACCTTGATCGCCAGCTGCTTCATTTGCTGGATATGCTCTAACAGCATTCGGCCCTCCAAGACTTATTTGTTCAGCTCCATCTAGGTTTTTATCAGTATATTGACCATTAAATTTTAAGACTGCAGATACAGAATCTGTTATTCTTTGAAATCGGTTAGCATTAAGTGACAGTTTCCAGTACTCACCATCTGATTTTGCTGTCAGTTGATCATTGTCATAATTTGTAGAATTATCTGTTAGATCTAAAGCACCGTAAATACCAGTAAGAGATACAGTGTTTGCACCACCTGAGAAAAATTTGTCCTGGTTATTAAAAGTTAAATTTGATGAAGTTTTAATAATATCCTTATTACTATTCGAGCCTGTATTTAAGTCATTTACATAATCATTCCTTGAAAAGGAAAATGAAGATGTCAAACCTTTGTCAGGTTTTACCATTAACTCTTTATTAAACCCTAAAAAGAATTCAGTAGAGTATCCAGTTGGATCAGTTGATGCAAATGGTGCTCCTAAATGGTACTCCATTTTCGATATTCTAAAGGTCGTGGTTAGACCATCGTAACCAGCTGGTATAGTTAAGGATCCAGCATAGTAATGTGAGCCCTCAGTAATTACATCTGTAATACTGAATCTCTCTCCTTTATTTAATACACTGTCAAAGTTTAAAATATTTGTAACTCTTTCATAACCAGATGATCTTGATCCATTATTATCTAGTAAACTAGTTGTGCTTAAAGTTTTAGTATTTGATGCTGATATTATTACATCAGTTTCACCCAATTGATCACCTTCTACCAATTGAGCAATCGCATTAATCCCAGGAGCATTATTTAAATTACGAATATTTCTGTCTAATTGCACAATATTTAGAATTTCATTTGCTTTAATTTTATTAAAAATAAATTTTGAAATTCTTTCTCTAGAAATATTTAGTTGATTTTTTGCGTTAGATCTAATTTCAACTTTACCTAGTCTTCCTTCAACAATAAAAATTTGCACCTTACCGTCAGTTATATCTTGCTCGGGTAAAAATGCAGTTGCTAAATAGCCTTTCGATCGATAGTAGAAAGATACATCTTGAAGAACATTTCTTAAATCCGCATAATTCAATTCTTTATTAATCTTATTTTCTACCAGCTTCAAAAATTCAGAAGTTGGATATTTTTTATTTCCCTCAAATGTAAATTCCTCAACGAATACTTTTACTAAATCATTTTCTTTATCTGATGACTGATCAGTTTTTTTTTCATATAGTTTGTCAGATGGCATTTCTTTTTTTTGTAAATTTTTATTTACTTTAGGAACTTGTTTATTCATGTCATCTACTTTTGGAATTACTGGATCATTAGCATAAGCTAAACTTAATGAGCAAATAATAAAATAAAATATAAATATATTAATTAGCTTTTGCATTTCCATCCTTTTTCTTCTTATCATCGTCGTCTTCCAATTTTTTATTATCTTTTCCTTTTCTATCCATTTTCTTATTAGATTTATCGAGAGATTTTCTTGGATCTTCTTCACCATCTTTAAATTTTCTAAAAGCTTTCTGTTCTTCTGGGGTTGCTCTTTTTCTAAATTCATCAAAAGTTTTTCTTTGTTCTGGTGTAGCGTTTTCAAATGTTTTAGGGTCCATTGGATCCATTCCTTGTCTTAAAGCTTTATTAAATGATTTTCTACTTCCAGGATTTTGTCTTAGTTGTTGTCTAAACTCTCTTTTAAATTGTCTCATTTCTTTTCTAGATCCAAATTGGTTTTTAAAATCTCTACTACTAAATAATTCTTTTATGCTTCTAGGTTTAGATGAGCCTGATCCTTGATTAATCGAGCTAAAATTATCACCTTGTGTATTTGTTTTTGGAGCTCCACTAATTGAATTGTTCCCACGTGGTTCAAAACTTGGAGAAGATTGATTGTTTCCAGGAGAACTAAAATCAGCATCAATATTTGCACCTGATCCTGATTGAGGCCCCGGTTTATTAAATCCAGCGTCACCAGGCATCACAACTTCAATTGATTTAGAGAATGTTCTGCCACCACCGCTTGGACCACCACCAAAAAGAGTTGCTATTAAGTTTTTACCAGCGTCTGTAATTGTTGTTTTTGCATTTTTAACCACTGCATTTGCTGATTTCTGGGCTCTTCTTTTATTACTTTGAGAACCGTTACCATTTCCACTTCCTCCAATTTTTCCATTTCTTTGTGTTCCTCCAGTAACTGAACCAAAACTTTCACCAGTATCTATGGTACCGTAATTTGTTGATACAACTTGATAACCTGTGGCTCCAGAATATCCTGCCAACTTTTTTGTCTGTCCAATAGTTCCATTGTACGTTACGTCAGGAGTCCCTGGCGTCTGACCGTCTCTTCTTACTGCAATTGCTTTGGCGACTAAGGTATGACGATTAGCAACAGTATCGTTTACATTTCCATTAATAATCACTTTTGGATCCATTGATAATAATGTTCTGGTTAGACCATTGGATCCTGTGCTTCCAATATTTATGTTAGAATTATATGTCTGCTCTTCATAAGTCATAATATCGCCTTTGATTGTTGTGGTACCCGCAGTTACAGTCATCTTGTAGAAACTGTCTGCAGTATTATTTGCATCGAATGTCTCGTTGTTAAAGGCATAGCCAACTCGGTCACCAAATAAAACATTTCCAGTTCCAGCATTAATTGTAAGAGATCTTGCTTTCGCATTACCTTGACCTTTTAAGGTTTTGGTGAAACTTATGTCACTATTAGTTGTAGTAAAAGTAACAGGTGATGCTCTTGTACCAGTGGCAACTAAAACATCACCGCCGTATGATTGAGCTCCTGTTGTTTTAATTGCTGAATTCAGTCTTATTGCAGATCCTGTTACAGTTAAAGATGGTAATGTTAAACCGCTTGAAACTGTTAGTTGAGATGATGTTGAAGTAGCATTAATTGTTGGTGTTGCTCCTAAAGCTCTAGCCGAGCCTGCAACTATTGATCCTCCGGCAATTCTTGTTCCACCAGTATAAGTATTTGTACCTGTTAAAGTTAATGCAGTACTTGAACTATTTGCATCAACTCTTCCTGTGCCAGATATTACTCCAGATAAAGTTTGTGCTGAACTTGAAGAATATCTAAATATTGCGTTGTTAGTAATAGCACCTGAGTAACTTCCGCTACCCAATGTACCAGACCCTGATAGTCTTAATGTTCCTGCACTAACAGTTGTATCCCCGCTATATGTATTGGTACCTGTTAAGCTTAACATTCCAGAACCAGCTTTTGTAAAATCACCAGATCCTGCTACTACGCCTGTAACAGAAGACGTTCCACTATTAGTAATGGACATATCTCCTGTAACTTCAATTCCCGCTGCGCTTACAGCAGCACCGCTAACTGTTAAATTATTAATTTTTTTACCAGCGTTTACTTCTTCAATAGATATTGCATTTAAAATTGGGTTAACATCTCTGCTATGTAATCTTGATCCACTATTTTCAGAAGTTCTACCAGACATTCTGAACATCACATTTGAAGATGAAGCTTCAAATTGATAAGTTAGATATCTTCCCGTGCTTCCACTATTTCCTCCAGATAGCTGAGGCTTGAAATCATCTACAATTTTTGTTCCATCTACATAAACATCAAAATATCTGTTGCAGCATCTTTCTTTGAATAATGCTTGGATTTTATATTTTTTTCCTGCTGTAGCATTTGTAAACTGTACATATGGTGAGTGACTAGTTCCCCCAGACCACCTAATACCTCTCATTAGTTCAGTTAAACCACTGCTACTCCATGTGGTTGCATTCCAACTAGTAATTTGATTTTGAAAACTCTCATTAGAATTTGAAGTATTATAACCCGCATGTCCTCTTTGGAATGTTGCATCTCCAACAGTAACTGCATTTCCAGCAATATTTATTGCATTTAAGAAAGTTCCACTAAAGTCTAAATCGCTCTCATTGGTAAAACTACCTTGTGTAAATCCTGCAGAGTAATCTCCTCCGCCTGTAATAGAGCCTGAGAATGTTACATCACCCGTACCTGCATTTACAATTAAGTTTCTTTCAGCCGATGCTGAATTATGGGTATACAGATCACCTCCAAAGCTAATTGAACCCCCGCCTGATCCACTGTTAATTGTGGTATTTTGGTAAAGTTTTACATCATCACTAAATGTAATATTTGAATTTGTAGTTCGAACAGTAATTGCTGAACCAGAACTCGCTCCGATTGTTGTGGCAGCTGAGTATGATTGAGCTCCGGTTGTAATAATGTCTGACGTTAAATTAATTTCCCCTGTAACTGTAAGGGATGGCAGCGTGATACTACTGCTTGAAGTTTGAAATGTTGGTGAATTGCTTGCTGCAATTGTTGGTGCAGATCCTAACGCATTATCAGAGGCGCCAATTAGTGTTCCATTTGATAAAGTGATCGTTCCAGTAAAATTATTACTTCCTGAAAGTGTTAAATTACCACTTCCCGATTTAGTTATGCCACCGCTGCCAGAAATAGCACCTGATAAAGTATGAGCGGTGCTCGAACTCATAATAAATGTTCCGCTATTTGCTATTGCACCGCTATAAGATCCATCACCAATTTTACCTGAAACATTTATAGTCCCAGCTGAAATTGTCGTATCACCAGAATAAGTATTGTTACCAGATAATGTTAAAGTTGAACTTCCAGATTTAGTTACTGATCCTGTTCCAGAAATCACTCCTGATAGAGTTTGGCTCGTTGATGATGCGTAATTTAAAGTTCCACTGTTAGCAATAGCTCCTGCATAATTACCACTATTTAATGAACCAGAACCAGATACAGTTAACGTTCCTGCAGAAATTGTCGTGCTACCTGTATAAGTTTGTGTACCTGTTAAAGTTAAAGTTCCCGATCCTTGTTTGATTAATCCTCCTGTACCAGAAATAACACCCGTGTAAGAAGTTGAAGAGTCATCTGATCCAACGGTTAATGTATATGAGGATAGATTTATATTTGCTGAACCAGATAAACTTGGTGAAGATAAATTTGACGTTAAAGTAATAGCGCTAGTTGGAGCAAGTGTTAGAGCTCCGGAATAACCAGAGATTGATCCGCCTGCTAAAGTAGTTCCTCCTGAATAAGAGTTTGAACCAGTTAATGTTAAACTACCAGTACCAATTTTTTTAATTCCATACGTTCTCTGACCATCTCTTATTCTTCCACTAAATGTTGTATCTTCATTATTATTACCAATATTTAAAACAGCATTCGCTGTAAAGCTTTGTTCATTAATTAGATCTCTATCTCCTTTTAGTCCACCAAGAACAGGGGCAGTCGTTCTAAACCATAAAAGTGGCTCGGACGTTTCATTTGCATTTGGTATGTTGGTATTATTATAATCTACTGTGGTGTTCTGGAATGCATCATTATGATCGACAACTACACCGGGGTCTCTTGTTCCTCTAAATGATATTAAAGTATCTCCTGTATAAGTATTGGCAACTTTTAGGTAATATCTTCCTCCGCCACCACCATTTCCTCCACTAGCAGTGCTATCATCAAAATTTACACCTCCACTTCCACTAATTGGGTTGTTTAGTGTCCAGCTTTTTCTAGTATATTTTAATAATTTTGCGGTTCCAGACGGTACATTAAAACCTCTATTAGCTGCCATGGAGACATTTGCATTACCTGTAGCAAGTGTTGCACCATTCCTAATAATGACATTATCTGCATCAGCGCTACCTGGAACTGCTCCTAAATTTCTGTCATTAGTAATCAAGATACCACCAGCAGTAATATCTGTTCCACCGGTATAAGTATTGGTACCTGATAAAGTTAAAGTACCTGAGCCTGCTTTTTTAAAACCTCCTGAACCTGCAATGACACCAGCGAATGTAGTATTAGATGAAGTACTTGTCGTAAAAGTTTGACCAGATGCGATAGATAACGTGCTACTACTATTACTTGAACTTATTGAAGCAACGGTGTCAGTAGCGTTAGCAGTATAATTACCCTCGGTTAAAATAAGATCAGTTGAGTCAGATAAAGTACTATTGTTGATTAAAGTACCAGAATAAACTTCTGTATCACCCGTGTAACTTTGAGAGTTACTAAATGTTAAATTTGATGAACCATATTTAAACAATTTTCCTGTACCTGAAATTTGATGAGATGTTGTAAGATTACCAGCGTTAACAGTCCAACGCATAATTCCATTGTTTGTAATCGAGTCTGCGGTAATACCATCTTTGATTGAAGCATCTCCAGCAATGGTTAAATCACCTTCAGTGCTTACAGTTGATCCTCGATTAGAATTACTAGCAATACCAGCTCCAGCTTTTAAGTCCCCGTTAATTACAATATCTCCATACTCGGTAGATGATGCTGTGTATGTAATTGAAAGTGAACCGTGTGCGTTATAAGTAGCTCCTCCACCTCTGGTATGTGTTACACTTGTAGCACCACTGAGGATATAGTTAGATCCTCCACCTCCGCCGCCTCCGCCGCCGGAAGGACTTGATCCACCACCACCACCGCCGTAGTAACCTCCACCTCCGCCGCCGCCTTCACGACCGCTTCCACCACCAGCTCCACCTTGACCTAAAGAACCAGCAGTTCCATGATTTTGATTTCCTGTACCTCTTGCACCACCAGCAGATTGTGTTCCTCCTCCTCCACCGGTCGCATGATTGTAGCCACCATTTGATCCACTCGCTCCTGTAGTTCCACCACCGTGACCATTTCCACCGCCACCGGCAGAGCCACGTCTTTGTGCACCTTGACCACCTCCACCGCCAGCTACTGCAATTCTATTCGATAGATTATCTCCACCTCGTCTAATATCAGTTGCACCTCCACCGCCACCGGCTGAATAATGAGTTCCTGATGCATTTCCACCACCATTAAATCCACCTTGAGCGGAGCCTTTAACATATTTGCCTGCTGCTCCACCACCTGGATTTTGTGTGGAATTTTCACCTCTTCCACCAACTCTTATTCTTAAAGACTCACCTGCTGTTGCTGAAAACGTAGCTTGTAATCTTCCCCCTTTACCAGGATAAGTTGGATCACTATAACCGTAACCACCGCCAGCACCTTTTGCATCAATTGTTAACGACGAAACACCAGATGGTACAGTCCAAGAAACTGCAGCTCCCGTGTAGCTAAAATTCACTGTAGTTGGGCTTCCTCCGCTTCCACCAGAATATGAAGTAGTAGTTAAAGCAACAGTGCCAGCAACATCAATATCACCTTGTAATGTAATGTCTCCACCTGCATTCATAGCAACACTTAAAGAATGAGAATTAATATCTGTAATAGATACCCCACTATTTAGAGTAATGTGTCTTGCAGCTGTTAAAGTAAGTGTTGCTGAAGTAGAACTACCTGCAGTAGTTTGTAAATTAGAAGTAATTGTAATATCACCATTTCCAGAGCTCGATCCACCTGATCCATAACTCGAATTATCAGCCGATGTTGCTACTGTAACACTTGTGCCTGAATTTAAAGCGCTAGTAATATTTGAAACTGCAGTTGAGTCGATTGTATAATCATAAGGGTCGATTAACCATAAACCACCCCTAGAAAGCTTTGAACTCGCATTAACTATAATTCTATCAGTATTAATGACTGAACCTGAGGTCTCGATTTTTCCCCCTTCACCATCAATACCTTTAGCAAATAATGATCCGTTAACTGTAGTAATTGAGTTTATATTTTTTATATCAGACCATAATACAATTTTTCCACCACCTCCACTTGCAGTAGCATTAGCTGAAATAATTGTAGCATCATCTACATTGACATAAGTAGCTTGGAGCAATTCACCTGATCCTTGCCAATCACCTCCAATTAAAACTTTTCCTCCGCCTGTTTTTCCATCTGCTGAAATCTTTGCAGCGTTTACATCTATATCTTTTGCAGTAATTTCTATCGTACCACCTTTTCCGTTTTCATTGTTGGAATTTAAATTACCAGAAATTTCAGCTGCTCCTTTAGATCCTGCATCAATTTTAATTTTTTTAGCTTTAATAGATCCAGAATTAGAAACTAATTTGATCACACCATTTTCTGAAACTAAACCATCGGCCTTAGCATTTGGAAGTTTTACTACTTCATCAACTAGACTTTGAGCGGCATCTGTTTTAATTGTGACAATTCCATTTTGTGTTTTAATCGTTCCCTCATTTTTTGCCATAGCTTGAAGTTTGGAAGGACTTACCTTGACAGTTAAGTTGTTACTGTCACTGATACCCAAAAGCACATCATCACCAGCAGCAATTGTGGTTGCAGCGCTGGTAATGATAGTACCTTTGTTATTGACTTGAGGTGCAATTAAAGCAACGTATTGACCCTCGATCAAACCTTGATTAACTAATGAAGAATTAGAATTTGTATTAAATTGATAGTTATTATTTAAATAATTTTGTTTAGATAAATTGAGTGTTGATAAAACAGCTCCTTCAGCTTTTATTGCTGAGTGAGGTCCAGTTAAAATTCCTGTAGGATTGACTAATAATAATCTTCCATTTGAATATATAGATCCATTAATTATAGATCGACCACTTAAAACATTATTTAAAATACTTGCTTTTGAACCTGGTTGATTAAAATGAACTGAAGCATCTCTTCCTACGTTAAAACTTTGCCAATTTACAATAGCTTGATTTGATGTTTGATTAACGTTTAATCTATCTAAAGCGGCATAATTAATATTAACATTACCTGAAACCACATTCCCACCTTGCGGCAAAGCTAACCTGTCAATTTCGGAATATGCAACTATGGGAGAACTAAAAAAATATATAATAAATATACAAATCCAGTTTATAATTTTTTTCATATCTCCCTTTTCTGGATCGCAAAAAACAATTTTCAGATTTAAAGAGTTTTGCTCTTAAAATTTACTGCAACCACAACGAAATTGTACCCCATGGTGGGGATATTGGTAACCTTAATAATAAAATTTTTTTAATTTTATTTTTCTAATATCTAGATTTTTCTCAATGCGAAAAATGCATAACTATTCAAAGTTGAAAATTTAATTATTAAAAGGATCTTCTAAAAGAATCGTATCTTCTCTCTCAGGACTTGTAGATATACATGATAGCTTTGCCTCAACTAGATCTTCAATACCATGAATATATTCTTTTGCTTTATCTGGCAAATCCTCAATAGTTCTTGAACCTTTTGTTTCTGATTTCCAACCTTGAAATGTTTTATAAATAGGTTTAACTTTTTTTTGATCTTCAACAGCTGCAGGAAAATAATCAATTTCTTGTCCATCTAATTCATATTTAATACATACTTTAATTTCATCAAAATCATCAAGCACATCTAGCTTTGTTAAAACAATACCTTTGATGCCTGCAACTTTTATAGTTTGCTTTACAAGAACAGCATCAAACCATCCACATCTTCTTTTTCTATTTGTCACTGTTCCAAATTCGTGTCCACGTTTTCCTAATTTTTCTCCATTAATATCAGTCAGTTCAGTTGGAAAAGGACCTTCGCCGACTCTTGTTGTATAAGCTTTCGTTATTCCCAAAACATTATTAATTGTATCAGGACCACAACCTGAGCCTGTTGCAGCATTTGCAGCTACAGTATTTGAGGAAGTCACGAACGGATAAGTTCCATGATCTACATCAAGCAAAATACCCTGGGCTCCTTCGAACAATATTTTTTTACTTTGCTCTTTAAATTCATTTATTTTTTTCCAAACTGGTTGTGAAAATTTTAATATTTGAGGAGCAATTTTCATTAATTCTTTTTTTAATTCATCTTTTTCATAAACCTTTTTATTCAAGCCTTTTCTTATAGCATTATGATGTTGGAGAACTATATCTAGTCTCTGATCTAAATTTGTTTCTGATCTTAAATCCATTACACGTATTGCACGTCTTCCAACTTTATCCTCATAAGCTGGTCCAATTCCTCTTCTTGTTGTTCCTATTTTTCCTTTCCCAGCTGAATCTTCTCTAATTTCATCCATCTCTTTATGATAAGGCAAAATTAAATTTGCTGTTTCAGCAATGATTAAATTTTCTTCTGAAACTTTTACTCCTTGTTTTTCAATTGATTTTATTTCATCTAATAGTGCCCACGGATCAACCACAACACCATTTCCAATAACAGAAACTTTACCAGGTCTTACTATACCAGATGGAAGAAGTTTTAATTTATATGTAATACCCTTAATTACGAGTGTATGGCCTGCGTTGTGACCACCTTGAAAACGTACAACTATGTCGGCCTGATCAGATAGCCAATCTACAATTTTACCTTTTCCTTCATCTCCCCACTGCGACCCTACAACTGCAACATTTGCCATTTATTTAAACTCTTTGTTCAAACTAACTGACGTTAGATGATTAATTGGACCATGACCCTTTCCATAATTGATCTTTGATCCAATTGCCTGATTAACATATTTAATAGCTAATTCGCAGGCTTTGTTTATCTTTTTTCCACATGCCAAATAAGCTGTAATAGCACTCGATAACGTGCACCCAGTACCATGAGTATTTTTTGTATTAATTCTTTTATTTTTAAAAACTTTAATTTCCTTTTTATTTATCAAAACATCTCTAACAAATTTACTTTTTAAGTGGCCACCTTTAATTAAAACATTGCTAGCTCCTTTGTTAATCAGAATTGAACCTGCAAGTATCATATCCTCAGGAGTATTTATTTTGGTCTTAGTCAAGATTTCCGCTTCTGGAATATTAGGAGTTAACAAATAAGATTTTTTGATCAGCTGTTTTTCCAAGGCTATGATTGCTCTATTGTTTATTAATTTGAAACCCCCTTTTGCAACCATCACTGGATCCAAAACCACTTTATTTGTTTTTATTTTCTTAAGAGATTTTATGATATTTTTAATCACCTCTTCTGAATGCAGCATGCCAATTTTAATAGCGTCTGGTTTGATATCACGAACAGTAAAAAAGATTTGATTAAATATTTCTTTTGGTGGAATTCCTACAATTGACTTAACACCAGTAGTATTTTGGGCTGTTATTGCAGTTACAGCAGTCATGGCATAACAACCAAGGGCTGTTACAGTTTTTATGTCAGCTTGTATACCAGCTCCACCAGACGAGTCTGAACCAGCAATAATTAAAATCTTTGCCTTTGGTTTCATTAACGAATTGTTTTCTTAATAATTGAAATGCATTTTTGTAATAACTTCTTATTATCAGACTCGCCCATAATCCTTATTTTAGGTTCTGTTCCTGATTTTCTCACAAGCATTCTGCCTTGATTTTTTATGAGTTGATTTACTTGTCTGATTGCTTTTTTACATTTTAATGAATTAATTATATTTTTATCTTTGACTGTGATATTTTCTAAAATTTGTGGAGTCAGTTCAAACAAACTAAATAAGTTACTCGTCTTTTTCTTTTTTCTCAAACTAAATAAAATCTCTAAAGCAACTAATAAACCGTCTCCTGTAGTCGCAAATTTTCCGAGTATGATATGTCCAGATTGTTCGCCACCCAGGTTAAATTTATTTTTTTTCATAAGTTCTTTGACATAACGATCGCCAACATCTGCCCTTTTGAATTTGATTTTTTTCTTTTTAAAAAATTTTTCTAATCCATAGTTAGACATTAAGGTTCCAACTACACCTCCTCTAAGCAATTTTTTCTGCCTCCATCTAATAGCCAGTCTTGCAATGATTTGATCTCCATCAATAATATTTCCTTTTTCATCACAGAGAATTACTCGATCTGCATCTCCGTCAAGAGCAATACCAATATGCGCTTTATATTTTTTTACTGCTGATTGAATTTTTTTTGGAAAAGTCGAGCCGCAGTTTTTATTGATATTTAGTCCGTTTGGTGAAGTTCCTAGACAGATAACCTTTGCGCCAAGTGATTTTAATAATTTAGGTCCAGCTTTGTATCCTGCCCCGTTAGCGCAATCTAAAACAATTTTAATATTTTTTAGATTAAAATTTTTTGGAAAATTTTTCTTTAAAATATCGATATATAAATCTGTTCCTGTCTCTAACCTTTTGACACGACCTAACTTTTCAGGATGAATAAGATGTTTTTCTGTTTTGGTATCGATAATTTTTTCAATTTTTTTTTCAATATTATCAGACAATTTCATTCCATCTGGACCAAATAACTTCATTCCATTGTCATCATATGGATTATGAGAAGCTGTGATCATTATCCCCATATTAGCTTTCATTAATTTTGTAATCATCGCTAATCCATTGGTTGGCATTGGGCCAAAAGTATAAACATGCATGCCAGCAGAAGCTAATCCAGAAACTAAAGCTGGTTCAAGTGTATAACCTGATAAACGAGTGTCTTTTGCAATCACTGCAATAGGTTTAATTTTCTTTGGATTAGTAAAATATGTACCTGCAGCAAGACCAAATTTGAAAAACTTTTCACCATTGATGACACCTTGATTAACTTTTCCTCTAATCCCATCAGTACCGAAATATTTCTTCATTAAATAGAATTTAAAGCCTCCTGAACTTTTAATGCTTCGTGAACTTCTTTTATATCATGAACTCTAAAACACTGAACACCTTGATTATACCCTGTAATTATGGCTGATAAGGTGCCTCCTAAACGATTTTTGCTATCTTTGTTTTTCATTACTTTACCGATAAAACTCTTTCTTGATGGTCCGAGCATAATTGGGCAACCTAAACCATGAAACAGCCCAATATTAGAAATTAGATTTAAATTGTGATCTAAATTTTTTCCAAATCCAATACCTGGATCTATTATAATATTTCGAATTAAATAGTTTTTATTTTTTAATTGTTGAATTTTATTTTCAAAATAATCATAGATATCAAGGAGGACATTTCGGTATTTTGGGTTATTTTGCATAATATCAGGGGTGCCTTGAGAATGATTAAGAATGACAGGTTTTTTTAAATTAGCGACAACTTCTAAAGCCTTTTGATCAAAGTCGAGCGCAGATACATCATTAATAATTTTTGCGCCATTTTTTACTGCTGCAATCATAACGTCAGATTTTCTGGTATCAATTGAAACATTAAATTTTTTAATTTTAGAGATAACTTGCAAAACCCTTTTCTTCTCTTGAGCAATTGTAATTAATTTAGCACCAGGCCGCGTGGATTCTCCTCCTACATCAATAACATTTGCACCGTCATTACTCATTTGACGACTACGTTTGATCGCTAATTTTAGTTTATTAAATTTTCCACCATCTGAAAAACTGTCAGGAGTTACATTTAACACGCCAAAAATTACAAATTTATTCAAATTTATTCCTGAAATTTTTTTTCTTTTTTTTGTTATATTTCTCATATTTTTTAAGACGTTTTTTTTTATTTTAGTTGGTAGATATTTAATTTGGTTAATATCAATTTTTTTAAACTTATACTTTTTGGCTCTAATAATTATTTCAACATTACTAAATGCTAATTTTTTATTTCCACATATTGGTAATGCTTTTTTTAGTTTAATAAGACTTGTGGCGTTTGAACCATAAGATAAACTCATGGGCCTTACGTAGATTTTTTGCATCTAGATGGTGTTTAAGTCAACTTTGGTTTTAAACCAATAGATCCAAGTGCAGACTCTTTTTTTCCTTTATCTTCACTTTGATCGGGCTTATCTGAATGTCTAGTAGGATAAGTATTATTGTATAATATATTTGAAATTTCATCGAATGTGAGCGTCTCGTAATCCATCAATGCTTTTGCTAACTTGTGTAGATCATCCATTTTATCTGACATAATGGTTTGTGCTTTTTTATAACCTTCAAAAATTATTCTTTTGACTTCTTTATCAATTTTTTGAACTGTCTCTTCAGACATACTTTGGTTTTTAGTAATTGATCTACCTAAGAAAACTTCTTCCTCATTATCTCCATAAGCAATAGGACCAAGCTCTTCTGACATTCCATACTTGGTAACCATATCTTTTGCAATTTGAGTTACTTTACCAATATCAGAGCTTCCGCCCCCACCTGCACCTGTTGTAACTTTATCTTTTCCAAATATTTTTTCCTCAGCAACTCTTCCTCCCATTGCCATCGCGATCATACCCTCAAATTGATCCTTCGATTGATAATCTTCATCTTTTTCGGGTAGCCACATGACCATTCCTCCTGCCATCCCTCTTGGAATGATTGTAGCTTTATGCATTTTTAAATTTTTAATTTTTACATTTAAACCAACTATTGCGTGCCCGGCTTCATGGTAAGCAGTTAAACGTTTGTCATCTTCAGTAATAACTTTCGATCTTCTTTCAGCTCCCATCATTATTTTTTCTTTAGCTTCCTCTACATCGATCATTGTTACAATTCTTTTATTTTTTCTGGCTGCTAATAAAGCAGCTTCATTAATTATATTTGCTAAATCAGCTCCTGAAAACCCTGGTGTACCTCTGGCAATTGTTCTTAGATCAACATCTGGCCCTTTCTGAATTTTTTTTGCATGGACTTTTAAAATCGCTTCTCTGCCAATTATGTCTGGTCTAGGAACGACTACCTGTCTATCAAATCTTCCAGGTCTTAATAATGCAGGATCCAATACGTCTGGTCTATTAGTTGCTGCAATTAAAATAACTCCGTCATTTGTCTCAAAACCATCCATTTCAACAAGTAACTGATTTAAAGTTTGTTCTCTCTCATCATTTCCACCGCCAAGTCCTGCACCTCTACTTCTTCCTACGGCATCTATTTCATCAATAAAAATTATACACGGTGCATTTTTTTTACCTTGTTCAAACATATCTCTGACACGAGATGCACCAACACCAACAAACATTTCGACAAAGTCGGATCCTGAGATTGTAAAAAAAGGAACGTTTGCTTCACCAGCTACAGCTCTAGCAATCAAAGTTTTTCCAGTACCAGGAGGTCCAACCAATAATGCTCCTTTTGGAATTTTTCCTCCTAATCTTTGATATTTTCTAGGGTCTTTTAAAAATTCTACGACTTCTTCTAATTCTTCTTTAGCCTCTTCAACTCCGGCGACATCTTTGAATGTTACTCTACCTTTAATTTCATTCATAAGTTTTGCTTTAGATTTTCCAAAACCCATCGCTCCACCTTTTCCGCCTTGCATTTGTCTCATAAAGAATATCCATACACCGATTAATAACAACATTGGGAACCATGATAAAAGAACACCAAAGAAAGATGGCATTCCATCCTCTGATGGTCCTGCTGTAATTGCAACCCCTTTATCAGTTAACTTTTGGACAAGCTCAGGATAATTTGGTGCGTAAGTTTTAAATCTTGCTCCATTTGAAAAAGTTCCTGAAACTTCATTGCCTCTTATATCTACGGCATTAACATTTCCTTTATCAACTTCAGTGATAAAAGTTGAAAACGGAAGATCTTTAGACGCATTTGTATTTGGGTTTTGAAATAAATTAAATAAGCCCAAAACAAGAAGGGCTATAATTCCCCACATCAAAAGATTTTTAATATTCATATTTATTTAAAATAATTATTAATTTGATTTAAACAAGATCAAAAAATCTTGAAAATTCAACGTTTTCTAATTTCTCTTTTTACTTTGACTGAATTAAGGCCATTTTCAAAAATATATCCCCCTAAAGTTACCTTTTTTCTATTTGATTGCGACAAATCTGCAATTAATCGGTCGATGCCCTTTGCTCTTGGCGGATATTCCTTTTTTCTAATGAGGAAGGTAGACATACATCTAAAAACAATTTCATAAGGTTCAGTAAATAATTTTTTTGAAATAGAAATCAAATTCTTTTGTTTTTTAAAAAATTTTTTTTGTGCACTCAAACTATAAAAATTCAAAGCCTCACTTGCCTTATTAAAATTATCTAACGTTTTAAGAAGTCTTGAATCTCCAAAACCTTCTTTTTCCATGAAAGATCTTAATTTTCTAACCCTAGATCTAAGATATTTATCGTTAAAATTGCTGATATCTTTAATATAAAAATTGAAATATTTTTTTGAAATTTTGATTAATTGATTTTTTCTTAATTTTAAAAAAGGCCTTAAAAGAATATACTTTTTGTATTTTGAAATTGTTTTAATTGGGGATAATCCAGTTAAACCACTTCCACGACTTAATCTGATATAAAAGTTTTCAATTTGGTCATCAAGATGATGGCCAAGTAAAATATAATTGATCTTTTTTTTTTTACAAAATTCACTCATTTTATCATATCTTTTTTGTCTTGCTTCTAAGTGAAAATTTTTAAGGTTAGTTATATTAATTTTGAAAATAACTGACTTAATTCTTTTTTTTAATAAAAGATGTTTTACTTTTTGTGCTTCTTTTCCACTTCCTTTTCTTGCTCCATGGTCAATAATAATACATGTAAAATCTAATTTTTTTTCGTCACAATATATTTTTGAAAGGTAAGCCAAAGCCAAACTATCTGGTCCTCCAGATACACCTATTACAAATTTTTTTGATTTTAGGTTCTTGTCTAAAAAGATTTTTAAATTTAAATAAATACTTAATGATGATTTATCCAACAGATGGGCACTTGTATTTTTTCTTTTCATACTTAGCCTTTTGGATAACAGACTGTTTCGCTTTAGGATACTGTTTCTTTATTCCATCTAACATTTGACAACCTTGATCTTTTTCACCAAGTTCAGATAAAGTAACTCCAAGCTTAAGAAGGTTCTGAGGGCCTTTAGAGCTCTGAGGATATTTTTGATAACCGTCTAAATAAGCAGCTGCTGCATCATGATAAAGTTGTCTTATGTAAAAAGTTTCTGCGTACCAATATTGCGCATTTCCTGCAAGCTTATGCTTTGGATTTTTTTTGACAAATTCTTTTAATGCTAATTCTGCCTGATCATAATCACCAACTTTAATCAAACTCGTTGCAAATTTATATTGCTCTTCTGGGGATTTTTTAGGTAAAATTTCTTTTGCTTTAGGTTCTTCAATTTTAACTACACTAGCTGGATTAACTGAACTTGTTTGTTGTTGTGTTTCTTTTTTTGTTACCATCGTTCCCAAATTTTTTGGCTTATCTGTGCCAGGAAATTTTTTTGGTTTTGTTTTTTTTGAAATTTTTTTAACATCGCCTGACTCTAAATCAGAAAGTCTTAATTCGTTATCTTTTTGTGTTTTGTTCATTCTTTCATTAAGTTGCTCAAATGAAAATAGGACTTCCTCATGACTGGCTGTTAACTTCTGCATTTGCTCTTCAAGCTCCGTTATTTTAACAAGTTGCCTAGTCAGAGCACCTTCTAATGAACCCGAAGCTTGTGTATTTTTTTTTCCTTTAAAACTTTGTGAATAAACTGCTTTCTCTAAAGTTTTTAAATCTTTCTTAATTTGTTGTAACTCTTGCAAAACCTTGTTTAATTTTTCGTCCGCTGAAGCTGATGTAAATACCAATGCAAAGACAATTAATAAAATTTTAAATTTCATTTAATATATTATTAATACTTAAAAAAAGGGCAAAAAAAAGACCCTGTTTTATGACAGGGTCTTTTAATTTGTAAATACAATTAAACTATTACTTTGCTTTTACTGATACTGATCTTCTGTTTTGGGACCATGCTAATCTTGATGACTCAGGATTTACCGGTCTTTCTTTACCATAACTGATTACAGTAACTTTGCTTCCGCTTACACCTTGAGACATTAAATAATCTCTTACAGCGTTCGCTCTTCTTTCACCTAATGCTAAGTTGTACTCACGAGTACCTCTTTCATCGGCATGACCTTCAACAACAACACTAAGGCCTGATTTTTTAATATAAGCGGCTTGCTTATTTAAAGTACTTTTGGCTGCAGTATGTAATGATGATCTGTTTGTTGCAAAGAAAATTCTATCAGGAACACCAGATGCTAAGAACTTTACAGTATCTGTTCCTTCATACCAATCGTTTGCAGATCTCTTTCCACCAGTTGCACAGGCAGATAACAAGAAACCTAAAACTGCTACAATAGCGAAATTTCTAATATTAGTTAGTGACATATATCCTCTTAAAATTTAAATTTTATAATTAAACTTCTACATAATTGAACATGAGTTTCAAGCTTAAATCAAAAAATTCTTATACAATTAAGCCTATTTTGAGAGTAATCCAGACCAAGATGGGTCAGATGCATCTGTGGGTGTTTTAATTTTAACTTCGTTATAACCTGTAATATCAATTGCCCATAAATTTGCACTAGCCCCTTGACCTTTTTTTCCGCCTGCAGTTTCTCTATAAAAAATTAAAACTCTCCCATTTGGAGACCATGATGGTGCTTCTTGATAAAAATTTTGAGTAAGTAATCTTTCTCCTGTACCATTCGTCCTCATTACACCAATGTAAAACTTACCTTTATGAATTTTTGTAAATGCAATTAAATCTCCTCTTGGTGACCAAACTGGTGTTCCGTATAAACCCTTGCCTCTAGAAATTCTTCTTGCTTTTCGTCCATCACTTCTCATAACATAAATTTGTTGAACGCCGCTTCTATCAGAATTAAAGACAATAAACCTGCCATCAGGTGAATAAGATGGAGAAGTATCAATTGCTGGATTAGATGTAATTTGCTCTACTCTTCTAGATTTAATATCCATTGTATAGATATCCGAATTGCCATCCCGCGCAAAACTCATAATAACTTTTTTACCATCTGGTGAAAACCTTGGAGCAAATGTCATCCCAGGAAAGTCTCCAACTACTTCTTGGATACCTGTCTCAATATTTAACAAATAAACTCTAGGCAAATTTTTAAAATATGACATGTAGGTTACCATTCTTCCATTTGGACTAAATCTTGGTGTCAAAACTAGTTCATTTCCCAACGTTAAAAATTTATTATTTGCTCCATCTTGATCCATGATGGCTAGTTTTTTTACTCTTTGTGTTTTGGGACCGCTTTCTCCAACATAGACGATTCTTGTATCGAAATATCCTTCTTCACCTGTTAATCTTTGATATATTTTGTCTGATATTATATGTGCAATTCTTCTCCATGAAGATGGTGTCGCAAATAAAGCTAATCCTTCTATTTCCTTGCCAGAAACTACGTCCCACAATCTAAATTCAACTCTAAGTCTTCCCTTGTCGTCTATTTTTAATTTGCCGGAAACCATAATTTGAGCCTTAATTAATTTCCAGTCTTCAAATCTTGGTTTTAAATGTGAAAGTTTTGGTTTTTGAATGTATGATTTGTTATCTAGAACATAAAAAAGGCCTGAACGATTTAAGTTACCTTTAATTACTTTCGGTAAATTTATATCTAGGTTCAATTTTTTAATTTTTTCTGTAAACTTTTCAGGATTATCAATATAAAAATTAGATATAGCAGTTGGTAGAGGTTCAAGATTTCCTCTAGTAATATCTATTTTAACTAATGAAAAGGCATTGGTAGTAAAAAAATTTATTAATAAAAATAAAAATATTCGCTTCATAATCATCCTTTCAACATTTCTTTTGCGTCAAAATTAAGTTGCAAATCTTTCCATTTACTATGTCCTGTTGCAGGCATCTTTAAAGGATTGCATAAACGCACAGCTCTTAAAGCGCTCTCTGCTAATACCTTATAAAAACCTTGTCCTGGTCTGTTCATTCTCACGTGATCTAATATCTCCGAACTTAGTATAGATCCATCTTTATTTAATTTTAATCTTATTCTCACGGTTAAATCCTCATTATAAGGTAATCCCAAGGGTATATTCCAACATTTGAAAATCTGGGCTTTAATTGCATCCTCTTGTGTAATTGTAAGTCCTTTATCTAAACTAACAGTGGAGTCTTGGTCCTGCGTAATTTCTAAACTTTTTTTCTGCTGGATGTCTGCGGTTTCTTCTTTAGACTTATCTATAAGAGCAGCGATTTTATTTGGATCAAAAAGCTCTTTTTTTTCAAATTCTGAAGATTGTCTTATCTCATCTTTAACTTCCACAGGGTTTTGTTTATCAGTTTCTTTAGGTTTTTTTTTCTTAACTTGATCTGGCATAGGTACCGCATCTTGTTTTTCTTTTTTTACAATTTTAGGAGGAGCCTGTTTAGTTACAACTCTTTGCTTTTCTTCTTTAATTTTTTCTATAATTTCTCTTGCTTTTGGAGCGAAAGGTAAAGCTGTTTTTTCAGATATTTGTATCAAATCAACTGAAATAATGGGTGGGACATCAATGGGTTTTTTTACTACAAATGGCAAAGTGAAAAAAGTAATTGCAAAAATACTAAGGTGAAAAAGTATTGATAAAGACAAACTTCTGAACATAAACTAACGCTTAGTTTCTGTAATTAATGCAACTTTCGTAAATCCATTACCAGATAAATTACCCATAATTTCAATTACCCGTCCGTAATTTAAGTTCTTATCTCCTCTAACATATATTCTTGTATCTGTTCTATTTTTTGAAACTGCTAAAAGTTTTGGTACTAAATCGGAATATCCAACTCTTGTATCTTGAATAAATATCTCTCCTTTAGCATTAATTGAAACGGTCAAAGGTTCATTATCATCCGGTAAGGAATCTGCATTAGTTTCTGGCAAGTTTACAGGAACCCCAACAGTAAGCATTGGAGCAGTAACCATAAAAACGATCAAAAGAACCAACATTACATCTACAAAAGGAGTTACGTTTATCTCACTTATAGGTTGGTTAGATCTTGATGAACTTCTGTTTAAATTAATACCCATTTAAATTATTGAAATAAATGTTTGTGTAAAGTTTTCTAACTTTTGAGTGTATTTGCGTGAGTTACTTGTAAATTTATTATAAGCAACAACTGCTGGTATTGCTGCTAATAAACCTAAAGCAGTTGCAAACAAAGCCTCTGCAATTCCAGGAGCAACTATTGCCAAACTTGTATTTCTTGAAATAGCAATCGATTGAAAAGAATTCATTATCCCCCATACTGTTCCGAATAAACCAATAAACGGTGCCACAGATCCAACTGTAGCAAGAAAAGTTAATTTATTTTCGTATTTTTCAACTTCCTTATCAATAGCTACATCCATAACACTCTTAACTTTTTCAGTTAAAATATTTTGCGACTGACTTTTGTTTTCAGTAAGATACTTTGCACCAGATCTAAAGACAATCGACATTGGATCCTCACTATCTTGGTCTACTTTTTCATAAAGAGTTTTTATAGATTTAGAATTTATAAAATCTTGCTCAAACTCTTCGGTGCTTTTAAAAATTTTTTTAAATACTTTATATTTTTCAAATATAAGTGCCCATGAATAAATTGATGCTAAAATCAATATAATAATTACAGATTTGACGATAAAGTCTGCTCTAGTAAAAAGAGTCCAAAATGAAAAATCTGCAACAGCTATTGCGGATGCTGCGGCTCCTACCTGTGGTTCCATATAATCTACTTCCTATTTTTTAAAATTGGCATTAATGTGTCAGTGATTTATTTATATTTGTAATTAAATACAACTTTTGAAAGATTTATATAGATCTTCAGGCATCTTTTTGGGTTTTCCTGCTCGATCAACAATTGCCAATTCCACATTTGCTTTAACTCGTATTTCTTTGTTTACTTGCACAAATTGAATTAGGTTAATTCTCACGGGCGATATCTTTGAGAGTTCTGACACTACTTCAATTTCTTCTTCAAATTTAACTGATTTTTCGTAATCAATGTTACATGATCGCACTACAATAAGTATATCACTTTTGTCTAATTTATTATGATCAAAACCTAATGCATAAATCCATTCAGTTCGAGCTCTTTCGAAATATTTTAAATAATTCGCGTAATATACAATACCTCCTGCATCAGTATCTTCATAATATATTTTAGTTTTATAACTAAATGTCTTAGCCATGAAATCCTTCATTATTAAAATGGTCTAAAAAATAACGACCAATTAAAATTGCATCTGCTTTATTTGCGTCCTTTTTTTTTGCCATTTCATTTGAAAAATTTGGGAAAAGTTCTGTAGCTTTAGTTCGACTTGCATCTTTTGAAGATCCAATAAGATTAAAATGTTTTTTCCATTTCACTGGTCTAATGAAATATATTGGCAAATTGAGCGTAGAACATATTCCTTTAATGACACCAAATGATTGTCCAAAATTAAACATACTTGTCACTCCTTGGCCTGGCATTGCACTTACATGTTCGATAACAACAGCTACATCCTTAGATCCATCAGCTCTTTTTTTTATCTCTAAAGCTAACTGAGCTGCATTTATTTGTTTTTTATTTTTTTTTCCCTCACTCATAGTTGGCATATCAATAACCTCTTTGAGTTTTTTATATTCATATATACTGAGCGCACCACTTACACCAGGGTCTATCCCAAAAACTATCAAGACGATAACTCCTCTAAAATTTTTTGATCAACTTCAAAATTAGAGTAAACTTTCTGAACATCATCATCATCTTCTAAGGTCTCAATGAAATTTAAAATTTTTTCAAATCCTGCCTTGTCAACTTTAATCGTATTTTTAGGATTATAAATTATTCCACTAAAACTCAACTCGTATTTTTTTTCTAACTCAATTTGTAATGAGTGAAGATCGCTTTTTTTAGAAAAGATTTCATAAAAATCTGCCTCAACTTTAAAGTCATTTGCACCATTTATAGTTGATAGTTCAAATATTTCATTTTCCTCACAATTTTGTTTTTTAACTTTTATTAAACCGCAAATATCAAATTGATGCGAAACTGATCCTGAGGATCCAAGTGAACATCCATTTTTTTCAAAAATCGATCTTATATTTGAAATGCTTCTATTTTTATTATCAGTTAATACTTCGATAATTATCCCAGTACCAGACGGACCAAAACCCTCGTATACCACTTGCTCAAAATTTGCATCATCACCACCTTGTGATTTTTTAATTGCTCGATCTATATTATCTTTTGGCATGTTGGCTTCTTTAGCGGCTTGAACAGCAGATCTTAATCTTGGGTTCATATTTATATCAGGCATACCCAGTTTAGCAGCAACCGTTATCTCTCTACTTAATTTTGAAAAAAGTTTAGACCTTTGTTTATCTGCTTTACCTTTTTTGTGTTTAATACCTGCCCAATGAGAATGTCCTGCCATATTAATACGTTTTAAACTTTAAATTACCACCTACCATAATAGGCTCAATGTTTTTTGCTAAACCAGTTTTGTCGTCTGCAACAATTTTAATACCAGTCATAGTTGCATCTTTAATTACTGGCACAAGTCTATCACTTTTTTTTTTAAAAAATTTTAAGATCGCATTTTCTTTATTCATTCCAATCACTGAATTGTAGTCTCCACACATTCCAGCATCTGTTTGATAAGCAGTACCTTTTTCTAATATACGATAATCAAGTGTTGGTGTATGAGTATGTGTTCCAACAACAAAAGTTGCTTTACCATCTAAAAAATGGCCCATGGCTTGTTTTTCACTTGTAATTTCAGCATGAAAATCAACAGCCAAAAAATCAACTTCTTTTTTTAAATTAATTTTTTTTATCTTTTCCTCTATAAATGGAAATACATCTTCGCATTTTTTCATATAAACATTTCCCATTAAATTAATCACACCAATCTTAAAACCTTTCTTTTTATAAATTTCAAATCCTCTACCAGGTGTTCCATCTACAAAGTTCATTGGTCTCAATAGTCTCTTTTCTTTAATAATATGATTCATGGTTTCTTTTTGATCCCAAATATGATTACCTGAGGTAATAACATCTACACCTGACTCAAACAAATTGTTACAGATCTCTTCTGTAATACCATAGCCACCAGCAGAATTTTCTCCATTAGCTATTACGAAGTCAATTTTATGACGATTAATTAATTCGTTTAATTTTTCAATAACAATGTTTCTTCCAGCACGTCCAACTATATCACCTAAAAACAAAAAATTCATTAATCAACAAATCCTTTTTCTGTTAAAATATAATCTAATTTTTTATCATGTTTTTCTTCTGGTATTATATTTGTTTTCTGAAAAGCAAATGCAATACCAACAGACAAAACATTTTTTTTTTTACTGAATTTATTTAAAAAACGATCATAAAAGCCTTTTCCATATCCTAAACGATTTTTAAATTTATCGTAAGCAACTAATGGAACTAAAATCATTTGTGGGTTAATTTTTTTATTTTTAGAATTTGGTTCAAGAATTCCAATTCGATTTACGTAAAAAGGCTCTTGAATTTTCCATTCTTTGAAACTCATATTTTTATTTTTTTCAATAACAGGTAAGCAGGTTTGTAATTTTTTTATCTTTAAATTTATAATTACCGATAATATATTCATCTCATAGTTTATTGGGTAGTAAAGCGCTAATTTTTTAATTTTGTATTTATTGCAAAGTTTTTTTACTTGTTCAGCTATAAATATTTTATTTTTTTGACTTAGTTCAAAATATTTTTTTTTTCTAATTTTTAAATAATTTTCTCTAATACTTTGCTTCATTAAGACTAAACAGCTTTAGTGATAAAGCTATTAATAGACTCGCTTGCTTTATTTAAAATTTCTGAATAGTTAGCTTGATTTTCCTCAACTGTTTTTTTTAACTCTTCAAGTCTAGCTTTAAGCTCCTCAACTTCTTTGTCTCTATCACCCTTATAACTTACTGAAAGCTTTTTGATTTCTTTAAATTTTTTCTCTAAGTCCTTTGAATGATCTTTAAGTTTATGCAATGATGTTTTTAAGGTATACAACTCATCAATAACTTGAATTGCAGTAATTAATAATAATTTGCCTTCACCAAGATTACCGAGATCTTTTTTTAATTGATTAAATTTTTTACTTAATTCTTCAGTTAATTTTTGAAGGTCTTCCTCCTGACCTTCCTCGCAGGCAAGAAGATAATCCCTTCCATTAAAATTGACATTTACGTTTACCATTCTTCAGATCCTAAAAGGTCGTTTGCATCTTGGTTCAATTCATCAAGCCTTTTTGCAACCTCATCTTTATTTTTCTCTGCTTGTACTACCTTGTATCGTGAGCTCTCTAAATCCTTCTCTAATTTTAAAATTGATTGTTTTAATTCAGCATTTTCCTCTTCAATTTTTAATATTTTCTCCTTTAAATTCTCGTTTAAAGAATCTGGACTGTTGATGGAACTTTCAAGCTCTTGCAGCTCTGCTTTTAGACCATCATTTTCGTTTTCTAGTGTGGATAACTTTACACTCAAATCGTTTTTTTCTGTTTCTAATTTTGCTTTGACTTCCTGCAGATCTACGATCTTTTTCTTTGAACCAACAACTAAATCGGTGATAGTGTCTAATCTCACCAAAGACTCTAGCAATTTTTGCTCTTTTTCTTTCAAATTATCCATAGAAAACGAATATTATTATTTATAATTATACTACAAAGTATTAATAATTTCGAGGAATTAAGTCTTAACTATATTTAATGAAAAATTGCTCACATAATGATTTAGCAAATGCCATTCGATTTTTATCCGTGGATGCAGTTCAAAAAGCGAATTCCGGTCATCCAGGTATGCCGATGGGAATGGCAGATGTGTGTACGGTACTCTTTAGAGATTTTTTAAAATTTAATCCAATTAATCCAAACTGGGTAAATAGAGATCGGTTTGTATTATCAGCAGGACACGGATCAATGATATTGTATTCACTACTCTATCTTTCAGGTTACAAAAGTATTTCATTAGACGATATCAAAAATTTTAGACAATTAAATTCAATTTGTGCTGGTCACCCGGAATTTGAGCCAAGTTCAGGCATTGAGACAACAACTGGTCCACTTGGTCAAGGGATCGGGAACGCTGTAGGTTTTGCGCTTGCTGAGGAAATTTTAAAAGCAAAGTATGGAAAAAAAGTATTTAATCATAAAACTTATGTTCTTGCAGGTGATGGATGTTTGATGGAAGGAATAAGTCATGAAGCATTAAGTCTAGCAGGTCATTTAAAATTAAAAAATCTTATTATGCTCTTTGACAATAATTCTATTTCAATTGATGGCCCAACGAGTCTTACAGTATCTGATAAATATAAAAAAAGATTTGAAAGCTATAATTGGGGTTACATTGAGATTAATGGTCATAAGGAAAAGGAAATTTTTAAAGCTTTAAAAAAAGTTCAAAAAGCAAATAGACCAACTGTAATATCCTGCAAAACAAAAATTGGTTTTGGTTCTCCCAATAAATCAGGGAAATCATCAGCGCACGGTAGTCCGATGGGAGAAGATGAAATAAAACTTATTAGAAAAAAATTAAAATGGTCCCATGATCCATTTGTAATACCAGATAACATTTTAAATACATGGAGAGAAATTGGAAAAAAAGGGCTGAACGAAGAACGAAAATGGAAAAAAAATTCATATAAAAAAGAAAATTTTGAAAATAAAATTAATTCTATTATTCAAAATGCAAAAAATACTGTGATTAAAGAAGCAAAAAATTTGGCAACAAGAAAATCATCGGAAAATATTTTAAAAGAGTTAACTAAAAATTTACCCAATTTAATTGGAGGTTCAGCTGATCTTACTGGATCAAATAATACAAAAACCGAAAGCCAAAAAATTATTTCTCCTGGAAAATTTAAAGGTAACTATATTCATTATGGTGTACGAGAACACGCGATGGCATCAATCATGAATGGTTTAGCTTTGCACAGTAATCTTATTCCTTATGGGGGAACATTTTTAGTATTTAGTGATTATTGTAAACCTTCAATAAGACTTTCGGCATTAATGAAACAGAGAATAATTTATGTAATGTCTCATGACTCTATTGGTTTAGGTGAAGATGGTCCAACACATCAACCAATAGAACATTTGAGTAGTCTAAGATCTATACCAAATTTAAATGTCTTTCGCCCGTGTGACTCAACAGAAACAATAGAATGCTGGGAACTTGCATTAACCTGCAAAGATAAACCAAGTGTTATTTCATTAACTAGACAAAATTTAAACCAACTTAGAACAGTTTTTGAAAGTAAAAATTTGAGTAGTTTAGGTGCATATGAAATTTTTAGAAGCAATGAAAACATTAAATTGACATTAATGGCGAGTGGATCTGAAGTTGATATTGCAGTATCAGCGGCAAAAAAACTGGCAGAGAAAAAAATCTACTCAAAAGTTATTTCAGTACCATCAATGGAATTATTTGATGATCAGCCAGAAGATTATAAATTAAGGATACTTGGAGAGACAGAATTAAAAATTTCAATAGAAGCATCACAACCAATGTCTTGGAAAAAATATGTTGGAAAAAATGGCACTACTTTAGGTATAGAAGATTTTGGAAAAAGTGCCCCCTATAAAGACGTCTATAAACATTTCAAATTGACAGACGATGATATAGTTAATGCTGCTTTAAGATTAGAAAATATAAATGCTTAGAATTGCAATTAATGGTTTTGGTAGAATAGGACGAATGGTTCTACGAGCACTTTATGAAAATAATTATAAAGGCTTAAAAGTAGTTGCAATCAATAATAGAGCCAGTGCTGAAATAAGTGCCTTTTTGTTAGAGAGAGATACGGTTCACGGTAAATTTAATCAAAGTATTAAATATACAAAAGATGAAATCATAATAGGCAAAGATAGAATTCAATGTTACCACGAAAATGATCCTATAAATTGTCCGTGGGATGATGAAAATGTTGATATTGTTTTGGAATGTACTGGTAAATTTAATTCTAAAGATGAATCTTGCAAACACATAGAAGCAGGGGCAAAAAAAGTAATTGTATCTGCCCCTTGTAAAGATGCAGATCAAACAGTCGTTTATGGTGTGAACCACAAGAATATATCAAAAACAGATCATATTATTTCTGTAGCTTCGTGCACCACTAATTGTTTAGCGCCGGTTGTATTTACTATCCATAAAAATTTTAAAATTGAAAAAGGTTACATGACAACAATACATTCATATACATCGGATCAAAGGTTATTAGATAATTCTCACAAAGATTTAAGACGAGCTAGAAGCGCCCCTAATGCAATAGTTCCGACGAGCACAGGTGCGGCAAAATCTTTAAGAATGATTATTCCTGAACTTGCTAACAAAATTGATGGAGTTTCAATTAGGGTCCCAACCCCAAACGTATCTTTAGTTCAATTAAGCTTTAATTCAAAGAAAAAACTTACAAAAGAAAAAATTAATAGTTCTTTGTTAAAAGCAAGCAAAACATATTTAAAAAATGTTTTAGGTGTAGAACAAAAACCATTGGTTTCTTCAGATTTTAATCATGATCCAAGATCTTCAATAGTAGATACAGGCTTAACAAAAACAATTGGTAATAATTTTGCAACTGTTTTTGCTTGGTATGATAATGAATGGGGTTTTTCAAATCGTATGATTGATATGTCTTTGGCGCTCAAAAATAAAATATAATGAGTCAATTAAGATCAATAGAAAATTTTAAAAATATAAAAGATAAAAAAGTTTTTCTAAGAGTTGATTTTAATGTACCTATATCTGGTGGAAGAGTATCTGATGCTACTAAAATTGAAAAACTTGAAACTAATATAAAACGCTTATTAGAAAATAACTGTAAAATCATTTTAGCTTCACACCTAGGGCGTCCACAAAAAAATGGTAAAACAGGTCTGTCTTTATTGCCAGTAAAGCAAATGGCTGAAAAAATATTTAATCAACAAATTAAGTTCTTAGAAATTAACAATGAAACAACAACAAAAATTGTTCAAGGGAAAGAAAAATTATTCATGCTTGAAAATTTAAGATTCGATCCCAACGAAGAATCTAATGGACAGGATTACGCAAAACTTTTAGCATCATTTGCTGATATATATATCAATGAGGCTTTTTCATGCTCTCATCGTTCTCATGCCTCAATTGATTCAATTACAAAATTTATAGATGCATATGCAGGCTCAACAATTATTGATGAAGTTAATGCCTTGGAAAAAGTATTTTCAAAATCTGAAAAGCCTGTTGCATGCTTAATAGGAGGTTCTAAAATTTCTTCCAAAATCAATCTAATTATAAACTTACTGCCAAAAATGGACTTTATGATAATTGGTGGCGCAATGGCAAATAATTTTTTTAAAAGAGAGGGCTATAAAATTGGAAAGTCGCTATTTGAGAAAAACGTAGAGGGCACAATTAGTAAAATTTATGAAGAAGCTAAAAAATATAGTTGTGATCTTATTTTGCCAATAGATGTAGTATGTTCAAAAAAATTTGATCAACCTGGAGTGAACAAAAAAATAAATGAAGTTAATGATGATGACATAATTCTTGATATTGGGATTGATAGTACCAAAAAAATCGATCAAATACTTAAAGACTCTAGGACGGTATTGTGGAATGGACCTTTTGGATTATTTGAATATGATGATTTTGCAAATGGAACAAATGATATATCTCGATCAATTGCAAGGTACTCACAAAAAAAAGGATTAATATCTGTTGCAGGTGGTGGAGACACATTTGCTGCAATTAAAAAATCAAATCAACAGAGACATTTTACTTATATATCAACTGCAGGTGGTGCATTTTTAGAGTGGCTTGAAGGAAAAGTGCTTCCAGGCCTGAAAGTCCTTGAAAATAAATAAACTATATTTATTGAGTAATTAATGAAGATAAATGAAATTGCAAAACAAATGGTGTTAAAAGGTAAAGGGATACTTGCAGCCGATGAGAGCACTGGCACAATGACAAAAAGGCTCGCTAGTGTCAAAGTTGAATCAAATGAAAAAAATAGATTAACTTTTAGACATACAATTTTTACATCCAAAAATATTAGCAAATATATAAGTGGCGTTATACTTTTTGATGAAACAATTAGACAGAATAAAGATGGGAAAACTATCAGTGAAATATTGAATAATCAAAATATTCTTCCTGGAATAAAAGTCGATAAAGGAGCAAAGAAACTTGTTGGCAGTGATGAAACTGTTACAGAAGGTTTAGATGGATTAAGAGAGAGGTTAAAAGAATATTATAATTTGGGTGCAAGATTTGCAAAATGGAGAGGGGTTTATAAAATTGATACTCAATATCCAAGTCAAAATTGTATAGTTGCAAATGCTCATGCGTTGGCAAGATATGCAGCTTTAGTTCAAGAGACTAATATGGTGCCTATTGTTGAACCAGAAGTTTTAATGGACGGTAAACATAATATTAAGAAATGCTATGACGTAACCTCAAAAGTTTTAGAAGAAACAGTTAAGCAATTACGGATAGCAGGAATTGATTTCTCAGGAATGGTATTAAAACCAAATATGATTTTAAATGGGAAGGAGTCTGGTATAAAAAATAATAAAGATGAAGTGGCAGATTTTACGCTGAAATGCATACAAAATAATTTACCAACCGAAACACCTGGTGTTGCATTTCTTTCTGGTGGACAATCTGAATTTGAAGCTACAGAAAATCTTAATCAAATCAATAGACAAAACAAATCTTCATTTGCTTTCACATATTCTTTTGGCAGAGCTTTACAACAAAGCGCTCTAAAAACTTGGGCTAAAGACATAAAAAACATTGAAGCTGTACAAAAAGTTTTTGATGAAAGATCTGAAATGAACAGTTTAGCTGCTAAAGGTGAGTGGAGTGCTGACCTTGAAAATGCAGCTTAAAATTGAAAAAAATCTACTTAATTTCGCCGAACAAACTTAACAAAAACTTCTATAGTTTTCTTCCAAAAGTATTAGCAACAAAAAAAGTAAAATTTTTACAATTAAGGTGCAAATATTATTCAAAAAAAATAATGATAGAGCATATTAAAAAAATCTTACCAATCACAAAAAAGTATAAAGTAAAATTAATCATTAATGATGATATTCAACTAGCTTACAAATTTAAAAATGTCGGTTTCCATCTGGGGCAAAATGATTTGAAAAAAAATAAAAAAAAATTACGTTTTAATAAAAAAATAGTTTTTGGTATTACGTGCCATAACTCATTAAGTTTAGCAAAAAAAGCAATATTGCTTGCTTCAACATATGTTGCTTTTGGAGCTTTTTTTCCAACAAAAACAAAAAAAGTGAAATACATTGCAGATAAAAATATTTTAAAGAAAGCAAAAAAGTTAAATACTAAAATTGTAGCTATTGGTGGAATTACTAACAAGAATTATATGGATCTACTAAAATTAGGAGCAGACTTTATTGCTATATCAAGTTTTGTTTGGAAAAACAAAGAGTTCACACCATTAGAAGCAATAAAACTATTTAAATAAGTATTAAATTTTTAAAAAAAAAGTGTATTAACACCCCTATGAAAATTTCTGCAAGCGAAATAAAGCCTGGATCTATAATTGAGTATAAAAATGACCTTTGGAGATGTTTAAAAAGTCAGACGGTAAAACCTGGTAAAGGTGGAGCTTTCAATCAAGTTGAACTCAAAAGTATTACAAAAGGAACCAAATTAAATGAAAGATTTAGGTCAAGTGAAACAATTGAAAAGGCGTCACTTGATGAAAGAGAGTACCGGTATCTTTATCCTGAAAATGAAAATCTTGTATTTATGGATAGCAAAAATTTTGAGCAAACAAGTGTATCAAAAGAAATTATTGGTGATGATGAAAAAATTTTAAAAGAAAATATGGAAGTAAAAATTGAATTTTATGAAGATAAGCCTTTAATTGTTACACTTCCTAAAAGTGCCGATTATGAAATTTTAGAAACTGAAGCAGTAGTGAAAGGGCAAACAGCCTCTAGTTCTTATAAACCTGCGGTAATTCAGAATGACGTAAAAATCCAAGTTCCCCCTTTTATTAATCAAGGAGATATTGTTTCTATAGATTGCCACTCTAGAGAATATATCAAAAAGGCTAACTGATGCCTCTTCTATCTCCAGAAATTAATATTTTAGAAAAAATCTGTACTAAAGTGAGTAAGATTATAATCAGAGATTTTGGGGAAATTGAAAAACTTCAAGTTTCTAAAAAAGGTCCAGGTGATTTTGTTACAAAAACAGATAAGAAAGTTGAAAGTATTATTATAGAAGAACTTGAAAAAGCTAGACCAAATTATGGATTTATTGCTGAAGAGACAGGACGAAATATTAATGAGTCTGAGTTTAATTGGGTAATTGATCCAATTGACGGAACATCAAATTTTATGCATGGAATTCCACATTTTGCAGTGTCAATTGCTTTGGAAAAGAATGGCGAAGTTATTTCAGGTATAATTTGTGATCCAATAAAAAACGAAACTTTCTATGCAGAAAAAGGTCGAGGATCGTACGTCAATAATAGAAGGATAAGAGTCTCTTCAAGAAAAAATCTTGAGGAAATTATTGGTCTTTATGGTTGTCCGCCAATGGCTAAGGTAAAAGAAAATAAGTTCTTTGATCAAATACAACGAGCATCAATAGATATACATAAATTAAGAAATTATGGCAGTGCTGCATTAGATTTTGCATATGTTGCTTCTGGAAGAGCAGATTTTGCTTGGTATGAACATCTAAAATATTGGGACTATGCTGCAGGAAAAATTATTTTATTAGAAGCTGGAGGAACGATTTCAGACTTCACTGGAAAAAGTTTTGATAAAAAAAATGAAACTTACATATCTAATTCCTTAATACATGATCAAGTTCACAAAATTCTATTTAAAAACTAATGTTTAGATTCATTATATTTCTTTTTTTAGATGTAGTAGCTTTTAGTGGCGTTTTAGTAGCAACATTACCCTTTGTAATAAATAATTTCGGTGGCTCTGTTTTGTTAATTACTGTAGCGTTTGGATTATTCTCCTTCTTTCAGTTTTTTGTTTCACCTTTCTGGGGAAATCTATCTGACAAGATAGGAAGGAAACCTTTATTAATTTTAAATTGTATTGCTGAATTAATCGCAAATATTCTATTAGCAATCGCAACTAATCTACCAATAATTTTTTTAGCAAGAATTATTGCAGGTCTTTTTAAAACAAATATTTCGGTTGGTACTGCTTATGTTGCCGATATCACTGACGAGAAAAATAGAGCCAAAGGCATGGGGATGTTTGGTGTTGCCTTTGGTTTAGGATTTACATTTGGGCCACTTGCGGGAGGATTAATTGCTGGCTCAAACTATACTCAAGAAACTTTATCTTTGGTTGCATGGTTAGCCTCAGCGATAAACTTACTAAATTTAATTTTTGTTGTAACATTTTTTAAAGAAACTTTGCCAAAAGAAAAAACAGTTCAAATTAAAAAGAACGAATTATCAAAACAAATTGAAGCAGTAAAAAACCCTGGGTTATTACCTTATTTTTTACTAATCTTTTTTATTTATGCCGTGTTTTCAGGAATGGAAGGTACTATTGCGGTTTGGACAAAAGAAACATTTACATGGGGACCCAAGGAAGTGGGTTTTGTGATGTTGCTTGCAGGGTTTTGTCAGATCATTGTACAGGGATTTTTATTAAGAGTATTAATTAAAAAGTTTGATGAAATAAAATTAATAGCAAGTGGTTTTATAAGTTTAATTCTCGGATTTTCTCTAATACCCACTGAAAATATTTACTTAATACCCCTGGCCATAGTTTTTCTTAGCTATGGAATTGGGATATCAAATCCATGCATTAACAGTATATTATCAAAAAAATCAGATAATAATAAAGGTTTGGTTTTGGGCACTGGTTACTCATGTCAAGCAGCAGCTAGATTTATTGGACAACCGCTAGCAGGATTTATTTTCTTAAACTTTGGTAAAAATGTACCCTTTTATTTTGATGCAGCTTTTCTAATTGTGGTCGCACTTGGATATATTTTTTTGTTTAAAAATATTAGAAAACAGGCTTAAATCTTCATTGAGTATCCCACTTTATTTGTTATAAACCAATCTTTAATTATGAAAAAAAGTATACATCCAAAATTAAATAAAATTAAAGTTCAAATGACAGATGGATCTGAGTTTGAAACTTTATCGACTTGGGGATCAGATGGTGAAGTAATGAAACTCGAAATAGACCCAAAATCTCATCCTGCTTGGACTGGCGAAAGTCAAAAAGCTCAAGACAAAGGTAGAGTGAGTAAATTTAACAAACGTTTCGCTAATTTAAAAAAGAGCTAAAATGAATTTACCATTAATGCCAAAAGCAACTGCTGTTTGGTTAATTGAAAATACTAGTTTAACTTTTAAGCAAATAGCTGAATTTTGTGGTCTTCATGAATTAGAAATCAAAGGTATTGCTGATGGTGATGTGGCCATAGGTATTAAGGCTTATAATCCAATATTATCCAATCAATTGACAAGAGATGAGATTGAAGCATCCTCTCAAGATCCTAATAGACCATTAAAGCTAGTTGAAAAAAACGTTGAATTTGAAGTAAAAAAAATGGTTGGAACAAAATATACCCCAATATCACAACGTGAAGATAAACCCAATGCAATAGCGTGGCTAACAAAAAACTATTCAAATTTAACAGATGCACAAATTTGTAAGTTAGTTGGCTCAACAAAAAATACTGTTGATGCTATTCGAAACAGAAAGCATTGGAATATTTCTAACATCACTCCTAAAGATCCTGTAATGGCAAATCTATGTTCTCAAACAGAATTACAAGCAGCAATAGATAAAGCAAAAAGGAGACATGAAAGAGAAGTAAAGAAAAAAGAGCGTGAAGCAAAAAAAGCTGCTAAAGCTGCAGCGTCTAACGAAATTCAAAGTTAATTATTAAATCCATGAAAAAAACAAAAAAAAATAATTCTATAATTGTTTCTATTGTAATGGGCAGTAAGTCAGATTGGCCTACAATGAAACATGCAGCGGATATATTGAAGTCTTTAAAAATTAAATTTGAGACAAAAATAGTCTCTGCACACAGAACGCCAAAAAGAATGTTTGAGTATTCAATTAATGCAAAGAAAAATAATATTGGCGTTATTATTGCAGGAGCTGGTGGTTCAGCACATCTTCCAGGTATGATTGCATCTTTAACAACTGTACCGGTTATTGGAGTTCCTATTGAAAGTAAGAAATTAAAAGGGTTGGATAGTTTGTTGTCCATTGTTCAAATGCCAAAAGGTATTCCAGTTGGAACGGTTGCAATTGGAAAAAGTGGTGCAATTAATGCAGCGCTATTATCTGCATCTATTCTTGCCATTAATAATTCAAAGATTAATAATCTAATTAAAAAATATAGAAATCGACAAACAAAATCAGTTAAGCTAAGACCTTAATTATGTCTAGTTACAAAGTTTTAGGAATAATTGGTGGTGGCCAATTAGGAAGCATGCTTTGTCAGGCAGCGAAAAAACTTGGGGTAAAGACTGTTATATATTGTGATGACATAAACTCTCCTGCGCAAAATTACTCAAACAATTTTATATGCGCGAAATATAATGACGAAACAAAAATCAAAGAATTTGCTAATCAAGTAGATGTTGTAACATTTGAATTTGAAAACATACCAGTTCCAACATTAAAAAAAATTCAAGAAATTAAGCCAGTATATCCAGATCCAAATGTAAATTTTATAATTCAAAATAGAAGTAAAGAAAAAAACTTTATAAATCAATTGGGAATAAATACGGTAGATTACAAAAATATCTGCTCATATAAAGATATAGAAAATATTGAAAAATTTTTACCAGGCATACTTAAAACAACAACACTAGGATATGATGGTAAAGGACAACATATTATATCAAATGCGAAAGACTTCGAGAATATTGATTTCAAAAATGAGTATATTTTAGAAAAAAAAATAAATTTACAAAAGGAAATATCAGTTATTATTACAAGATATCAAAATGGAAATTCCGTAGTATATGAACCGATAGAAAATATTCACAAAAATCAAATCTTAGATACTTCTAAAATTCCATCAAACATTGATAATAAAATAGCTGACCAGAGTACAAGATATGCAATAAAATTAGCAAATGAACTAAATTACGTCGGAACAATGTGTGTTGAATATTTTATTGATAAAAACAATAAATTATTTGTTAATGAAATAGCGCCAAGGGTTCATAATTCAGGACACTTAACTATTAATGCTTACAATATAAGCCAATTTGAGTCACATGTAAGATCAGTGTGCAACCTAGAAGCCGTAGAACCTGTTATGAAGTCAGCAGCTATTATGCAAAATATAATTGGTCAAGATATTTTTAAATACAAAAATAAAGAGTTTAAAAGTAATGAGTTTTTTTTTGATTACTTAAAAAAAGAAGCTAAACCAAAAAGAAAAATGGGGCATCTCACAACCCTTGAGGCTTAAAACCCTCGGGTTCTTGTACCTTTTTTTTTATTAAAAATACTCGATTTTTCAAACAAGGACAAAAATTCTGCTTTAATTTTATTAAATTTACCTACTTTCAATATTTCAGAGTCAATATCTTTAGATAGCTCTTCTTCTTTATATTCCTTGAGAGTTAGTATTTTAAAATACAATTTAAACAAGATACCGCTTAAAATTAGTCGTTTAGTATAAAAATTATAATCTGTAGATTTGTCTCCAGCCAAATACCACATATCGCTTGATATATTGTAAATAAAAAAGAATTCTTTATTACATTTTTTTATATTATCTCTCATTAAATTTTTTATTTTGTCTTTATTTTTTAAATCATTTTTTAATTTTTCATTAAGAAGAGTAGTGATTTTTTTATTTGTACTCGATATATTTTTGATCTTATTTTTAAGAATTTTTTTTTCTTTATCTGTTAACATCTTTAAAAAATATATTTACAATTAAAAACCAAAAAACTGGATATCCAATTAAAGTTAAAACAAAATTTATAGCAATATTTGACAAAATAACATCCTCTCCAGATAAATTTATTAGACCAAAAAATACTAAGTATGCTAAAATTAAAGATAGTCCAAATGACACCCACTCTGATAAAAATATACTTCTTAGTTTAATTGAAGATTGAAAAGCTGCAACAGAAAAAACTATAAAATATAATATAGCCGATGTCCCAAAAAAAAGTCCATTCAACGAGTCATTTATAATACTGATTAAAAACAAATAAAAACCTTTACCAAAGTTTAAATTAGGATTCGAAATTTTAAATATATAAATAAGTATTAATTGTAAATTAATATAGTAAGAGATCTGTTTTCCTAAAATTTCTATATTTAGTGAACCAATTAAAACGGTAGTTAATAAAATTATTGAAGCTATATATTTATATAAAAATTTAATCATATTTATTTAGAAATTTTGACTACAGTTAAATAATCCAGTTGACTAAAATCATATAAAGGTTTTGCTTCAAAATTTTTGTTATCTCTTAATTTAATTTCACCAACTAATATTCCATCTGGCATAATATTCTCTATACTAGTGGTATAAATAATATCTCCATCTTCAAAATCATATTCTTTGGGTAAAAACTCTAAATTCAATAGTCTTTCAGATTTAGGATTACCAACAATTATTGCCTTATAATTTTTTTTTCCTATACGAACTGGAATACGACTATTTATATTTGTTATTAAAATACCATGTGACGAATTGAAATTAGTTTTTAATACTTTACCGACTAAAATATTATTTTTTATAAGTGGATCACCAGCTTTTATACCATCGTTTTTACCCTTATTTATGATTATTGTTTCATGCAAAATATTACTTTTATAAAGTAAAACTTTAGCTTGCACAGTTTCAAATTTATAAATTTCTTCTCCACTAATTTTCTTTAAATTCTCTATTTGAAGTTTTAAAGCAATATTTTCATTTTTTAATGTATTAACTTTATTTTCTAAATTTGTGAGTTTATTTTTATCGACTGAAGCATCTTTTTTTTGGAAATAATTAGTAACACTTTTAGATGTTTCTATTACAAAATTAAATGGTGATTTTAAAACTACTGATGAATAAATAATAGTATCATTCACAATAAAACGTATATGTTTAAGATATTTATTATCATTCCGATCCAGAAAAAATAATATGAACGATATTAAAATAAATACGAAGATATTTTTTTTTACATCGACATTTGTCGAAGATGCAAATTTCATTACTTATTAATATTCAGTCAACATTGATGAGAAGATTCCTTCTTGCTCTAAAGCTTTCCCTGTTCCAATTGCTACGCACGATAAGGGATCTTCTGCTATTGAAACTGGTAAACCTGTTTCTTTTGAAATTAACTTATCAAGATTTTTTAAATATGCGCCACCTCCAGCTAGAACCAGTCCCATATCAACTAAGTCAGCAGATAATTCTGGTGGTGTATTTTCAAGGGCATCCTTAATTGCTTGAATTATTTGTCCAATGACTGGCGACATTGCTTCTGCAGAGTCTTTTTCTGTTAATGTAATTTCCTTTGGTACCCCTGTTCGAATATCTCTTCCCTTCATAATATATGTATTATCAGTATTAGTTGGTATACAAGTTCCTATTTCCTTTTTAATCTTTTCTGCTGTTCCATCTCCGATTAATAAATTAAATTTTTTTCTCATATAAGCTACAATTGATTGATCTAGGGCATCACCAGCTACTCTTAAGGACTGAGAATAAACTATGCCTCCTAATGACATAACGGCAATTTCTGTGGTTCCTCCGCCAATATCCACAATCATTGAACCTGTGGGTTCAGAAATTGGCAATCCAGCTCCAATAGCTGCAGCAACTGGTTCTTCTATGAGTTGTACTTTTCTTGCACCAGCAGCATGAGCAGATTCTTGTATCGCTCTTCTCTCAACTGGGGTTGACCCAGTCGGAACGCAGATAATAATTCTTGGATTAGCAAATGCACTTCTTTGATGAATTTTTTTTATAAAATGTTTAATCATTTCTTCAGTAACGATAAAATCTGCAATTACTCCATCTCTTAGGGGTCTAATTGCTTGAATTGATCCTGGTGTTCTTCCCAGCATTTGTTTTGCATCTTCTCCTACTGCTAAAACCTGATTTTTTCCGCCTTCATTTACGATTGCTACAACTGAAGGTTCGTTTAAAACTATCCCCTTACCTTTAACATATACAAGTGTATTAGCTGTCCCAAGATCGATGGCCATGTCTGTTGACCACATTCCCATCATGTTACCAAATATTGACATATTTTCCTCTTTCCTAGTTAAATAGCTGCTGAATAATCCTTATCACTTGGTGCAGATCTATTTCGTTTTAAAATTAATTTATTTAATGCATTAATGTATGCCTGTGCTGATGCAACTAAAGTATCAGTATCAGCGGCTTGGCCAACAGAAATTCTTCCCTTTTCTTCTATCCTGACACTAACGGTTGCTTGTGCATCTGTGCCCTCAGTGACCGCATGTACTTGATAAAGCTGAAGATTAACATCATGTGGAAAAATATCTTTTATACATTTAAATATTGAATCTACAGGACCGTCACCAGATTGTTCCGTTAATTTTTTTTCACCATAAACTTCTAACTCTATTTTTGCTTTTTGTCCCTTGGTTCCCGCCTCAACATCTAAAGAAACTAATTTAATGACATTATTATTTCTCATTAATCCATCATCAACTAAAGCTGCAATATCTTCGTCAAAAACGTGTCTCTTTTTATCAGCTAACTCTTTAAATTTTTTAAAAGCATTATCTATTTTTTCTTCATCTAAATTAGAATAACCTAAATTCGTTAATTTTTCTTTAAAAGCATGTCGTCCAGAGTGCTTACCCATGACCAATGAAGACTTATTTACTCCAACACTTTCAGGTGTCATAATTTCATATGTTTGACTATTCTTTAACATTCCATCCTGATGAATACCAGACTCATGTGCAAAAGCATTCTTGCCAACTATTGCTTTGTTATATTGAACTGGAAAACCAATAATATTTGACAACAATTTAGAGCAACTATTAATTTTTTGTGTTTTAATATTTGTTTCAAATGGCATTAAGTCGTGACGAGTCTTCATTGCCATAACAACTTCTTCTAAAGCGGCATTACCTGCTCTCTCACCTATGCCATTAATCGTACATTCAATTTGTCTAGCTCCAACAGCAACTCCAGCCAAAGCATTTGCAACTGCTAAACCTAAATCATTATGTGTATGTGTTGAAACAACAACTTTATCGATATTTGGAACTCGATTAAATAAATCTTTAATTATCCTTTCATAGTCACTAGGTAATGCGTAGCCTACTGTATCAGGAATATTAATAGTAGTTGCACCACATTTAATTGCTAATTCTACCGTTTTACATAAATAATCTGGGTCCGTTCTTGTCGCATCCTCGGGAGACCATTCAACATCATCCGTATGTTTTTTTGCATATTCAACACTAGATTTTATTAAATCTAAAACCTGATCTTTTGTCTTTTGTAACTTATGTTTAATATGTAAATCACTTGTTGAAATAAATGTATGTATTCTAAAATTATTTGAATGTTTTAAAGAGTCAACGCATTTTTCTAAATCATTTTTTACAGCTCTAGCTAATCCGCAAGGAACTGTGGATTTTAATAATTTTGAAATTTCAGATACCGCTTCAAAATCTCCAGGGGATGCTGCAGGAAAACCTGCCTCTAATACATCAACACCTAAATCTTGAAAAGCAGATGCAATTTGTAACTTGCCTTCAAGACTCATGGATGCTCCAGGTGATTGTTCACCATCTCTTAAAGTTGTATCGAATATAATTACTCTATTTTTTGACATAACTGTAATTTAATCATCTTTAGAAAAAAATCTACTAATTAAACCTTTGATTGAATCAAAATGGGTTTCTTTTCTCAATTTTTTGAAGAAAAGCAGATTTTTAGTTTTTCGATTTATCTATAATCTTGTTTTTTGATATCCATGGCATCAGAGCTCTAAGTTTTTCTCCAACTTTCTCAATTTGATGTTCGGATAATTCTTTTCTCATTTTAAGAAAATTCTTTTGTCCTGCTTCATTTTCTTTCATCCAATCCTTAGTAAACTTTCCTGACTGGATATCTTTTAAGACTTCTTTCATTCTTTCTTTAGTTTTGTCATCTACAATTTTCTTACCCGATACATACTCACCATATTCAGCAGTATTAGAAATTGAATAGTTCATATTTGCAATTCCACCCTCATAAATTAAATCTACAATTAATTTAACTTCATGAAGACATTCAAAATATGCCATTTCAGGTGGATACCCGGCTTCCGTTAAAGTTTCGAAACCTTTTTTTATTAATTCTACTAATCCACCACATAATACTACTTGTTCACCAAATAAATCAGTTTCACATTCATCTTTAAATGTAGTTTCTATAATTCCAGATCTTCCTCCACCAACAGCAGAAGCGTATGATAGTGCAAGATCTTTTGCTTTACCTGTGCTGTCTTTGTGGACTGCCATAAGACATGGAACACCACCACCTTTTTGATATTCAGTTCGAACTAAATGACCAGGACCTTTAGGTGCAATCATAAATACATCAAGGTCATCTCTAGCTTTAATCAAATCATAATGAATACTTAAACCATGAGCAAAAGCTAAACTTGCACCTTGTTTAATTCTTTGTTCAACATGATTTTTATAAATGCCTGATTGCAGCTCATCCGGCGCCAATATCATGAGAACGTCTGCCCATTCTGCTGCATCAGATATATTCATTACCTTTAATCCAGCTGACTCTGCTTTTTGAATACTTGGCGAATTTTCTCTTAAAGCAACTACAATTTCCTTAACTCCACTATCCTTTAAATTTAAAGCATGTGCATGTCCTTGGCTACCAAAACCAACAATGGCTACTTTTTTAGATTTAATTAAATTAGTATCTGCATCTTTTTCATAATACATCTTCATAATACTTTTCCTTTGTTATCCTTTACAGTTTCTGCTCCCTTATTCATTGCTAGAGCACCAGTTCTTGAAATACTTACTTCTCCAAGGGCTTTAATTTTTTTTATAAATTCATCAATTTCTGTTCTACGGCCAAGAGCCTGAACAATAAAAGATTTTGGAGTCTTATCTAAAAACTCAAACTTATTGTCAATACATAATTGTTCTGCTTTACTTAAAATTTTTCCCTCACCAAGAAACTTAACAAGTGCCAACTCTCTAAATATAGTTTTTTCATTAATTGGATAGATATTTACCTTGTGAACTGGCACTAATTTTAAAACCTGCGCTTGGATCTGCTTTATTACCGCTTCGGTTCCATAAGTTGCAATTGTTATTCTTGATATCCTTCTCTCTTCATCAACTTGTGCAACAGCTAATGACTCTATATTATATCCACGCCCTGAAAATAAACCTGACAGTCTTGCCAGAACTCCAGCTTCGTTATCAACCCACGCCACAATAACGTATCTATCTATCTTATCAATTTGATTATCTATTTCGTATGCAGACTTAGACATTAAACTAATACTTTTCCTTCTTCGGTAATTCCCTCTTCATCTTCTGGTCCCAAAATCATTTCATTGTGAGCCTTTCCTGATGGGATCATTGGAAAACAGTTTTCATCTTTCTTAACTAAGCAATCAAAAATTACTGGACGATCAATATTGACCATCTCTTTAATTTTGTCATCTAACTCTTTTGGATTTGTTGCTCTTATACCTACAGCACCGTATGCTTCTGCGAGTTTTACAAAGTCCGGTAAAGCTTCTGTGTAACTTTCAGAATAGTTTTTTTCATGCAATAATTCTTGCCATTGTCTAACCATACCCATCCATTGATTGTTCAATATAAAAATTTTTACAGGCAGTTTGTATTGAACAGCTGTAGACATCTCTTGGATATTCATTAAAATTGATGCTTCACCTGCAATATCAACTACTAACTTTCCAGGATTTGCAACCTGAGTTCCTATTGCGGCAGGTAGACCATAGCCCATTGTTCCCAAACCTCCAGAGGTCATCCATCTATTAGGTTTGTCAAACTTGTAAAATTGAGCTGCCCACATCTGATGCTGCCCTACTTCTGTTGTAATATATGCATCTTGACTCTTTGTAATTTCATATAATCTCTCAACTGCATATTGTGGCATAATTAATTTATCATCTTGTTTATAAGATAAAGACTTTTTCTCTCTCCATTTATTAATTTGTTTCCACCACCCACTTATATTTTCTTTATTTGAATTACAAAAGTCAGAGTGTTTATTTCTTAACGTTGTCAACATATCACTAAGCACACTTAAGCAATCACCGACGATTGCCACGTCAACCTTTACAATTTTGTTTATAGAAGAAGGATCTATATCTATATGAATTTTTTTTGAGTTTGGTGAAAAAGCGTCAACTCGTCCAGTTATTCTATCATCAAATCTGGCTCCAACATTTATCATTAAATCACACTCATGCATCGCATTATTCGCTTCATACGTACCATGCATACCAAGCATTCCTAAAAATTGCGGATCACTACCTGGAAATGCCCCAAGGCCTTGTAAAGTTGAAGTAATTGGAAAATTCGTTACACGTGTAAACTCAGTTAAGGCATCAGAAGCTTTTGTACCAGCATTTATAACACCGCCACCTGAATATATGACAGGTTTTTTCGACTTAACAATCATCTCCACTGCTTTTTCTATATCTGTGAGTTCTGCTTTTACTTTTGGCTTATAAGTTTCTACAACTACTTCTTTTCCGCTTTTATAATTTCCTTTTTGAAATTGAACATCTTTTGGAATATCAACTAAGACAGGGCCTGGTCTGCCAGAATTTGCAACGTGAAAGGCTTTGTGAATTGTTTCTGCTAGTAGGTTTATATCTTTTACTAACCAATTATGTTTTGTGCATGGTCTTGTAATTCCTGTAGTATCGCACTCTTGAAAAGCATCAGTTCCAATTAAATGAGTTGGTACTTGTCCAGTAATACAAACTAAAGGAATTGAGTCCATGTAAGCGTCTGTTAAAGCTGTAACCATATTGGTTGCTCCTGGTCCTGATGTCACCAAAGCAATACCAGTCTTGCCCGATGACCTAGCATATCCCTCAGCAGCATGCCCAGCACCTTGTTCGTGCCGAACTAAAATATGTTTAATTTTTTTTTGTTTTGAAATTTGATCATACAATGGCAAAACTGCACCACCTGGATAGCCAAAAATATATTCAACACCATGTTCATTTAGTGCTTTAAAAACAATTTCTGCTCCAGTTAATTGATTATCCATATCTCCAATAAATTGAATTTAGCTTAACTGAAACTGGGGTCAAGTCGTTCTGATAAAATTTAAAACTTTTTTTCGTAAATCTGACTTCTTTGGATCGCTAAAATCTTTCCAACCTTTCATTTGGCCTCTAAACCAAGTCATTTGTCGTTTAATATATTGCCTAGTTCGTATTATGGACCTCTCAAATGCATAATCTATTGAGGTTTTACCATTTAGGTAGGAAACTAGCTCTTTCAAACCTAGAATATTATTTGCGGTCAACTGGCTTCGTATGCCCAAATTATTAAAATTTTGTGCCTCTTTTAATGCACCATTATCCATCATTTGTTTAAATCTTTTATTAATTTTATTCAAAAGGAGAGGTTTGGGCAAATTTAAAAATATTTTGATAAAATAATAATTTTTTAAATTATGTTGAGTTTCTTTTTGCCATAAAAATATTGATTTCTTAGTATAAAATTTTACTTCATAAAATCTTATCATTCGCTGCTTGTCATTAAACGAAATTTTATTTTTACACTTTGGATCAAGTTTAACTAATTTTTTATAAAACTCTTTATTTCCAATTTTATTGTATAATGAACTTATTTTTTGTCTTTGAGTTTGTGTAATACTCGGGATTTTTGCGAGACCACTTAAAAGAGATTTAAAATACAATCCTGTTCCACCTACAATTATTGGTGTCTTTTTTTTCCTAATTATCTGAGTGATTTTTTTTTCAACTAACCTTAACCATTCACCTGTGGAAAAATTTTTTTTTACGGTTAAAAATCCATATAAGTGATGCTTTATACCGTTATAATTATTTGGTCTAGCAGATAGAATCTTAATTTCTTTAAAAACTTGCATACTATCTGCATTGATAATTTCACCATCAATTTTTTTTGCTAAAAAAATCGCTAAATCAGATTTTCCTGAAGCTGTTGGTCCAGCTAAAAGAATTACTTTTTTCATTTAAGATAATTATTTTACTTTTACGCCGATATATCTTGTAGAATTTTGAAGATCAACAATAGTCAATAAGATTGATTTACTTCCCGAATTAATTTGCTTTTTTAATTTTTTTTCAAAATCACGAGTATTTTTAATTGGTGTATTTTGTAATGCAACTATTGCATCTCCTGGCCTTACAGCTAGTAGAGACATTGCGCCATTTGGATCAATTTTTTTGATAATGACACCAGATTTATTTCGTAATTTGCTTCTATTTTTTGCATCATCATCATTAATATTCCTAATATCAATTCCTAAACTGCTGAGTGTTTGTTCTTGAGATTTAGTTGGAATTTTTTTTTGTTTAAATTCTGCAGTGTCCTCTAATCTTCCAAGCACAACTGTTTTTGTTATAAATCTTTTTTTTCTCCAGATCTTTAGCTTTGCTGGTTTGCCAACCTCTGCCTCGCCAACTAACCTTGGTAAATCGCGCATGGTTTTTACTTTTTGCCCATTAAACTCTGTAATTATATCTCCTTGCTGTAAACCAGCTTTATCTGCAGGACTATTTTTATTAACATCAGTAACTAAAGCCCCAATTGTTTCATTTAAACCTAGGCTATCCGCAATCTCTTTTGTTACTGTTTGAATTCTTACACCTAACCAGCCTCTCTTTGTTTCACCATACTTAATAAGTTGATCGATAACATTTTTTGCAAAATTAGCTGGGATTGCAAAACCAATACCGACTGATCCACCTGAATTTGAAAAAATTGCGGTATTAATTCCTAAGACTTCTCCATCCATATTAAATAAAGGACCTCCCGAATTACCTTGGTTGATCGAAGCATCTGTCTGAATAAAGTTATCATACCGACCCATATTAATATCTCTATTTATTGCAGAAATGATACCTTGAGTAACTGTTCCACCTAGTCCAAATGGATTGCCTATTGCAAGAACCCAATCACCGACTTTAGCATTATCAGAATCTGCAAACTTGACTGCAGGAAATTTTTTATTGGATTGTATTTTTAAAACTGCAATATCACTTACGGGATCCGTACCGATTAATTTTGCCTCGTATTCTTTTCCATCAGTAAACTTTACAACTATACCTTCTGCATTCTGAATTACGTGATTGTTTGTGATTACTGTACCATTATCCTTAATAACAAAACCGGATCCTAAAGCAGTTGATCGTCTTTTTTGAGGTCCACGATTTTGGTCAAAATCTTTAAAAAATTCCTCAAATGGAGAGCCTGGAGGAAATTGAAATGGAAACGGCTGTGATCTTGTTTCAACTACAGTTGTTGCTGAAATATTAACAACTGATGGCATAGATTTTTCTGCAAGTTTTGAAAATCCCTTTGAAACGTCTGCTGAGAATGCGTAGTTATGACTTATGTTTATTAAAAACACAAAAAAGAAAATTTTTAAAGCTGATCTCATCCTTTAATAATCCAAATAATAATAAACCCAATTAAAGCAAAAAAAAGGCCACCAGTTCTTAAATTTGATGCGGATATATTTTGCATTTGTTGTAACATTTTTTTCATTTGGGTTGGAAAAATAGTATATAATAAACCTTCAATAACAAATAGTAAGCCAATCGCTACAATTAGTTCTTTCATTTAACTATTGTTTTTTTTTAGCTGATGGTGGTGCTGCTCTTCTTCTTTGGTTGGTACCAGATTTTCCAAAATATTTAAAAAAGTCACTGTCTGGTGAGAGTATTAAAGATGTATCTTTTCCTATTAGAGATTTTTCATAAGACTGCATGGACCTATAAAAGCTAAAAAACCTTGGGTCTTTCCCAAAAGCATTAGCAAAAATTTTATTTCTTTGTCCGTCACCCTCTCCTTTTAAAATCTGAGCTGTTTTATTCGCCTCAGCTAAAATAATTGTAACTTCTTTATCTGCTGTCGATCTTACAGTCTGTGCTATTTCTGCACCTTCTGCTCTAAATTCTTTTGCTTCTCTTTCTCTTTCAGTTTGCATTCTTCTATAAATTGCCTCACTGTTTGCTTGGGGTAAATCAGCACGTTTAATTCTAACATCTATTATTTTAATTCCTAATTTTTCTGCTTCAGTGTTTACATCTTTTGTAATTTGATCCATTAATCTCGCTCTATCTTTCGAAACCAACGTTTGTAATTCTTCTTTACCTAAAACACCTCTTATTCTTGCATTTACAATTGTTGATAATCTTGATCTGGCAACTCTCTCATTACCAACTGATATATAAAATTGTAAAGGATCTTTTATTTGAAATCTTGCGAAAGCATCAACAATTAATCTCTTTTGGTCAGATGCGATAACTTCTTCCGGTGGTGCATCTAAATTTAAAATTCTCGTATCTAGAAAAACTGTATTTTGAATAAATGGAATTTTATAATTTAATCCAGCTTTTTGAACTATTCTTTTTGGATCACCAAATTGTAACACTATAGCTTGCTGAACTTCAGATACTACAAAAAGCGTTGAGTAAGCTAAAAAACCTAAAAGGATGACTATGGGTCCTACAAATTTTAATTTTTTTTCACTCATAATTAGTTACCTGAATTCTTTTTAAGTTCCGGTAAAGGTAAGTAAGGCACAACTCCTCCACCTGATTTTTTATCAATAATTATTTTATTAATATCTGCCATCACTTTTTCCATAGTTTCTAAATACATTCTCTCCTGCGTTACAGTCCTTGCTTTTCTATACTCGTTATATATTGCTAGAAATCTACTTGCCTCACCCTCTGCTAAAGCAACAACCTCTTGCTTATATGCTTCTGCTTGTTGTAAAATTTGTGCTGCTTCTCCTCGCGCTCTTGGTATCACATCATTAGCGTATGCTTCAGCTTCGTTTTGAGCTCTTTCTTTATCTGCCTTTGCAGCTTGGACATCCCTAAACGCATCGATAACTTCTTTTGGTGGATCGGCTTTTTGTGTCTGCACTTGTGTTATTGAAATACCAGAGTCATAGCTATCAAGAATCTCTTGCATAATATTTTGAGTATCTATCTCAATTTGCGCTCTTCCCTCTGTTAAAATTGACTGAATACCATTTTTTGCAATTACTTCCCGCATCGCAGTTTCAGCAACACTTTTTACAGTATCCTCTGGGGACTGAATATTAAATAAAAACTTACCAGCATCTTTAATTATCCAAAATACTGAGTAGTCAATATCAACAATATTTTCGTCTCCTGTAAGCATTAAGCTTTCTTCAGGTACATCACTAACACTTGTTGCACGACCTGTATCTGATGCTGAACGATAACCAACATCAATTCTATTAACTTTAGTAACTTTAGGAGTTAGCACTTTTTCCACTGGAAAAGGTAAATGGTAATGTAATCCTGGTTGTGTTTGATTTACATATTTACCAAATCTTAAAACTACTCCCTGTTCATCCGGTAAAACTCTATAAAAACCACTTGCTAGCCATATACCTAAAATAATTATTCCAAATAATAGAATTGGTTTGTTTCCTCCTGGAATTTTTTTTCCAGGAAACATTTTCTTTAAAGAATCTTGAAACTGTCCGGCTAAATCGTCTATATTAGGCGGTCTTCTTCCACCACCATTGCCTGATGGTCGATCATTTCCTCCATTTCCCCACGGTGAACCAGACATTTTTGCTCCGTTGTTTTAAATTTTTTTTGCGATACTAGTACATAGTTAGGTAGTATTTTAAAAGGAAAAAACAAGGTGGATAGCGACAAAAAAGTTAATTTAACGCAGAATTTTAGAGATAAAATTGATCCAAAATCACAATTTTTGAAAAAAAAAATTCCTGGGGTTAAAAAGATTGTAGCTATTGCTAGTGCCAAAGGTGGCGTTGGTAAGTCAACAATTTGTGCAAATCTAGCAGTTGCAAGTGCAAAAAGAAATTATTCCATTGGATTACTTGATGCAGATGTTTATGGTCCATCAATACCAGATTTATTCGGTGCGTTTGAAAAGCCAACAGCAGATGAAAATAAAAAACTAAATCCAATAATTCGTCAAAACTTAAAATTAATTTCAATGGGTTTTTTAATTGAAAAAAATTCTCCCATGGTATGGAGAGGGCCAATGGTAATTAGTGCAATTAAGTCTTTTTTAAATAATGTGAATTGGGGAGAATTAGATTGTTTGTTTGTAGATTTACCTCCAGGAACAGGTGATGCAATATTAACATTTGCTCAAGAGTTAGATGTTTCATCGAGTATAATTATTACAACACCTCAAAAACTTTCGATTACAGATGCAAATAGAGGAATTGAAATGTTTAAAAAAACAAATATTCCAGTTTTGGGAGTTATAGAAAATATGTCTTTTATTTCTGATCAAAATAATAATAAATCATATCCTTTTGGTGAGAATGGTGCAGACCAATTATGTAAGGATCAAAAAGTAGATTTACTTGATAAAATAAGAATTGATGAAACTTTTAATCTTTGTACTAACAATGGCGTTGTATACGAAAGTTTAGCAGAGGATATTAAAATACAGTTTAGTAAAATTTCTGAGAAAATAATTGGTTAAGTAATTAAATCTTTTTTATCTAAAACTTGCATTAACTCATTCCATTCCCTTTTACTTAAACCTGAGCTTTCAAGATCAACTTTGCCACCACTCAACATTGATTTAATAACGTTCAAACCTTTTGCAGAAATATGAGCCGCTCCAACTCTATAATCTAGAAAAGCGGAATGTGTAATTGGAACCCATTTTTTTAAAGTTTCAATCATAGCTTCAGCATAAACTCTGATTTCATATTGTGCGTGCATATCAGCTCTTAAAAATAAGAAATTCATTAGATTTAAAAGATCAGTTTTCCAATACCATTGGGTATATGAATTTAATGTTAAATTCATTCTTGCTAACTCTCTTGCAAGTCCTGATTTATTTTCATCAATTGTTGATCCATCGTATCTCTCGTTTAACATTTTTTCATAATTCTCATATGTTCTTTGTGAGTCTTCTTTTAAAATATTTAACACCTCTTGTGCCTGTTCACCTTCGAGTACATCTCCTCTTCCTTGTCGATTATTTACAGCTTGAGCAGCAAGTTTATCAGGAGCTGGAATATAAAATTCTTTATCTAAAATTGAATAACGTGCAGAATATTCATTTACATTAGCAGTACGATGTCTGATCCATTGTCTAGCAATAAAAATTGGTAGTTTGATATGATATTTAATTTCACACATTTCAAATGGAGTACTATGCCAATGTCTTAATAAATATCTTATTAAGCCTTCATCTGTAGAAACTTTTTTTGTTCCTTTTCCATATGAAACTCGAGCTGCTTGAACAATCGAGCTATCATCACCCATGTAATCAACTACTCTTATAAATCCATGATCTAAAATCGGAATGGCCTCATACAGAATTTTCTCAAGATCAGCAACAGTTACTCTTTTTGTTGTATTTTGATGAGATTGCTGTTCTTTGATTTCTTGTTTTTGCTGTTCTGTTAATGCCATTAGATTTAATTTACTTTAAATTTAGAATCTTTCACTTATATTAATTTGTGTTGGTTTTCCAACTATGGTGATAAACGAAATTCGTAATAAACATTTCGGACCAGGGGGCGGTACCCTGCACCTCCACCAAATACAACTCATGGGGGTGAAATAGGCTCGACGGATGTCTAAAGGCTTTTCTTTTACCCGGTATGGTTCCGCCGTAACGGGCTAATTTATAAATGCTAACGAAAGTTATGCACTTGCTGCTTAATTAACTTAGGTTAATTTTGCAAACGGGGTCCGGGGCACCTGGCAACAGAACGCCCCTACTTTTTAATTTTCGATTCTTGTTTCTTTTCAAAAAATGTAGTTAAAGTCTTAAATTATTCTTAAGCATATTTAGCAATATAAATTTTAAAAATCAAAATTTAATGTTAAATTCATTTATATGAAAAAATTTTTAATTTTATTATTTGTCTTAACGTATGGTTGCGCATCTACAGGGGTTAAAAATGAATCTCAATTGATTGTTGATTCAAAAGACATGGCTAATGTCTCTATTTATAGACAGGGCGGCTTTTTATATGGAGGTGTTAGAGCTATAGTTAGGTTAAATGGCACAGAGGTAGGGTCATTATATCCTAAAGATTTTATAAAATTTTATGCTCCTGAAGGAAGCAATATTATTACTGTAAAGGCGGACCCTATGTCATTAGTATTCGGACAAACTAATATTCCAGTTAATTTTAAAAAAGGTGAAAATTATTACTTTATTTCCGGTGTAAACTCATCAAATGTAGCAGGTGCTATATTGGGTGGGGCAATTGGAACCGCAATAGTTGGTGGCCCTTTTCCTTCTCACCAAGTAACAAAAGAAATATTTGACAGAAATAAAGGAAAATAAATTTTGCTACCTGGTAACAGAACGCCCCTTAAAGATTTTTTAAAACTGCATTGCTACATTCTTTAGTGTTCGATTCTCCTGATAAATCTTTGGTTCTACTTTTTTTGTCTGATAAAGTTTTCTCTATTGAGTTAATAATTCGATCACTTGCCTCTTTTTCTCCTAAATAATCTAGCATCATTGCACCGGACCAAATTTGACCTATGGGATTAGCAATTCCTTTACCTGCAATATCTGGTGCAGATCCATGAACAGGTTCAAATAATGAAGGAAATTTATTTTCTGGATTAATGTTTCCTGATGGTGCAATTCCAATTGTACCTGTGCATGCTGGTCCAAGATCAGAGAGAATATCTCCAAATAAATTTGATCCAACCACAACATCAAACCACTCTGGAGTTAAAACAAAACGAGCGGTTAAAATATCAATATGATATTGATCAGTCTTAACATCAGGATATTCTTTTTTGTGTATTTCAAATCTTTCATCCCAATAAGGCATTGTAATTGAAATACCATTAGATTTAGTAGCACTAGTTAATTTTTTTCTTTTTCTTGTTTTAGCAAGTTCAAAGGCAAATTTTTGAACCCTATCAATTCCTACTCTAGACATGACTGTTTCTTGAACTACTATCTCTCTGTCAGTTCCTTGATACATCTTTCCGCCAACTGAAGAATATTCTCCTTCAGTATTTTCTCGAACTATCATCATATCGATATCACCTGGTTTTTTATTAGCTAATGGACATGGAACTCCTGGCATTAGTTTTACTGGCCTTAAATTTATATATTGATCAAAATCTCTTCTAAACTTTAATAATGATCCCCATAATGAAATATGATCAGGTAATCTTTCAGGGTCACCAACGGCTCCAAAGAAAATCGCATCATGCTTTCCAATTTTTTCTTGCCAATCGTCTGGTAACATTTTTCCATGCTTTTCATAATAATCGCATGAGGCAAAATCAAATTCGTCAATAGTAAGTTTAAACTGATGTTGTTTAGCAACTTCTTTTAAGATTTTAATCCCCTCAGGTAATACTTCTTTTCCAATACCGTCTCCTGCAATTGATGCAATTTTATATTCTTTCATGTGATAAACTTTGTTAGATCTGGTTTAAAATAATTTGGTCCTTTTAACACTTTTCCATTCTCGTTGTATATAGGTTTACCATCATCTCCTAACTTGCTCATGTTAGATCTCTGAACTTCATCAAAGCACTTGTCTAAATCTATACCAAATGAGTGTCCGGCACCATAAGTGACATAAAGTATATCGGTCAAAGCATCTGCAACTTCCTTGATATCTTTATTTTTAATTGCCTCCTTTAATTCTTGTAACTCCTCCTCAATAAGACTTATTCTCAAATCCTGTATCTTTTTTTCAGGAAAAACTGCTTTTTTTTTTACATCTTGACCAAAGGTCATCATAAACTCTTTTACTCTTTTAAAATTTGTCATATTTTTTAATAAATAAATTAAATGAGATAATTACATATTAAAAAATGAAATTTAAAGTAAATAATTCAATAGTTAGGTTAATAACTTTTCAAAGAATTGAGATATTAACATTGTTTCAATCTAAAATAAGGAAGTTATTTGGTAGGCTACTTTTTACAATTTTATTTTCGAGATTTTTAAATAATAATTACGTTTCTGAAAAATATTACGAAATCTGCTTTGAAGAATATAAATTTTTAAATAAGTTCGTTAAACTTAACAATTGTAAAGATATTCTATCAATAGGCGGTGGCATCGGTGGTCTAGAAACTCTAATAATGAAAAATTTTCAAGACTGCAGCCTAGATCTTATAGAGAGAAACTTTGTATCAAAAAAAATTAAATATAGCTGGAATGAAAAAGAAGCATATAATTCAATTGATCTAACAAAAAAATTTTTTTTTGATAATTGCAAAAATAATAATAAATTTAAGGTTTTTGATTTTGATAAACAAGATTTTCCAAAAAAAAAATATGATTTAATTTTTTCTTTTTTTTCATTGGATTATCACTATAGTTTTAATATATATAAGAACTTTTTAATCAAATGGTCTAATGAAAAAACAATTTTTATTTTTGACACTGTAAGACCTGATTTTTTTAAAAACGTTTTTAAAAAAATTAAAATTATAAATAATAATGATAATTCAATACATCGATCTAAAAGACTAATTTGTGAAGAAATAAATTTAGAAATTTTATGAATTTTTTAAAACTATTACTAGGAATTTTATCTTCAGTATTTTCCATTATTATTTTGATTTTCTTAGCAATTTCAATAACAATTTTTTTGATTTTTTCTAATCTTCAAGATGCATTTTCATATGAAAAAGACTTTATTAATAAAAGAGTGTCTCTTGGGCAATTTGCTATTAATAAATATGAAATTACTATTAAAGAATTTAAAGAGTATGCTAAAAAAAATAACGTAATTACTTTAGCAGAAAAAAATGGCGGAGGGTATGAATGGGGTGCTGGCTGGGAGAAGAGAAAAGGTTGGAATTATAAAACTCCATACGGAAAAAAGCCTGAAAGTGATCTTGAGCCAGCGACACATATTAATCGATTTGAAGCTGAAAAATTTTGCAAATCAATAGGTGGTAGGCTTCCAACTTTTGAAGAATGGAAATTGGCAGCATATACTCAACTTTTAAAATCAGATAAATTTGTTAAAGGTCAAACCTATGTGTACCCAAGTGGAGATAAGGCTGAAGGTTTAAATGCTCAAGGAGTTTTGAATTATAATAAACATGTTAACGTTACATCTTTGCCAGAAGGAATAAATGGACTTGTGGGTATGGGTGGAAATGTCTGGGAATGGATTGATAACCAAAAAAATAAGAAGTCTCTGACAGCTGGATCTTCTTGGTGGTACGGGGCTTATAAAACTCAAGTATCAGAAGTTCAATATAAACCATCTGATTTTTATGTTATTTATATCGGTTTTAGGTGTGTGTATGATAAAGAAAGTTGAAATCTTAATGAATAAAATTAAAATTTATACAACTCCTTATTGTCCTTATTGTTTAAGAATAAAAAATTTAATGAAAAAGAAAAAAATTATATTTGAGGAAATCGACCTTTCAATTAAACCAGAAAAATTTGATGAAATGATTTCTAAATCAAATGGTGCTAGAACAGTTCCTCAGATGTTTATAGATGGTACCTATATTGGCGACTGTGACCACGTTCATGAGCTTGATAACAAGGGTAAGTTAGATAAAATTTTAGGGATATAATGAGTTTATATTTTTTATCATTCGGTGCAGGTATATTGAGTTTTCTGTCACCTTGCGTATTGCCTCTTATTCCAGGTTATATATCTTTTATAAACGGCACAACGCTTGAGGGTCTGGAAGATAAAAAAAAATATTTTATTTTTAAAGAAACCTTACTTTTTACAATTGGTTTTTCTATTGTATTTGTATCATTGGGAGCCACAGCAACGTTGTTTGGGTCTACCATGCTCAAATATTCGAGTGTTTTTACATATGTTGTTGGGATCATAATTATTTTCTTTAGTTTAAACATGATTGGTATTTTGCAACTTAGATTACTAAATCAAGAATTTAAATATCATTTTAAAAATCAAATTACTAAACCCTATATGTCTTTATTAATTGGTATTGGTTTTGGTTTTGGTTGGTCTCCTTGCATAGGTCCAATATTAGGTTCAGTTCTTGCTTTAGCGTCATTAGAAACCACCTTGATGAAAGGTGTTTTTTTACTAATTATTTACTCTATTGGCCTTGCAATCCCATTTATTTTATCTGGAATTTACATTACAAAGTTTTTAATTTTTTCAAAAAAAACAAGTTTACATATTGTAAAAATTCAAAAAATTAGTGGTTATATTTTGTTAATTACAGGAGTATTAATAGTTACAGGAAAACTACAAACACTTGGTTTTTATCTATTGAAATGGTTCCCTTTCCTTGGAAAATTAGGATAGTTTTTATTTAAATTTAGTCGAGACAAAAATACCAAAAATTATGAAACAAGCGCCAAGAACATGAAAAATCGCCAACCTCTCTCCCAATAAAAATATCGCCATGAGAGAACTAAAGATTGGCATTAAATGCAAAAAAACACCTGAACGACTTGGTCCTATTAATTGTATAGCACCTATCCAAAATATATAGGCACCTATACCTGCGAATAAAACAACGTATCCAATAGTCAAAATTACAGGAACATTTATATTTAAGTATTTAGCGCTATACAACTCATATAAGTAAAATGGTAATAAAAATAACAAACCTATAAATATTAGTGTTTCCAATAATGCAAAAGGTGATAGGTTAATTTTTTTTTCTTTAACCATTATTGAATAAGTAGCCCATGATATCATTGCAACCAATATCCATAAATCCCCTTTATTCAAATTGAGTTTTAATAATTTATTTAATTCAAACTTTGTAATAATTACGAGTACGCCAAATAAAGATGTTACTACACCTATTATTTGAGTAAATTTTATTCTTTCACTTGTAAAACAGGATGAAAAAAAAATAATTAAAACGGGTATTGTAGATATCATTAAGACACCATTAAGCACTTGTGTAAAATTAAGTGAATAATAAATTACAGAATTAAAAATAGTTATGCTTGTAAATGCCATTAAAGACAATGGCACAATTTTATTTTTAATCTCTTCAAATCCTTTAAAAATTTTTTTATATGTAAAGGGAAATAAAATAAAAAATGCAATTAACCATCTATAAAAATTCAATGTAAAAGGTGGTATCTCAAAAAGTGTTGCAACTTTTCCAACAATAAAATTTCCTGCCCAAAAAAGTGTACAAAGTACTAAAAAGACATAAGCTTTAATATTATGCATTCAAATAAAAAGCTAGTTTTTGCTTTTCATTTCGCGCATTTTATAAATTGGCTGCATATCATTATACATCTTTTTAATATTTGTAGACGTATTGTACTCAAAGAGCGCTGGACATAAACCATGTATAAAAGCAGTGAAAGCAGACTTTAAACAAATCAAGCTAGCTAAGAATGCAAATCTTTGATGTTCGAAGTAAGTTTTGTTTGCGTCTTTTAAATGTTGTTGAATTTTTCTAATCATAATTTTAATAATTATTTATTAAAATTATGATTGATTTACAGCTTTTTTTGCAGAATCTTCAATCTCAAGTTGCTTATCTTTTTTATCTTTTTGACTTTTTGGTGGCTGTTTAGGTGAACTGGATGATGATTTGCCTTGATTAACTCTCTTGATATATCCGTCAACATCCGCTCCTTCATCGATTTTTAAATTATCTTTGAAAAAAATATCTCCCTTAATCGTTGCTGTTTTACCGATCACTATGTCATCTGCGTAAATCTCACCTTCAATAAAACCAAAAACTTCAAATCTTCCTGCTTTTACTCCACCGATTATAGATCCTGTTTCTAAAACCTTTAATCCATTAGCAATTATATTTCCGTTCATGATTCCAGCAACCTCGATTGAACCTTTACAGTTTAAATCACCTTCAACATTCAACCCCTCTCCTATGAGTGATGCACCATTTTCTGAATTTTGACTATTATTATTATTAAACATTGAGAGATTTATACAAATTAAAACTTGAAGAGTCTAAGAAAACTTATCCCATTTTAAAGCAGATTCTTGGCTATTTTAGTAAATATTTTGATCCTTGTATATTTTTGCACTTGTTACAAGGCCTAATGCAATCATCGATGTAAGCATTGCAGTACCTCCATATGACATGATTGGTATCGGAACACCAACAACAGGTAATAGTCCAGTTACCATGCCAATATTAATTGCAATATACACAAAGAAATTAAATGAAACACCAAAACATAATAATCTACCAAAAGTAGATCTTGAAAGTTTTGAAATAACGTCAATTCTATAAATTAATAATAAAAACAAAATTAATAGAATTATACTTCCAAAAAAACCAAATTGTTCAGCAAAAGCTGTAAATATAAAATCAGTATGTGGCTCTGGTAAAAAAGATAAGTTACTCTGTGATCCCTGCATATATCCCTTTCCAAAAAAACCACCGGAGCCGATTGCAATTTTTGATTGGATAACATGATAACCAGCTCCGGTTGGATCATTTTCTGGATTTAAAAATGTTAAAATTCTCTGTTTTTGATAAGGTTTTAAAAATGAAATTGATAATGGCGCTAGAATCAGAAGAGACAAAGTGCCGAAAGTAAAAATTTTCAAATTTAATCCTGTAAGCCATAAAATTGATATTGCTACTAGAAGTATAAATAATGCGGTACCTAAATCAGGTTGTTTAATCACAAGTACAAAGGGTATTATAATTAATGAAATGGGTATCACTAAATTTCTGACTTTATCTATCTCATCAGTTTTTATATATTGATAATATCTTGCTAATGCCATTATAACTGCAATTTTCATTAATTCAGAGGGTTGCAAATTAAATATACCGATATCAAGCCATCTTTTAGCACCCTTGCCGACCAAACCATAAAAATCAACTAAAATTAAAAGTAATATAACGATAGCATAGAAAAAGTAAGAGAATTTATACCAAGTTTTTATATTAACTGATGCAACAATTAAAAAAACAATAAAGGAGAAAATTATTCTTAAAAAATGCTTTTCAACTAAATTTTTATTACCTGTATCTAAGCTTGAAAGTACTAATAAGCTTATGATGGATATTAGTATTATCAAAGTGATAATAAACCAATCTAAAGATTTGAGCTTTAAAAAAAAATTTTCAATAATACTCTTGTTTAAACTAGGCATTTTTTTCCTTTTGATAATACAATTCAAATACTTTACTCATAATTTTTTTTGATATTGGTGCAGCCTTAGATGAACCTGAACCACCATGATCTATAATAACCGAAATAGCATATTCTGGATTTGAAACGGGCCCATAACCAGTAAACAAAGAATGGTCTCTAAATTTCCAGGGCAAATCCTTATTTTTTATATTTAAGTCTCTTTGCTCTTGCGTAATCTTTCTCACTTGAGAAGTTCCAGTTTTTCCACAATATTTTAGAGCTCCCTTTAGTCTAGAGCGATACGATGTACCACGCCATTCGTTAGTCGCAACGTTAAGTGAGTCTTGTATAATTTTTAAATGATCATCATTTTGTATGATTTTTTCACCAAATAAAAATTGATCATTAGCATTAAATGATGGTTTAATTTTATAACCACCGTTCGCAATCTGGGCGATCATTTTACAAAGTTGGATAGGCGTTGTTTGTATGTAACCTTGGCCAATACCAGCAATTATAGTTTCTCCGAGATACCATGGCTGACCAACATATTTCTTCTTCCATTTTGTGTTCGGAAAAACGCCTTTTTTTTCTTCTATGAAATTTTTAAACACATATTGTCCTAAACCAAACCTTTGAGCAGTTTCATACAACCTATCTACACCTAGTAATCTTGCAACTTCATAAAAATAAATATCACATGACTCTTTTATCGCTTTTTTCATATTTACTATTCCGTGACCTTTTTCTTTCCAACAATGATATTTTTGTCCAAAATATTCTGTCGACTCTGAACATCTTATTTTAAAATTTTTATTAACTATATTGTTCTCTAAGGCTGAAATCGCTACTAACATTTTTAAAGTACTTCCAGGAGGATATAATGAGGACAAAGATTTGTTACTTAAAGGCTTTTTCTCATTTTTTAAATATTTTTTAAACTCAAAATTGCTTATTCCATAAGTAAACAGATTTGCATTAAAAGAGGGTGATGAAACACAGCATCTTATTTCCCCTTTTGTACTCATTACAATTACTGACCCACTTTCATTACCCAATACTTTTTTTGCATAAACTTGTAAATCCAAGTCCAGAGTAGAATAAAAATTATTTCCTTTTATTCCTTCATCAAAACTTACTTGCCTTAACTGCTTTCCATAAGCGTCAATTTCAATAACAGATTTTCCAGGAGATCCAATAATTTCACTTTCAAATCTTTTTTCAATTCCATTTTTTCCTATTTTTAAATTTGGAACATATAATAAGTTTTCTGAAATTTTTTTTAATTCTTTCTTATTTGGTTCAGCAACATAACCTATTACATGAGCAAATTCTTCCGGGTAACTGTAAGTTCTTTCATAAGAAACCATTGGCTGAACATAAGGAATATTACTTAAATTATAATTTATTTTTGCAATTGTTTCCCAGGATAATTTTTTGTCGATAATATATGCTTGATACTTTTTTGTTTTCTTATGCCTATATATTTCTCTTTTAAATTTATTAATCTCTAAAATATCAAAATTTATATAATTTCTTAAACTATAAAAGAATTCATTTAAATTTTTAATTTCTCTAGGAAAAATACTTAATTGGTATACCTGATTATTTGATGCAATAACTCTTTGTCTAAAATCGTAGATAGACCCTCTTTCAGGAACCTCTTTGATTTCTCTATATCTGTTTCTATCAGAGAGCTGTTTAAATTCTTTAGACTTAAATAATTGCAGGTAAACTAATCTCGAAAAAATAATACCAAAAAAACTTACTTTTGCTATTGATAATACAAAACCTCTTCTAGAGATTGTTTTTGATTTACTCTCAATTCCTTTTCGTACTTTTGGACTAAAATATTCCATTAATAATCTAGTTATATATAGACTTTTTTAAATGAAAATGCTATTTGACCGGCTTTTAGGAGGTAGGTTATTAAAATAGAGGTAAAAAACGACAATTTAGAACAAGCGCTAAGAGTTCTGAAAAAAAAGCTTCAAAAAGAAGGAACATTTAGGATTCTTAAATTAAAAAGTCACTTTGAAAAACCATCTGAAAAGAAAAAAAGAGAAAAAGAAGAAAACGTTAAAAGATTCAAGAAATTAAGAAAATTAAAGGCTAGATTTTAACAAGCTTTAATAATCTTTTTAATACCGCGGGGTGGAGCAGTCTGGTAGCTCGTCAGGCTCATAACCTGAAGGTCCTAGGTTCAAATCCTAGCCCCGCAACCAAATTAAATTTCAACATAAAAAAATGGTGGGCATGGTAAGAATTGAACTTACTACCTCTACGATGTCAACGTAGCGTTCTACCAATGAACTACATGCCCATCTAATCTAATGCCTTTGAAATTTCCTCAACCATTTTCTTCGCATCAGAAAACAACATAAGGGTGTTGTCCTTAAAAAAAAGCTCATTATCAACGCCAGCATAGCCAGCCGCCATACCACGTTTAACAAATAAAACCGATTTTGCATTTTCAACATCAAGAATTGGCATACCATATATAGGGCTCTGTGGGTCTGTTTTAGCAGCCGGATTTGTAACATCATTAGCGCCAATAACGAATGCTACGTCAGTATTCGAAAAGTCACTGTTAATACTTTCTAACTCAAAAACTTCATCATAAGGTACATTCGCTTCAGCAAGCAGCACATTCATATGTCCTGGCATTCTTCCCGCTACTGGATGTATAGCATAGCTAACTTTGACACCGTTATCTTTTAACTTGTCACACATTTCTCTTAAAGCATGCTGAGCTTGTGCTACCGCCATACCATAACCAGGTACAATTATCACAGAAGAAGCATTTTTCATTAAGAATGCTGCATCATCTGCACCTGCTTGTTTAACAGGTTTGGCTGTTTTTTGCTGAACTTGTTGTGCACTTTCCTCTCCACCAAAGCCACCAAGAATAACATTGAAGAATGATCTATTCATTCCTTTACACATTATATAAGAGAGTATTGCTCCTGATGATCCAACTAATGCTCCTGTTATTATTAAGGCTGTATTTTCTAAAGTAAAACCAATTCCAGCTGCTGCCCATCCAGAGTATGAATTTAACATAGAAACAACCACAGGCATATCTGCCCCTCCTATCGGAATTATAATTAAGAAACCAATTAAAAGAGATAGGATAACAACTATCCAAAAATAGTTAGTAGTTTGCTCTCTAACTAAAAAAATAATAGCAACAACGATTGAAATACCCAGTAAAAGATTAAAAAAATGTTGACCTTTAAAAGTAATTGGAGATCCGGTCATTAATCCTTGCAATTTTAAAAAAGCAATACAAGAACCTGTAAATGTTATCGCTCCAATAGAAACTCCAAGTGACATTTCTATTAAAGAAGCAGTTTTAATTGCACTAAATTCACCAATATCAAATGCAGATGGATTATAAAAAGCAGCCACTGCAATTAAAACTGCTGCTAAACCGACTAAACTATGAAAACCAGCTACTAACTGAGGCATAGCAGTCATTGCAATTCTTGCAGCTACAAAGCCGCCAATAACTGCACCTAGCAGTAATGGTACAGCTATAAATTCGATATTAGATAATAAAATCTCAAAACTTTCTAAACCTAAAAGTGTAGAGCTAATTGCAATAAACATTCCTGTCATTCCAAAAATATTTCCAGTTCTTGAAGTTTCCGGAGAGGATAAACCTCTTAAAGATAAAATAAAAAATATGCCAGAAACTAAATATAAAGTTGCAACAATATTAATTGAAAGCATTTATTTCTTCTTCCCTTTTTTATACATTGCCAGCATTCTCATAGTAACTAGAAAGCCTCCAAAAATATTAATTGCAGCTAAGAATACCGCAAAAGCTCCCGTATATAATGCTAGTTGACTTGTGCTCGCATTAGAAACTGCAACGGCGATTAAAGCACCAACAATAATGACTGAAGAGATAGCATTTGTAACTGACATTAAAGGTGTATGTAAGGCTGGAGTGACACTCCAAACTACATAATAGCCTACGAAAATAGATAATATAAATATAGCTAGTCTAAAAATAAAAGGATCAATTGTTTCCATAACTATATTCTTACTCCTTTGATGATTTCATCCTCATAATCAACTTTTATTGATTTATGCTCTTTATCAATCAATAGGGATAAAAAATTAATTATATTTTTTGCCAACAGACCTGATGCTGAATGAGCAGTTCTAGAGGCATAATTAGAATATCCAATAATTTTAACCCCGTTTTTTTCCACAATTTTATCTCGTTCTGAAAAAGCTACATTCCCGCCTTGAGAAGTTGCAAGATCACAAATAATAGATCCTGGCTTCATTGATAAAACCATTTCTTCATTAATGATTAATGGTGCTTTTTTTCCTGGTATCAAAGCAGTTGTAATAACTACATCTTGATTTTTAACTGTCTTTACCATCAACTCTTCCTGTTTCATTTTATAATCTTCCGTAACTTCTTTTGCATATCCACCTTCGGTTTCTAAATTTTCATCACTTTCAACAAAAACAAATTTTGCTCCCAAACTTTCTACTTGTTCTTTCGACGCCGCTCTAACATCTGTTGCGGAAACAACTGCACCCAGTCTTTTAGCGGTTGCAATTGCTTGTAGTCCAGCAACACCCGCGCCAACAATGAAATATTTAGCTGGTGTGATTGTTCCAGCTGCAGTCATCATCATCGGCAATGCTTTACTGAATTCATAGGCAGTATCTATAACCGCTTTATATCCAGCAAGATTTGATTGTGAAGATAAAACATCCATCGCTTGAGCTCTAGTAATTCGTGGGAGGTAATTAAGAGCAAACATTTCTAATTTTTTTTCATTTTTTATTTTTATAAGCTCCTCATTACTTTTATCAAAAAAACCCATAATTATTATAGAACCATTTTTAAAGTTGTAAGAACCTAGATCTTTTCCTGAAATTTTTATTATAATGTCCGAAGTAGCTGAAATATCATTTGCAGATTTTATCTCGGCACCAGAGTCAGTATACAATGTATCTTTAATATTTAACTTTTCAGCGTAATTGCTTTCTACCAAAACCTTGAAACCAATCTTGCTTATTGCTGCAACATGCTCAGGCAAAAGCATTGATCGTGTTTCAATTTCATCGTTTTCTTTTAAAAAACCTATTATCATTAAGTTTGCATTAAATTATTATGAAAATAGTTCAAGACAAAGATTTAATATTATGTAAAAACTACCTCTATAATATTTAATAATACTTAACTTAGTATCTAAACTAGAAAAAAAGCCATCATTACTAAAATTAAAACAATCATCACCCCAGCAATGATTGCTAATTTAGTAAATCCATTCCAGGTATCTTTTTGATCTTTAATATCCATTAACCTTGTCTTGATTTCATTCTTGGATTTTTTTTATTGATAACATAAAGCTTACCTTTTCTCTTGATAAGCTTATTGTTTAAGTCTCTTTTTTTTAAAGACTTTAAAGAACTTACAACCTTCATAATATAAGTTTAATTATATAAGTTATAAATGTTTGTAAAGTAGTCATTTTTTTAAAAAATCACTTATATATTCAGATAATTTTATTTTTCCAAATCTTTTATGCACTTTATTTGATAAGTTCATTTTAGTTAACTCTGAAGCGTATCGCTCTCCTGGTCGTTTAGGTAAATATTTAACTTTTGAATTAAACATCTTTGCAACTTGAAGAATTGAATAGGATTCTTTTGATGAAATACTGTAATGGATATTTTTATTTTTTTTCCACGCTTCAATACATACTTTTATTGTATCATCAATATGTGTAAATCTTCTAGTTTGTGTTCCAGGTTTAACTACGGTTAGCGGTTTGCCTAACTTATATTGTTGTTGAAATATACCTATTACAGTAGCCATGTTTCCCTCGCAAATTTGCCTTGGCCCATAAACATTATAAAAATAAACTACTTCATACTTAAAATTAAACCAATTTTTTAAGTTTTCTAACAATTCTAAATTTTTTGCTTTTGTAAAAGCATATGGAGACAAATTTTTATCATCTCCTTCATTTCCAAGACTCGCCGAGGTAGCAGAATAAATTAATTTAATTTTATTATCTAGGCAGAATGTAAAAACTGCTTTAGATCCAACTAAATTAGATTTAAAACATTCGTTAAATTTTTTAAAACTTTGATAAATACGAGCAAATTCGCCAAAATGAAATAATGCTAATATTTGTTTGCCATATCTTT
>CABZEY010000002.1 GCA_902524955.1 uncultured Pelagibacteraceae bacterium | reverse complement strand
TTATTTATATTTGGTCTTTAAAATTTAACATTATTTTCTAGAGCATCTCGTGTTATACGAGATGACCTTTATTTTTTTTGATTATTTAAAAAGAAGTAAAAAAATATTATCAGCAATTTTTATCTGGGGTTATGTTGGGAGTATGAATTTGCTTGCCATATTCCCATGGGGTTATGTATAGAGTATGTTTTCGTTCTCCCTGCGTACCCCTTTTTAAAAAAATATTTCACTTTCCACTTTCTGTTTTTGTTGGTATTACTGGCGAAGTTAAGAGTAGGGCGGTTAGCTCAGTTGGTAGAGCATCTCGTTTACACCGAGAGGGTCGGGAGTTCGAGTCTCTCACCGCCCACCAAAAATTAAAGTAGCAATTTTTGTCTTTTTATATTATAAAGGTTAAGTCAACGTAATTTGTGGTGACAGCGCAAATATTATCTCACCAAATAATTGCGAAATAAACCGGGGGTGTAGCTCAGCTTGGTTAGAGCGCCTGCCTGTCACGCAGGAGGCCGCGGGTTCGAGTCCCGTCACTCCCGCCATTTAAAAGTTAAAACTATATATCGAAACTTTTTTTAGTAAATTAACATAACTTATTAAAAGTTGGACAGTATTTATAAAATTAATTATAAGTGCTTATTCATGGTATCAAAAAAAATTAATTTTAAATCTAAAGCGGAACTTTGGTTCCCAACTGTTATATGGGAAACTGAATTAGAAGATAATTCAAGAGATGAAATTAATAGAGAGGTTTTGAATTACTTAGAACCATATCTTAAAAGTAAAAAATTATCTCAAAGTAATATAATAATTTCAGAGACAGATATGCACGAAGATAAAAAAACAAAAAATTTAAATCATTTTTTAAATCGAGCGATATTTGAATATTTAAAATTATTTAATTTAGAACATCATGATTTTTTTATTTCTGGATGTTGGGCCAATGTCTCCAGAACAAACTTTGTTCACCACAATCACAGCCATCAAAATAATTTTGTAAGTGGTGTATATTATGTACAAACAACTAAAGATAAGAGTGATCAGATTCATTTTAATGATCCTAGAGAGCAAAATAAAGTTTTATTACCTCTGCCTTCTAAACAAACAAAATTAAACACTACAGGAGCAGTATGTAAAGCAAAATCTGGTGTTGCATACTTATTTCCATCATGGTTAAGACACGAGGTACCAGTAAATACCTCAAATGATGAAAGAATTAGTGTTGCTTTTAATGCGATGTTTAAAGATTTTTCTAAAATGACACCACCAGGTTTTTCAAGTTCGAAATTAGATTAGCCTTTTTTTTTCTTATTTAATTCATCTTTGACCTTAAGCTCCCTGACTTTGAGCATAATTGAAGAAAGTAATTTATTATTAAAATTTTCACTTAGTTTAATAATTTTACAATTTGCGCTTACACATATCTTTTTATAAGAAATAATTTTTAATGAACTTGGAGAAGCTATATCTGATAAAAACCTCACCTCAATTTTGATGCTCTCATTTGAATTAATATCATTTGAATACCAATCAGTTATAAGAACACCACCAGAATAATTTGCAGATTGTAGAGGCACAAAATCTAAGGACTCTAATGTAGCTCTCCAAATTATGTTCGATGTTGCAAAGTCATATGTCGTGCCACCTCTTTTTGAATTTTTTGAATTAAAAATACCACCTTTGTCTTTTGCAAAATCTTCACCTCTTTTCATTAAATCAGCTTCTTTTCTAATTTTTTTACCTGTTATCGGGTCCACATCGGCCTTAAAAGCTTTACAACCCGACAAAATCACTGCTACCAAAATAACTAATAAAATTCGCATAAAGATGTTGGTATATATTACAATATTTACATTTTCGCTAGATTTAACACAATAAAGTTGCATTTTTGCAACTATAATAATTTTTATTAGCTAACAAAAGGTTTTTACAACTGAAACTGAGCCTCCTATGTTAAAAACTGCCTGTTTGATTATGGAATCAAACATAAATTTAAATGAAGGAAAAATCATGAAAAAAATGATGATCTCAACTGCATTAGCAACATCGTTAATCGCAGGTGTAGCTTCAGCAGACACTAGTGTAAGTGCATATATCGAAACTACTCTAGGTGCTGGTGAAACTCCAGCTACAGCCACTCCTGACCAACAAGGTACTACAATTGGTTATGAGCACGGCTTAAGCTTTTCAGGTAGCAAAGATCTAGATAACGGTATGACTTTAAAGACATACTTCGGTATCGAAGATGGTGACGCTGCTGATGAAAGAGGTATTACTTTCGTAAATGGTAATACTGAAATTATGATTGAGTCGGATGTAAACAACATTGATGACAAACAAGCTGTTCCAACTATCATCAACAAAATTGAAGATGGTAACAAAGGATTAGGTGTTTCTTACAATGCTAACAAACTTACAATTCATAACGACAACGGTATCGGTTTCAGACATAAGTTTGACCAAGGTACTGTTTCATATAAATATGTTCCAAAAGTAGCTGCGGGTTCAGGCTTTAATGACTCAAACCCAAAATCAACTGCTAGTGGTTCAGGTTTTGCTTATGGATTTAGTGGTAGCTTTGGTGTAGATGGTCTAGGTGTTCTATTATCATTCTCAGAAAAAGATACTTCTGGTTCAGATGCATCGACACAAGAACAGCAAGTAGTTGGTGTAAGCTATAACTTCGGAAACATCAAAGTAGGTGTACAAGAAACTACGTATGAAAATACAAATGGTTCTTACTCTTACTCAGATGGTGCAGAAGCAGAAGCATTATCTTACGCAGCAACAATGGCTGTTAATGATCAACTAAGTATTGGAATTCAGTACGCTGAGTTCGAAGCAAGTAACTTGTCTGCAGATGAAGAAGTAACTTCTGTATCAGCTGGTTATAATCTTGGTGGAGCTACTATCGGTTTACAGTATCACGAAGCTGAAAACGTAGGTGGTGTATCAGGCACAGACGGAGATGCTATTGAACTAAGAATTAAACAATCATTCTAAGTTTAAATAAATCTTAAAAATTAAACCGCCCGTATTCGTTTACGGGCGGTTTTTTTTATAGAGCTCATAAAGAGAAATTGCAGACGCATTCGAAACATTTAGACTATCGATATCTTTATTAATATCGATTTTTAATAAAGCATCGCATTTATCTGTGATGTTATTTCTTAACCCAGAGCTTTCTGATCCAAAAATAAAAACATTTTTATTTTTATTAAATTCAAAATTATCAATAGAATATGAACCGTTATTATCAAAACCGTAGATATAGAAATTATTATTTTTTAAAGTTTTTATAATATTATTTAAATTTGACACTTCATATATTCTAGTTTTCATAGTAGCTCCACTGGATGCAATATGCATGAAATAATTATCTTCTTGGTAAAATTTTTTTTCAATTATTATATCTAAAATATTAAATGCCAAACAGTTTCTTATAATTGCGCCTTGATTCCTGGGATCGTTTACGTTGTCTATTAAGACAATATTATTATTTGTTTGGATAAGCTTTTTAAGATCAAATGAACTTTTAACTACTTTTGCAGCATATCCCTGATGAACAATATCTTGATTTTTTGAGATTTTATTAAAAAATTTTTTATCTACAATTTCAAAATTGGTGCAATTAAGATTTGTCAAATTTTTTATATTTTGCTTTAAAATATATATATTAGATAAATTTACAAAACTTGATTTGATTGCTTCGATAACAGGGTATTTCCCTAATATCATGTAGTTTTTCATTCTTATTTTATTCCTATTTATTTTAATTAGAACATATAGTATTAGAACAACCAAATTCATGCCAATGATTATTTGGAGGGGTACCAAAGCGGTCAAATGGGGCGGGCTGTAAACCCGTTGACTTCGGTCTTCGAAGGTTCGAATCCTTCCCCCTCCACCACAAAAAACCTCTTGAATATAAGGCTTAAAAAGGTAAATACCCCCTTTACGCGGGTGTAGTTCAGTGGTAGAACTCCAGCCTTCCAAGCTGGTTGCGTGAGTTCGATTCTCATCACCCGCTCCAGTATGGAAAAATTAAATTAGGAGATAAATTAAAGATGTCTAAAGAAAAGTTTAATAGAAGTAAGCCGCATTGTAACATTGGTACAATCGGTCATGTCGATCATGGTAAAACAACATTAACAGCTGCAATAACAAAAGTAATGTCAGATAAGGGCGGAGCAAATTTTGTAGCATATGATCAAATCGACAAAGCGCCTGAAGAAAAAGAGAGAGGAATTACAATTTCAACTGCTCATGTTGAATATGAAACAGACAAACGACACTATGCCCATGTAGATTGTCCTGGTCACGCAGACTACGTTAAAAACATGATTACAGGTGCAGCTCAAATGGATGGCGCAATTTTAGTTGTAAATGCAGCAGATGGCCCAATGCCACAAACCAGAGAACATATTCTTCTTGCTAGGCAAGTAGGTGTTCCAGCAATTGTCGTGTTTTTAAATAAAGTCGATACTGTTCAAGACAAAGAATTGTTGGAGTTAGTCGAAATGGAAATTAGAGAACTTTTGACATCATATCAATTTCCTGGAGATAAAATTCCAATTATTAAGGGATCTGCCTTAAAAGCAATTGAGGGTGATGCTGAGTTAGGTATTAAACCTATCGAAGAATTAATGAAAGCTGTTGATGAAACTATTCCACAACCTGAAAGACCTAAAGATAAACCCTTTTTAATGCCAATCGAGGATGTCTTTTCTATTTCTGGAAGAGGTACAGTCGTTACAGGTAGAGTTGAACAAGGTGTAGTAAATACAAACGATGAATTAGAAATAGTTGGAATAAAAGATACACAGAAAACAGTTTGTACTGGAGTTGAAATGTTTAGAAAGCTCTTAGATACTGGAGAGGCTGGAGACAATATAGGTGCTTTGTTAAGAGGTATTGATCGTAATCAGGTTGAAAGAGGACAAGTATTGTCAAAACCTGGATCAATAAAACCTCATACTAAATTTGAAGCTCAAGCGTATATATTAAAAAAAGAAGAGGGTGGTAGACACACACCTTTTTTCTCAAAATACAGACCACAGTTTTATTTTAGAACTACAGATGTTACTGGTGAAGTAACATTGCCAGAAGGTACTGAAATGATTATGCCTGGTGACGATGCTAAAATGACAGTTACTTTAATTTCACCGATAGCGATGGATGAAAATTTAAAATTTGCAATTCGTGAAGGTGGAAGAACAGTTGGAGCTGGAGTAGTAACTAAAATTATAGAGTAAGCTTCGCTTTAAAATAAAGGAGTGTAGCTCAATTGGTAGAGTACGGGTCTCCAAAACCCGGGGTTGAGGGTTCAAGTCCCTCCGCTCCTGCCAAAAGCTAAAAAAAAATGCAGAACCCGATAAACTTTTTTAGATCAGTAAAACAAGAGGCTTTCAAAGTTACCTGGCCTACAAAAAAAGAAACTTTAATGGGATCTATAACAGTAATATTTATGGCAATAATCTCTTCATTATTTTTTCTATTATTAGATCAAATATTTAAATTTGGTTTGAGTTTTCTTATAGGTTAATTATGAAGTGGTATATTGTACAAGCTCATGCTGGCGCAGAAAAAAAAGTTTCCGAACAAATTAAAGAAGAACTAATAAAAGTAGATCAAGAGAGTAAGTTTGGAGAAGCTCTAGTGCCAACTCAAGATGTAACTGAAATAAAAAAAGGAAAAAGATCAATTGTCAAAAAAAAATATTTTCCAGGTTATATTTTAGTTAAACTCGATATGACCAATGAAATATATCATTTAATAAAATCACTAAAAAAAGTAAGTGGTTTTTTGGGTCCACAAGGTAAGCCCTCGCCAATATCTGAAGAGGAAGTTAAAAAAATTGTTGGAAATATGGAGGAAAGTGTAGCAAATCCTTCTTCATCAATAACATTTCAAGTTGGTGAACAGGTTAAAGTATGTGATGGACCGTTTGCCTCATTTAATGGGTCGATAGAAGAAATTGATGAAGAAAAATCTAGACTTAAGGTGTCTGTTTCTATATTTGGTAGGCCAACGCCTGTGGATTTAGATTATTCTCAGGTAGAAAAGGTATAAAAAATGGCAAAAGAAATTGTAGGATATTTAAAGTTGCAGATTAAAGGCGGTCAAGCTAATCCGGCTCCACCGGTGGGTCCAGCATTGGGACAAAGGGGTATTAATATTATGGAATTCTGCAAAGCATTTAACGACAAGACAAAAGATAAAATGGGGCAACCGGTTCCTGTTATCATAACGGTTTATAAAGATAAGAAATTTGATTTCGTAATAAAAACTCCTCCAGCATCACATTTAATTAAAGAATCAATTAAATTAAAATCTGGATCAAAAGAACCTGGTAGAACAGTTGCTGGTTCAATCTCTAAAGATCAATTAAAGAAAATTGCTGAAATAAAAATGAAAGATTTAAATGCATATGATATTGAAGAAGCTATTAAAATAATTGCTGGTTCTGCAAGATCTATGGGAATACAAGTGAGAGATTAAAATGAAAAAGATAGAAAAAAAATCAAAAAGATATAGAGAAATAGTCAAAGGTCTTGATCAAACTAAATCCTATAAAATAAATGAGGCTATAAAATTAATTAAAGAAAGATCAAAAGTAAAATTTATTGAATCTGTAGATTTGAGCATTAATTTAAATTTAGGCAAAGATAAGGCTGATCAAACTTTAAGGACGACTGCAGATTTACCTCATGGGAACGGAAAAAAAATTAGAGTTGCAGTTATTTGTCCAAATGAAAAAATTGAAGAGGCAAAATCATCAAATGCTGAAAAGTTTGGATCTGAAGATCTGGTGGATGAAATTAAGAATGGAAAAGTTGATTTTGATATTTTAATTTGTACTCCAGATATGATGTCTAAGGTTGGTAAATTAGGAAAAGTTTTAGGACCAAAAGGTTTAATGCCTAATCCAAAATTGGGCACAGTAGCTAAGGATATAAAAAAGGCAGTTAATGACATTAAAAAGGGTAAAGTAGAAATTCGTTGTGATAAAGATGGAAACTTATCTTTGTCAATAGGAAGGGCAAATTTTGATGAAAAAAAAATAATGGATAATTATAAATGTGTTTTAGAAACATTGGATAAGGATACTCCAGGCATAAAAAATATGATTAGATCTGCTCATATATCTTGTTCAATGGGTCCATCCGCACAACTAATTATTAAAGAGGTATAATTAAAAAATGAATAGGACAGAAAAAACTAGTTATATAAACTCTTTAAAAAAAGATCTTGAGTCAAACAATGCAATGATGGTTTATCATTATAAAGGTTTGAATGTTAATCAGTTAGATGAGTTAAGAGATAAAATGAGACAAGCAGGAGCTTTAATAAAAGTCACAAAAAATAGAATCACTAAACTTGCTCTTAAAGAGACAGTTCACTCAGAAGCTGAAAATTTGTTTGCTGGGCCAACAGGAATAGCCTTGTCAAAAGACCCAATAACTTTGGCTAAAATTTTAGTTAAATTCCAAAAAACAAATGAAAAATTAAAAATCGTAGGTGGAATCATGGATGAAAAGCTCCTTGCACCTTCAGATGTAGCAGAAATCGCAAAATTACCAACATTAGACGAGGCGAGAGCTAAAATAGTTGGAATTTTACAGGCACCACAACAAAAATTAATTAGTATTTTACTTGCACCTGGACGAAAAATAGCTAATTTGGCGCACGCAAAAAGTTTGAAAAAAGATTAACCTCAAAGGATTAAAATATATGGCGGACTTAAATAAAATTGTTGATGAATTATCAACATTATCAGTTGTTGAAGCTGCAGAGCTTTCAAAGTTATTAGAAGAAAAATGGGGAGTTACAGCAGCAGCACCAGTTGCAGCAGCTGCTCCAGCATCAGGCGGCGGTGAAGCGGCTGAAGAAAAAGATGAATTTTCAGTAGTGTTGGCTGCATCGGGAGAAAATAAAATTGGTGTTATTAAAGAAGTTAGAGCTTTTACTGGCCTGGGCTTAAAAGAAGCAAAAGATTTAGTTGAAGGTGCTCCAAAGGAATTAAAAACTGGTGTTAGCAAAAAAGATGCTGAAGAAGTTAAAAAGAAATTTGAAGCAGCAGGCGCTAAAGTAGAACTTAAATAATTAACAAAGAATTTTTAGCCTGATTAATTAGTTTTAATCAGGTGAATAATATATATGGAATTATCATTTACTGATAAAAAAAAGATACGAAAAAGTTTTGGCAAACTAGAGAATATAGTAAGTATTCCAGATTTAATTGAAGTTCAAAAAAAATCCTACGATAGCTTTTTACATTTTAATGAGAACAACAAATCTGGATTAGAAAAAGTCTTTAAAGAAGTATTCCCAATAGAGGATTTTGCCGGTTTAGCAACTATAGAGTATGTAAGTTATAGATTTGAAAAAGAAAAATATGATGTTGAGGAATGCAAACAAAGAGGCCTTACTTACTCTGCACCTTTGAAAGCAACTCTACGCCTTGTTGCATACGATGTAAATGAGGAGGAGCAGACAAAGCAAATATTATCAGCTAAAGAGCAAGAGGTTTATATGGGCGATCTTCCGCTTATGACTCCAAGAGGAACTTTTGTTGTGAATGGTATCGAAAGAGTAGTTGTTAATCAGATGCACAGAAGTCCTGGAATTTTTTTAGATCATGACAAAGGAAAAGGTCACTCTAGTGGAAAACTTTTATTCAATTGCAGAGTAATTCCATACAGGGGTTCATGGTTAGATTTTGAATATGATATTAAAGATATTTTGTATTTTAGAATCGATAGAAAAAAGAAAATTCCTTCAACAACTTTGCTTATGGCGTTAGGTTACTCACGAGATGAAATTTTGAATTTATTTCATGATAAAATAAAATTTGATTTTGTAGATAAGAATAAATTAAAAACCAAGTTTATTCCACAAAGATACAAAAACTACAAATTAAAAAATGATTTAATTAATGCTGATAACAATAAGAAAGTTTTAAAAGAAGGTACTAAAGTAAACATACCGATTGCTATTAAACTTCAAAAAGAGGGTTTAAAAAATATTTTTATGTCGTCAGATGAAGTTCATGGAAGATACCTTGCAGATGATATTTTTAACGAAAAGACTGGAGAAGTCTATTTTGAGTCTGGAGATGAAATAACTTATGAAACATTAGAAAAATTAAATGCTTTAAATATAAAAAGTTTTTACATTTCAGAAATTGATGGATTAAATATAGGAACATACTTAAGAAATACTTTAGTTGTCGACAAGAATAATACCACAAATGAAGCTATTATGGATATCTACAGATTATTAAGACCAGGCGAGCCACCAACCTTAGAAACTTCAAAAAATTTGTTTAATAACCTTTTTTTCAATAAGACAAGATACGATTTATCGGATGTGGGAAGAGTAAAGTTAAACTCAAGGTTGGAAATAAACTGTGATCCAAATATTACAGTGCTACGGAAAGAAGATGTAATAAAAATTGTTGAGACCATGCTCAAACTTAAAGATGGCAAAGAAGAAGTCGACGATATCGATCATCTAGGTAATAGAAGGGTGAGATCGGTTGGTGAGTTGGTAGAAAATCAATTTAGAATAGGTTTAGTCAGGATGGAAAGAGCCATTAAAGAAAAAATGTCTTCTGTTGAAATTGATACTGTTATGCCTCAAGATCTCATAAATTCTAAGCCAATCGCCGCATCTTTAAAAGAATTCTATGGCACATCTCAGTTGTCACAATTTATGGATCAAACAAATCCACTTTCAGAAATAACTCATAAGAGAAGAGTGTCAGCATTAGGCCCTGGTGGATTAACTAGAGAGAGAGCTGGATTTGAAGTAAGAGATGTACACCCAACTCATTATGGACGCATATGTCCAATTGAGACGCCAGAAGGTCCTAATATTGGATTAATAAATAGTTTAGCAACATATTCTCGTGTAAATAAATATGGTTTTATCGAAAGCCCTTATAGATCAGTGAAAAATGGTAAAGTGACTAAAGAGATACATTATTTATCAGCAATGGAAGAGGGTAGATACACAATCGCTCAAGCAAATTCTGTACTTAACACTAATGGCACTTTCAAAGACGAACTAGTCTCATGCAGAAGAAATTTAGGTTTTGAATTATCCAAACCTGAGAATATAGATTTTATGGACGTATCACCAAAACAAGTAGTTTCTGTGGCATCAGCATTAATACCATTTTTAGAAAATGATGATGCAAACAGGGCATTAATGGGTTCAAATATGATGAGACAAGCCGTTCCTTTAATTAAAAATGAGTCACCTTTAGTAGGAACAGGTATAGAAAAAGATGTAGCTTTAGACTCTGGCGCAACAATTGTTGCAAAAAGGGACGGAGTTGTAGAAAAAATTGATGGTAAAAGGATAGTTGTAAAAGCAACTTCAGAGAAAGACCTAACAAAATCTGGTGTAGATATTTATAATTTACTTAAGTTTCAAAGGTCAAATCAAAATACATGCATTAATCAAAGACCTTTAGTTAAAGTGGGGGATGTGATTAAACAAGGGGATGTCATTGCGGATGGCCCATCTACTCAATTAGGTGAGTTAGCTCTTGGAAAAAATGTTACAGTAGCTTTTATGCCTTGGCTTGGTTATAATTTTGAAGATTCTATATTGATATCTGAAAGATGTGTATCTGATGATGTTTTTACCTCAATTCACATAGAAGAATATGAGGTGATGGCAAGGGATACAAAATTAGGTCCTGAAGAAATTACCAGAGATATTCCAAATACGAGTGAGGAAGCGTTGAGAAACCTTGATGAGTCTGGCATTGTATATGTTGGAGCAGAGGTAAAACCAGGTGATATTTTAGTTGGAAAGTTAACCCCAAAAGGGGATACAAAAGTTTCTTCAGAAGAAAAATTATTAAGATCTATTTTTGGTGAAAAAGCTACAGATGTAAGAGATACATCATTAAAAATGCCATCTGGTACAGGAGGTACGATTGTAGAAGTTAGAGTTTTTAATAGACATGGTATTGAGAAGGACGAGAGAGCATTATCCATTGAGAAGTCAGAGATAGAGTCGGTAATGTCTGACAAACAGGCAGAGGAGACTATTTTAGAGTTAAACATAAAAATCAGAGCACAACAAATTTTATCAAGAACAGCATTATCTGAAGATTATAAAATTTATTCAAAAGGTACTAAACTTGAAAACGAGGCAATAAAGATCTTAACTTTAAATGATATTTTTAAATTAAAATTACATGAAAAAAAATCTAATGAAGATTTATCATCTTTAAAAGAGCAATATTACAAGGCAAAAAAAGATATACAGACTAGATTTGAAGACAAGGTAGATAAAATAGAAAGAGGTGATGAGTTGTTACCAGGTGTTATGAAAATGGTAAAAGTATTTGTCGCAATGAAAAGAAAACTCCAACCAGGTGATAAAATGGCAGGAAGGCATGGTAATAAGGGTGTAATCAGTAGAATTGTACCCGTAGAAGATATGCCTTATATGGAAAACGGAAAACCTGTAGATGTTTGCCTGAACCCTCTTGGAGTACCTAGCAGAATGAATGTGGGGCAAATTTTAGAAACTCATTTAGGGTGGGCATGTTCAGAGCTGGGAGAGAAGGTAAATAAAATATGTAACGATTATCTATCTCAACAAAAAACATTAGATCAGGTAAAAGTAGCACTTGGAAAAATATACAATAAAGATGAAATTGAAAAGGAGATTAAGCAATTAAAAGAGGATGAGACAAGAGATTTGCTTCAAAATTTGTCAAAAGGTGTACCTATTGCTACACCGGTTTTTGATGGAGCTAATGTTGAAGATGTTACAAATATGTTAAAATTTGCCGACCTTCCGGAAAGTGGACAAACCAAACTTTACGATGGAAGGACAGGAGAAAAATTTGATAGAGATATCACAGTTGGAATAATTTATATGTTAAAATTATATCATATGGTGGATGATAAAATTCATGCCAGATCAACAGGTCCATACAGTTTGGTTACGCAGCAACCGCTTGGTGGAAAAGCGCAATTTGGAGGACAAAGATTCGGTGAAATGGAAGTTTGGGCACTCGAAGCATATGGAGCCGCTTATACATTACAAGAAATCCTAACTGTAAAATCTGATGATGTTGCAGGACGTACCAAGGTATATGAGACAATTGTAAAAGGTGATGATGATTTTGAGTCTGGTATTCCAGAATCTTTTAACGTTCTTGTTAAAGAAATTAGATCATTAGGTCTAAATTTGGAGTTGAATTAATGAGTAAAGAATTAACAAATTTATTTTCAAAAAAAGTAAACAAACAAGACTTTTCTAAAATTAAAATTTCGTTAGCTAGTCCAGAAAAAATAAAATCATGGTCTTTTGGTGAGATAAAAAAACCTGAAACTATAAATTATAGAACATTTAAACCTGAAAAAGATGGGTTGTTCTGTGCGAGAATTTTTGGCCCAGTTAAAGATTATGAATGCTTGTGCGGAAAATATAAAGGCATGAAATTTAGAGGTATTATTTGTGAGAAATGTGGAACCGAGATTACCAAGTCTAATGTAAGACGAGAAAGAATGGGTCATATTGAGCTTTCAACACCTGTTTCTCATATATGGTTTTTAAAATCTTTACCGAGCAGAATCGCATTGTCATTAGATTTAAAACTTAAAGATCTAGAGAAAGTGTTATACTATGAAAACTTTATTGTTATTGAACCAGGTTTAACAAAATTAGAGAAAAATCAAATAATTACTGAAGATGAATTTTTAAAAGCACAAGATGAGTATGGTGAGGATCAATTTTCAGCAGGTATTGGAGCAGCAGCAATTAGAGAGTGTTTAACAAACATAGATGTTGAAGTAGAGAGAGATAAGCTTCGTGAGGACATAAAGTCAATAAATTCCAAGGTTGTTCTAGAGAAAACTATTAAAAGATTAAAATTATTAGAATCTTTCGCTTCATCTGGAAATAAGCCCGAGTGGATGGTGCTAACAACGCTTCCCGTCATTCCTCCAGAGTTAAGACCTTTAGTGCCTCTGGATGGAGGAAGATTTGCAACATCTGATTTAAATGATTTGTACCGTAGAGTAATAAATAGAAATAATCGATTGGGAAGATTAATGGATTTAAGAGCTCCCGACATTATCGTTAGAAACGAAAAAAGAATGTTACAAGAGTCTGTTGACGCTTTGTTTGATAATGGACGTAGAGGTAGAGTTATCACTGGTACTGGTAAAAGACCCTTAAAATCTCTTGCAGAAATGCTGAAAGGTAAGCAGGGTAGATTTAGACAAAATTTATTAGGTAAACGAGTTGATTATTCTGGACGATCTGTAATTGTTGCTGGGCCAGAATTAAAATTACATCAGTGTGGCTTACCAAAAAAAATGGCTTTAGAATTATTTAAACCTTTTGTTTATGCTCGTTTAGACAAGTTAGGGTATGCAACAACTATAAAACAAGCAAAAAAAATTGTTGAAAAGGAAAAACAGGAAGTATGGGATATTTTAGATTACGTCATTAGGCAACATCCAGTATTATTAAATAGAGCGCCAACACTTCATAGACTTGGAGTTCAGGCATTTGAACCAATTTTAACTGAGGGAAAAGCAATACAGCTTCATCCGTTAGTTTGCGCTGCTTTTAACGCTGATTTTGATGGTGACCAAATGGCCGTCCACGTTCCTTTGAGCATCGAAGCTCAATTAGAAGCGAGAGTTTTGATGATGTCTACAAACAATATTTTACATCCGGCTAATGGTAAACCAATAATAGTTCCATCTCAGGACATGGTCTTAGGTATTTATTACCTGTCTCAAGAACCGATTGAAACGAGTGAGGATAAGCCAAAGGGTTATTTTTTAAACAATGATCAGATTACATTAGCGCTAGAAAATAATAATATAAATATTCACACAAAAATTGTTTCAAGATTTGAAACTAAAGATGAAAAAGATAACCAGATATTTTTAAAGTATACCAGTACTGCAGGTAGATTTTTATTAGCAAATATTCTTCCAAAAAATAAAAATATTAAATTTGATTTGGTAAACAGGGTTTTAGCAAAGAAACAAATTTCTGAAGTAATAGATGTGGTATTTAGATTTTGTGGTCAAAAAGAAACTGTTATTTTTTGCGATAAAATTATGGCATTAGGTTTTAAAAACGCATTTAAAGCTGGTATCTCATTTGGAAAAGATGATTTAATTATTCCTGATAGTAAAGAAAAAATTATTGGTGATGCTAAAAAAATGGTAGAGGAATACGAAAACCAATATGCTGAGGGACTTATTACTAGAGGTGAAAAATACAATAAAGTAATTGATCAATGGTCTAAATGCACAGATAAAATTGCTTCAGAAATGATGGAAATCATATCTAGCCCACAAAAAGATAAAGAAGGTAGAGTTAAATCAAACTCAGTTTTTATGATGGCAGACTCTGGTGCAAGAGGTTCTCCGGCTCAAATGAAGCAGTTAGCTGGTATGAGAGGTTTAATGGCAAAACCCTCGGGAGAAATAATTGAAACACCAATAATTTCAAACTTTAAAGAGGGCTTAACAATACTTGAATATTTTACTTCTACACATGGTGCAAGAAAGGGTTTAGCGGACACTGCCCTTAAAACAGCAAATTCTGGATATTTAACAAGAAGACTTTGTGATGTTTCTCAAGATGTGATTGTTACTAAAAAGGACTGTGATTGCGGGTCAAATAAATCGATTATTATTTCTGAAATAATAGAGGGTGGTAATGTAGTAGTAAGTTTAGCTGAGAGAGCTTTAGGAAGATACGCAGCTGAAGATATTAAAAACGCTTTGACAGGAGAGGTTTTAGTAAAGAAAAATCAAATGATTGATGAATTCAAATGTGATGGTCTAGAGGCCGCTGGTGTAAAATCTTGCAAAGTTTATTCCGTTATGACTTGCGAAAGCGAGCAAGGCGTATGTTCTAGGTCATATGGAAGAGATCTTGCGAGGGGAATGCCTGTTTCTGTTGGAGAATGTGTTGGAATGATAGCAGCCCAGTCGATTGGTGAACCTGGCACGCAGTTGACAATGAGAACTTTCCATGTCGGCGGTACAGCACAAATCAAAGATGACTCATCAATAACAGCACCAGATACAGGTATTTTAAAAATTTCAAATAAAAATTTAGTTGAAGACTCTAGTAAAAACTTAATTATTATGGGCAGAAATATCGAGCTAACACTTGAGAAAGATGGAGTAGTTTTTGCATCTTTCAAAGTACCGTATGGTTCAAAACTATATATTAAACCAGATGAACAAGTCAAAAAAGGACAAAAAATTTGTGACTGGGATCCATACACAGTACCAGTTATTGCTGAGACGTCTGGGATAGCAAATTATGTTGATTTAGTCGATGCAGTATCAGTTGCTGATAAAACAGATGAAGCAACAGGAATTTCATCAAAAATAGTTTTAGATTGGAGATCTCAATCAAAGAATTTAGATTTAAAACCAAGAGTAACTTTAAGAGATAGTAAAGATAAGGTGGTTTTAAAGGCAGATGGTAATGAGGCCCGATATTATTTATCTCCTGAAACAATTTTATCTGTATCTGATGGTGACAAGGTAAATGCTGGTGACGTACTAGCAAGGTTACCTAAGGCAACATCTAAAACCAAAGATATAACAGGTGGCTTGCCAAGAGTTGCTGAATTATTTGAAGCAAGAAAGCCTAAGGACGGAGCAATTATTGCTGAAAATGATGGGGAAATAATATTTGGAAAAGAAATTAGAGGTAAGCAGAAAATTACTATTAAAGGTAAGGATGGTACTGAGTCTAATTATTTAATTCCAAAAGGAAAACAAATTAATTACAACCCAGGTGAGAAAATTTCTAGAGGTGAATATTTATTAGACGGCAGTCCAGCGCCACATGATATTTTGAGAATACTTGGCGTTGAAGCTTTAACAGATTATTTTGTTAACGAGGTTCAGGATGTCTATCGTTTACAAGGTGTTGTTATTAATGACAAGCACATCGAAGTAATTCTAAGACAAATGCTAAGAAAATTAGAGGTTAAGAACCCAGGTGATAGCGGAATGTTGGCAGGAGAAGTAATGGATAAAGTTGATGCCAAGATAATAAATGAAAAGTTAAAATCGGAAGGAAAAAAAACAATAGAATTTGATCCTGTTATGCTTGGAATCACAAAAGCTTCTTTGCAAACAAAGTCATTTATATCAGCTGCATCATTTCAAGAGACAACCAGAGTACTAACTGATGCTTCTCTTAAAGGTAAAGCTGACGATTTAATGGGTCTAAAAGAGAATGTAATAGTAGGAAGATTAATACCCGCAGGTAGTGGTAAAAGTAGACAAAAATATAATAAAATTGCAAAAGATAAAGATTTAGAGCTTCAAAATAAGTTAGCATCAGAGACTATCAGTACAGAGCCTGAAGAACAGCCGGCTGATGCTAAATAATAGTGAAAAAGCCTCTATTTTTATAGTCAATATAGCCACGGAAATATTGACCTTCTCGAAATAATCAGTATTAATAGCGCACTTTTTAAGGTAGCACGTAAAGCTAACGTTGGCTTTAAACTACTACCAACTGCTTACCTAATTGTTTCCTTAAAAAGAGAAATTATATGCCAACAATTAACCAGTTGTTAAAAAAAAAACGTATAAAACAAATTGTTAGGAATAAAGTTCCTGCTCTACAAGCCTGCGCTCTGAAAAGAGGAGTTTGCACCAGAGTTTACACAACAACGCCCAAGAAGCCAAATTCAGCTCTCAGAAAAGTTGCTCGTGTGAGATTGTCAAATGGATTTGAAGTTACCGCTTATATACCTGGAGAGGGTCATAACCTTCAAGAGCACTCTGTTGTAATGATTAGAGGAGGTAGGGTAAAAGATTTACCTGGTGTGAGATATCATGTTGTTAGAGGTTTACTTGATACACAGGGAGTAGCAAATAGAAAACAACAAAGATCGAAATACGGTGCAAAGAGGCCTAAGTAATGTCTAGAAGAAGAAGACAAGCAAAAAGACAAATAACTGACGATCCAATTTATGGATTAAAATCTATTTCGAAATTTATAAATGCTTTAATGATAGGTGGAAAAAAAACTACAGCAGAAAAAATATTTTATAACTCATTCAGTTTAATAAAAGATAAAGCAAAAGAAGATCCTGTAAAAGTATTTAATGAAGCAATTAAAAATGTAAAACCAAATTTAGAAGTAAAATCACGAAGAGTTGGTGGAGCGACCTATCAAGTTCCTGTTGAGGTCAAGGCTGATCGTGGACAGGCATTAGCAATTAGGTGGTTATTAGATGCTGCAAAAAAAAGAGGTGACAAAACTATGCAAGAAAGATTAATGAAAGAATTTATCGACGCTTCAACAAATAAAGGCTCTGCAATTAAAAAAAGAGAAGATACTCATAAGATGGCAGAGTCCAACAAAGCATTTGCACATTTTAGGTGGTAGAAAATATGACTAAAGTTTATACAAAAGATAAATATAGAAATATTGGTATTATGGCACACATTGATGCTGGAAAAACCACGACTACTGAAAGAGTTTTATATTACACTGGTAAATCTCACAAGATTGGTGAAGTCCATGATGGGGCAGCAACAATGGACTGGATGGAACAAGAACAAGAGAGAGGAATAACAATAACTTCAGCTGCCACAACTTGTTTTTGGAAAGACCATAGAATTAATATCATAGATACTCCTGGACACGTAGACTTTACAATTGAAGTTGAAAGATCGTTAAAAGTATTAGACGGTGCTGTGGCAGTATTTGATGGTGTTGCAGGTGTAGAGCCACAATCTGAAACTGTATGGAGACAGGCTGACAAATATAAAGTCCCAAGGATGTGCTTTGTTAATAAACTAGATAGAACTGGAGCAGATTTTTATCGTTGTGTCGAAATGATAAAAGAAAGGCTTGGAGCAAAACCTTTAGTTCTTCAAATTCCAATAGGAGCCGAAGCAGAACTACAGGGTGTAGTAGATCTAGTGAGAATGAAAGGTCTTGTTTGGGAAGCTGAAGATTTAGGAGCTAAATTTAATGAAGTTGAAATTCCAACTGATTTAAAAGAAAAAGCTCAAAAATACAGACAGGAACTTATTGAAACAGCAGTCGAAGAGGATGAAAAGTTGATGGAAGCTTATTTAGATGGAAAAGAAATTAGCGAAAATGACTTAAAAAAATGTATTCGAAAAGGAACTTTAAATTTTAGTTTTGTACCAGTATTAACTGGTTCAGCTTTCAAAAATAAAGGTGTTCAACCTTTATTAGATGCAGTAGTAGATTTTCTTCCAAGTCCACTTGACCTCAAAGAGATTAAAGGAATTAAACCCGGTACAGAAGAGGAGTTAGTAAGAAAATTTGACGATAATGAGCCATTCTCCGCATTAGCCTTTAAAGTTGCAAATGATCCATTTGTTGGAACAATCACTTTTATAAGAATTTATTCAGGAAAGTTAGTTTCTGGTACAGGAGTTCTAAATTCTACATCTGATAAAGAAGAAAGAATTGGAAGAATGCTTTTAATGCATGCAAACGATAGAGAAGATATTAAAGAAGCTAGCACTGGTGATATTGTGGCATTAGCAGGTTTAAAATATACAATCACTGGCCACACTTTATGTGTAAAGAATAATCCAGTTGTTCTTGAGCCAATGGAGTTTCCTGACCCTGTAATTGAAATTGCAGTAGAACCTAAAACTAAAGGTGACCAAGAAAAAATGGGAGAAGCTTTGCAGAGATTAGCTAAAGAGGATCCATCATTCAGAGTTACATCTGACACAGAGTCAGGCCAAACCATCATTAAAGGTATGGGTGAATTACATCTAGACATTATTGTTGACCGGATGAAAAGAGAATTTAAAGTCGATGCAAACATTGGAGCACCTCAAGTAGCTTATAGAGAAACAATTGAAAGGTCTGCAGAGGTTGATTATACACATAAAAAACAATCAGGTGGTTCTGGCCAATTCGCAAGAGTAAAAATAAATGTAGAACCACAACAACCAGGTAAAGGTAGGGAAGTTGAAAGTTTAATTAAAGGTGGTGCAATACCAAAAGAATTTATTCCAGGTGTTGAGAAAGGTATTCAAGGAGTTGCAGACTCTGGCATTTTAGCTGGTTTTCCAGTTATTGATTATAAGGTTCAAATCATTGACGGTTTACACCACGATGTTGACTCAAGTGTTCTGGCTTTTGAGATTGCAGCAAGAGCTTGCTTCAAAGAGGCCTGCCAGAAAGGCGGATTAAAACTTTTAGAGCCAATTATGAAAGTTGAAGTTGTTACCCCAGAAGATTATATGGGAGATGTGATTGGAGACTTAAATAGTAGAAGAGGTCAAGTCGGCTCAACAGACAAAAGAGGTAACGCAACGGTCATAAATGCTAATGTTCCTTTGGCAAACATGTTTGGATATGTAAACAATTTAAGATCAATGTCACAAGGAAGAGCGCAATACACTATGCAATTTTCACATTATGAAAAAGTACCTCAAAATGTACAAGACGAAGTAACAAAGAAATTAGCAGGATAATCAAATGGAGCAACAACATATTCGAATTAGATTACAGGCATACGATCACAAGATATTAGATCAATCAACTGAGGAAATAGTTAATACTGCAAAAAGGACAGGAGCACAAATCAAGGGTCCTATACCCCTTCCTACAAAAAAAGAAATATATACAGTATTACGTTCACCACATATTGATAAAAAAAGTAGAGAGCAGTTTGAAACAAGAACACATAAAAGATTAATTGATATTATGGAACCAACCCCAGCCACTATTGAAGCATTAATGAAATTGGATTTAGCTGCGGGTGTAGATGTGGAGATAAAGATATAAAAATGAGTATTGGTTTAATTGGAAAAAAACTTGGTATGACTCAAAGATTTTTTGAAAATGGAGAATCTCTCCCGGTGACAATATTAAAGATTGAAAAGGCTAAAGTTATTGATGTCATCAATAAAGAGAAAAGAGGCTACTCTGCTATTTTGGTTGGCTATGGCCATATAAAAAATTCAAAAATCACAAAGCAAATGAAAGGTTTTTATTCTAAAAAATCTCAAGAGCCAAAAAAGTTATTAAAAGAGTTTAAGTCAACAAATGCACAAGATTATAAACCAGGTACGGAAATTAACTTAGAAGTTTTAAAAGATAAAAAATATGTTGATGTAAGAGCTAAAACAATAGGAAAAGGTTTTGCAGGTTCTATGAAAAGACACAATTTTAGTGGTATGAGAGCCTCGCATGGTGTTTCGATATCTCATCGAGCGCATGGTTCTACAGGGCAATGTCAAGATCCAGGTAAGGTGTTTAAAGGAAAAAAAATGGCTGGACATATGGGAGCAAAATATAGAACGACGTTAGGTCTTGAGGTAGTTGAAGCAGACTTAGAAAATAACTTACTTTATCTCAAAGGTGCAGTGCCAGGCAGCAAGAACACTTATGTAGAAATTAAAGAAGCAGTAAAAAATAAAAATAAGTCAACGATTAATGAAAGAGTTGAAAAATACAAAGTATCCTTAGCTGAAATGAAGTCGGTTAAAAAAGAAAAAAAGAAAAAAATTAAAGAAGAGGAGGCACCGAAGGCTGAAAAGTCAACCCCGGCTGATGTAAAAAAATAATGAAAATTGATGAAATAAGTATTGATGGAAAAAGTATAGGAACGATAGAATGTTCTGATAAAGTCTTTAAAGTTAAACCTAGAAAAGACATTATTCAACAAGTTGTTGACTGGCAACAGAATAGAAATTTTAAAAAAAAAGGCCATACAAAAAGTAGAGGTGAAGTAAAGGGTTCTAGAAAGAAAATAGTCCAGCAAAAAGGATCTGGCGGTGCAAGACACGGTAACATAACTGCACCAATATTTGTAGGAGGAGGAATTGCTCATGGACCACGACATAAAGGGAAAACCAGGGTAAGAAAACTTAATAAAAAAGTAAGAAAACTGGGTTTGGTTCATGCTTTATCTGCAAAAGCTAGCCAAAAACAACTAGCAATTTTTACAGAGCCAAAAACAACATCTTTAAAAACAAAAAATTTTAAAAACTTTTTAAAAAATATTAACTCGAAAAGTGCACTATTTATTCACCACAAAAATGCAACTAAAGAATTTGTTAGGAGTATAAAAAATATTCCAAATTCAAAAAAAATAGAGGATGTCGGAACAAATGTTTATGACTTGCTAAAATACGAAAAGATTCTTTTTACAAAAGAGTCTTTTAAAGCAATTGAGGAAAGATTGGTAAAATAATGAAAACTAATAATATTGCCTACGATGTTATTTTGTCACCAGTCGTCACTGAGAAATCGACAAATCTAAATGCCTTAAATAAATTAACATTTAAAGTATCAAAAAAAGCTACTAAATTTGCTATCAAAAAAAGTATTGAAAAGTTATACAAAGTCGAGGTTATCAAAATAAACACAATTTTATCTAAACCTAAAATTAAAGTTGTAAGAGGTAAATTGGGCAAAAAAACTGGTTACAAAAAAGCAATCGTAACATTAAAAGAGGGTCAAACCATCGATATGACTTCAGGAGTTTAAAATGGCTTTAAAAAACTTTAAACCTTATACAAAATCTAGAAGGTCTACCATTCTAGTAGATAGAAGCGATTTATGGAATGGCAAGCCGGTGAAAAGTCTTACAAAATTTAAAAAAAGGTCAGTTGGTAGAAACAACCAGGGACGTATTACAACTCGACACAAAATGATGGGTCATAAAAAAAAATATAGGTTAATTGATTTCAAAAGATCAAAACTAGATCTTAAGGCTGAAGTTAAAAGATTTGAGTACGATCCTTATAGAAGTGCAAATATAATGTTAATTGAGTATGAGGATAAAACATTAAGTTATATACTTGGTGTTGAAGGTCTAAAAAAAGGTGACAAAGTGTTATCAAGTAATAAAAATGAAATTCAAAATGGATTTGCCTTGTTGCTAAAAAATATTCCTGCAGGAACAGCCGTGCATAATATTGAATTAACACCAGGAAAGGGTGGAATTCTTGCTAGGTCAGCTGGATCTTCAGCTACAGTTATGGGTCAAGATAATGACTATACTTTAGTAAAATTAGGATCTGGAGAAACTCGAAAAGTTTTGTCTAGATGTAGAGCCACAATTGGTCAAGTATCTAACGTTGATAATAAAAACCAAAAAATTGGTAAGGCAGGAAGAAATAGATGGTTAGGTAAAAGACCAACAGTTAGAGGAGTAGTAATGAACCCAGTAGATCATCCACACGGCGGTGGTGAAGGAAAAACATCTGGAGGCAGAAATCCTGTTACTCCTTGGGGTCAAGGAACTAGAGGTTTAAAAACAAGAAATAATAAAAGAACCGATCAATTTATTATTTCTAGAAAGAAGAAGAGAAAATAAATCATGGCTAGATCAGTTTGGAAAGGACCCTTTGTACATCCCAGTTTACTTAAAAAAGTAGAGAAAGGTGGAGAAGCATTAAAGAGACCAATCAAGACATGGTCAAGAGGCTCTACAATTGTACCAGAATTTGTAGGTTTAAAATTTGAGATACACAATGGAAAAAAATTTATCCCAATTACTATTTCAGACGAAATGGTTGGTCATAAATTAGGTGAGTTTGTGCCCACAAGACAATTTGTAGGTCATACCCCAGCAGATAAAAAAGCTAGTGCTGCGTCTACGACTGCTTCAGTAAAAAAGGATACAAAATAGATGGTAAAAAAATCAATAAATACAAAAAAAGATTTATCGAGCGTAAAAGCCATATATAAAAATCTTAGATCTAGCCCGAGAAAAATTAATGAAATTTTAAGATCTATAAGAGGTAAAAAGGCCGATATAGCGCTGAGAAATTTGCAGTTCTCAGAAAAGAGAATTTCAAAGGAAATTTCTAAAACTATAAAATCAGCCGTTTCTAATGCTGAAAACAACAATCAATTAGATATCGATAATCTTTTTATTAAAGAAGCGTATGTAGGAAAAGGTATCGTTATGAAAAGATATAGGCCAAGAGCTAGAGGAAGAGCAGGTGAAATAAAAAAACCTTTTGCGAATTTAACAATTATTGTGAGTGAAAAAAAGCAAACAAATAATAAGGAAGTATAAAAAAATGGGACAAAAAGTAAATCCAATTGGAATTAGATTAAAAATAAATAGAACATGGGATTCTGTTTGGTTTGCAAAAAAACAAAATTATGGAACGTATTTAATTGAAGATTTTAAAATTAGAAAATATGTCAATAAAACAATTAAAAACTCAGGTGTTTCTAAAATTTTAATAGAAAGACCTTCAAAAAAATGTGTAGTAACAATTTATACTTCTAGGCCAGGCTTTGTAATTGGAAAAAAAGGATCAGATATAGAAAAAATAAAGCAAAATATTTCTAAAATTACAAATGATGAAGTGAGTGTAAATATTAAAGAAATTAGAAAACCAGAGCTTGATTCATATCTTGTTGCTGAAAATATTGCGCAACAATTAGAAAAAAGAGTTGCGTATAGAAAAGCTATGAAAAGAGCAATGTCTTCAGCGCTAAGACTTGGAGCAAAAGGTATAAAGGTAACAGTTAGCGGAAGATTAGGCGGTAATGAAATTGCTAGAACTGAGTGGTTGAGGGAAGGTAGTATACCTTTGCATACTTTAAGAGCGGATGTTGATTACGCTGAAGCCGAAGCTTCGACGACTTATGGAATAATAGGTGTAAAAGTTTGGATTTATAAAGGGGTAGTGTTTCAAAAAGATTTACAAAAAAAAATTGAAGCTGAGAAAAAAGAGGAGATAAGCTAATGTTACAACCGGCTAGAACAAAGTTTAGAAAGGCTCACAAAGGAAGAATTAAAGGTAAGGCAACTAGAGGCGCTTCTTTGAATTTTGGTTCACATGGTTTACAGGCTTTAGAGCCAGAAAGAGTTACTTCAAGGCAAATTGAAGCTGCAAGAGTTGCTTTAACAAGACACATGCAAAGAAAAGGTAGGGTTTGGTTGCGAATTTTTCCAAATATTCCAGTTTCAAAAAAACCAATTGAAGTGAGAATGGGTAAAGGAAAAGGTTCTCCGGAGTTCTGGGTATACAGGGTTAAACCAGGGCGTATTATTTTTGAGATTGATGGAGTTAATGACACTGTTGCAAAACAGTCTTTTGATAGAGCAGCTGCTAAATTACCGATTAAAACTAAAATAGTTAAAAGAAATTTAAATATTTAAAATGAAAACTTCTGAAATTAAAAAATTAACTGTAACACAACTTGAAAAAGAGTTGACGAATTTTAAAAAGGAAAAGTATAATTTAAGATTTCAAAAAGTTAATTCACAAATACAAAACACAGCAAGGGTAAAAATTGTGAGAAGATCTATTGCTAAAATATTAACGTTTCTAAATCAAAAAAAGAAAGATAATTAATGACTAAGAGAATTTTAATAGGCAAAATAGTAAGTTCTAAAAATAAGAATACAGTAGTGATAAAAGTTGAAAGAAAATTCAGGCACCCTGTACTTAAAAAAGTTTTAAAAAGATCAAAAAAGTATCACGTTCACTATGAAAGTGGAAATTATAAAGTTGGTGATAATATAAGAATAATTGAAAGTAAACCAATTTCAAAATTAAAAAAATGGAAAGTTTTAGAGAATTAATATGATTCAAGTTCAGACAGAAATGGAAGTTGCAGATAATACCGGAGCAAAAAGAATAGAATGTATTAAAGTTCTTGGTGGTTCTAAAAGAAGGTATGCTGGTGTTGGAGACATTGTGGTTGTGAGTATAAAAGATGCTATGCCCAAAGGGAAAGTTAAGAAAGGCGATGTACATAAGGCTGTTATTGTCAGAACAAAAAAACAAATCCAAAGAAATGACGGATCGTCTATAAAATTTGATAAAAATGCTGCTGTTTTAATAGCAGCGAATGGTGAACCAATTGGAACAAGAATATTTGGTCCAGTAACTAGAGAGCTAAGAGATAAAAAACATATGAAAATTATATCACTAGCTCCAGAGGTACTTTAATGAAAACTAAATTAAAAAAAGGTCAAACAGTTACACTGACAGTTGGCGCTGATAAAGGTAAATCTGGCGAAATCATAAAATTGTTTCCTAATACTTATTGTGCTTTAGTTAAGGGTATAAACGTTAAAAAAAAACATCAAAAGCCTTCTAAGGAACAAAAGGGCGGGATAGTAAATATAGAAAAGCCAGTTCATTTATCAAACTTGAAAGTTGTTGAAGTTAAGAAAGACAGCAAAATAACAAAAAAAATAGATACAAAAAAATTTGATAGAAAAAAAATTATAGAAAATAAAATAAAAGAAAAAAAAACAACAATTAATACAAAAAATAATAAAGGAAAAAAAGGTATAAAAAGTAAAAAAGGAAAAAAATAAAAATGGAACCAAGATTAAAATCTCTTTATAAATCTCAAATTCTACCAGAGCTTAAAAATATCCTGGGCGTTAAAAATACAATGCAAGTACCAAAAATTGAAAAAATAGTTATTAATATGGGATTAGGCCTTGATGCAAATGATAATAAACTTTTAAAAATTATCGAAACAGACCTTGCGAACATAACTGGTCAAAAACCAGTTGTTACAAAATCAAAAAAAGCTATTTCAAATTTTAAAACTAGAGCAAATATACCTTTAGGCTTAAAGGTAACTTTAAGAAAAAATAATATGTATTATTTTTTAGATAGATTAATAAATATAGCTTTGCCAAGGATTAAAGATTTTAGGGGCCTAAATCCTAAAAGTTTTGATAAAAATGCAAACTATAGTTTTGGTGTTAAAGAACATGTAATCTTTCCTGAGGTAAATTTCGATAAGGTAGAGAAAGTGAGAGGAATGGATATTACAGTAGTAACTTCAACAAATAATAAATCACAAGCCAAAGCTTTATTGGATAAGTTTAATTTTCCATTTATTAAGAAAGGAGCAAATTAATGGCTAAAATGTCAGCAGTTGAAAAAAATAAAAAAAGAATAAAACTAGTTAAAAAATATCAAGCGAAAAGAAAAAAATTAAAAAAAATAGTTATGAACAAAAAACTAAATTTGAATGAGAGATTCGAGGCAGCGCTAAAACTTGCAAAATTACCTAAAAATTCTGCTAAAAACAGGGTAAGGAATCGATGTGAAATTACAGGTAGGCCTCATGGTTACTACCGCAAACTTAAAATGTCTAGGATTGCTTTAAGAGAACTAGCTTCGATGGGAAAAATTCCAGGCATGACAAAATCAAGTTGGTAAGGAGAAAGAATGACTATTAGTGATCCAGTTGGCGATATGTTTGCAAGAATTCGAAATGCACAACAAAGAAATCACTCTAGTGTGTTGATACCTGCATCAAAGTTTAAAAAATTCGTGCTAGATGCCATGAAGAGAGAGGGTTTTATAGTTGGGTATGAGGTAATCAAAAGCAAAAAAGGTGCATTTGAAGATTTAAAGGTTACTCTTAAATATGTTCAAGGAAGTCCGGTAATCAATGAAATATATCGAGTATCAAAGCCCGGTAGAAGGATATACACACGTTTTGATAGTTTGCCACGTGTTCAAAATGGTCTAGGTGTTGCAATTATTTCTACATCCTTTGGGATTTTAACTGATAATGAGGCTAGAGAAAAAAAAGTTGGAGGAGAAATAATTTGTAATATTTCTTAAATAATATGTCGAAAATTGGAAAAAAAAATATTGTAGTACCTAATGATGTTAAGGTTAAAATTGAAAATAATATTATCAACTTCGAAGGTCCAAAAGGAAAAAAATCATTAAAGATTAATCATGAATATCTCAATGTGTTGTATTCTGATGGAAAAATTAGCGTAATACCAAAAGATCCAAAAAAACAAAATAAAATTATATGGGGTCTTCAAAGAAGTTTAATAAACAATGCGGTTATCGGTGTAGGAAAAGGTTATGAGCAAAATTTAAAATTAAACGGCGTTGGCTTTAGAGCAAACTTAAAAGGTAAACAATTACAATTACAATTAGGATTTAGTCACGATGTTATGTATGATATCCCAGATGGCATCTCTATTAAAGTTGATAAACAAACTACAATAAATATTACTGGCGTTGATAAAGAATTAGTTGGAAAAACTGTAGCTGATATAAAATTTTATAAACCTGTTGAACCTTACAAGCAAAAAGGAATAACTTCAGATGGTCAATTCATATTAAAAAAAGAAGGTAAAAAGAAATAATGATTTTGAAAGATTTAAAAAGAAAAAGTAGAGTAAGATTTAAGGTAAAGAAAGTTAATAGAGGTAGACCAAGACTTACGGTATTTAGATCTGCAAAAAATATTTATGCCCAAGTAATTGATGATAATAAAAGAGTTACATTAGCAAGTGCGTCTTCTATTGAAAAAAATGTTGAAAAAAAATCTAAAAAGGAATTGTCTGAATATGTCGGAAGTTTAATTGCAGAAAGATGTATTAAAAAAGGATGTAAAGAAGTTTATTTTGATAGAGGTAAATATAAATATCATGGAAGAGTTAAACAATTAGCTGAAAGTGCAAAAAAGGGAGGTTTGAAATTTTAAAGAATGAGTCAGGTTAGTGAATTTAAAGAAAAATTAGTAGCAATAAATAGAATTACGAAAGTAGTAAAAGGTGGAAGAAGATTTGGCTTTGCTGCATTGGTAATAACAGGCAATCAAAAAGGTCAAGTTGGTTTCGGTCAAGGAAAAGCTAAACAGGTACCTGATGCTATTAAAAAAGCTTCTGAGGCTGCAAGAAAATCCTTAGTAAAAATTGCTTTAAGAGAAGGACGAACTTTGCATCATGATGTCAGAGGCAAAAATGGTGCTGGTAAAGTTTTACTGAGAAGTGCGCCAGCTGGAACTGGTATTATTGCTGGTGGACCTGTTAGAGCAATTTGCGAGATGTCAGGTATTCAAGATGTTGTAGGCAAATCAATCGGATCATCTAATCCTTATAATTTAGTCAGAGCTTCTTTTGATGCACTGACTAAACAAAAATCTCCAAAAGAAATATCACTTATCAGAGGAAAAAAAATTAAGGATATAGTTTCAAGAAGGTAAATATGGTTAGATTAAATAACATTAATATAAAAAATCATAAATCTAAAAAAAGAGTAGGTAGAGGGATAGGCTCTGGATTAGGAAAAACTTCTGGCCGTGGTATTAAGGGTCAAAAATCAAGATCAGGAGTAGCTATTAAATCTTATGAAGGTGGGCAAATGCCTTTATATAGAAGACTTCCAAAAAGAGGATTTAACTCTCTCTACAAGAAAGAAAAAAATGTTGCAATCAATCTTCACAATATTTCCAAACTTATAGAGGCAAAAAAAATAGATTCTTCAAAATCAATTGATTTAAGGAAATTTTTATTAAAAGCGAAAACATTAAAAAAAGTAAAAGTAAAAGTTTTAGGAACTGGTGATATAAAAATTAAAGTAAATATTATGGCAGATAAATTTAGTAAATCCGCACAAGAAAAGATAGAAAAAGCTGGCGGTAAAATTGAATTAATTAAATAATTTTGTATGTCAGGATTAGCTCAAAATACAGAAAGTGGCTTTGGGGCTTTTTCTAAAGCAGACGATTTAAAAAAAAGAATATTATATACTTTATTCATTTTGATCATTTACCGTTTTGGAACTTATGTTCCTCTACCCGGGATTGATCCAACATCTTTAAAAGAGATTGTTGGGGGAAATCAAAGAAGTCTACTTGGAATGTTTAATGTATTTGCTGGTGGAGCAGTACAAAGAATGGCAATTTTTGCATTAGGCATAATGCCATATATATCATCGTCTATCATTATCCAATTATTAACAGGTGTAACAGAATATTTTAAGAATTTGAAAAATCAAGGAGAAAGTGGAAGACAGAAGATAACACAATATACAAGGTATGGAACTGTGATACTTGCTTTGATACAAGGTTATGGTGTTGCGGTAAGTCTTGAAAACTCTCAGGGGATTGTTCAGGAACCTGGTTTTTATTTTAGATTTGTAACTACAATATCATTACTAACAGGAACTGTCTTGTTAATGTGGTTGGGTGAACAAATTACAGCTAGAGGAATTGGAAATGGAATATCATTAATTATTTTTGCAGGAATTGTTGCTGAAATTCCTGGTGCATTGGCTTCAACTTTTGAATTAGGAAGAACTGGAGCGATTTCAAGTGGTATTATTATAATGATTTTGTTAATTCTTTTGTTAGCAATTTATTTTATTGTTTTTGTAGAAAGGGCACAAAGAAGAGTCTTGATACAATACCCAAAAAGGCAACAGGGAAATAAGATGTATGGTGGCGAATCTTCTTATTTGCCATTGAAAGTAAATACAGCTGGTGTAATACCTGCAATTTTTGCATCTGCATTATTACTGCTGCCTATTACTCTATCTAATTTTTCTTCGTCTTCAGATAATTCTATTTTATTAACTATTACTACAATGCTTGGACAGGGAAAACCTTTATACATGATATTTTATGCAGCAGGTATTGTGTTTTTTTCCTTTTTTTATACTTCTATTGTTTTTAACCCTAACGAAACGGCAGATAATTTAAAAAAATACGGTGGATTTGTTCCAGGTATTAGACCAGGTGAAAGAACTGCATTATTCATTGAAAATCTCTTAACCAAATTGACAGTAATTGGTTCGTCTTATTTAGTTATTATTTGTTTACTGCCTGAGTTTTTAATAGCAAATTACCCTATACCTTTTTATCTTGGTGGTACTGCTTTATTAATTGTCGTCGTGGTCGGTATGGATACAATTACTCAAATACAAACTAGACTAATGAGCGTACAATATGAGTCGTTAATAAAAAAAACTAAATTTAGTAGGTAAAATTTGGATGAATATTATTATTTTTGGCCCTCCAGGCGCTGGCAAGGGTACACAATCATCTTTTTTGGTTGAGAAAAGAAAAATGTATCAATTATCTACTGGAGATTTGTTAAGAGCTGAATTGAAAAGTAAATCAAAATTATCTGAAAAATTAAAACAAATTATGGACAAAGGGCAATTAGTTTCAGATGACATTATTAATGATTTAATTGAAAAAAAAATTTCAGAGCCTTCTGTTAAAAATAATATAATTTTTGACGGTTTTCCAAGGAATATCGATCAAGCAAAATCTTTAGATTCAATGCTTAGTAAGTATGATCAAGTGATTTCTTTAGTATTAAACTTAAAAGTAGACAATTCAATCTTAGTTAAAAGAATTTCTGGACGAGTATCTTGCTCAATTTGTAAGAAGCCATTTAATGAATACTTTGACCCACCCGTCGACCCATCTGAATGTATTAACGAAAGGTGTAAAAATAGAGATTTAACCAAAAGGTCTGATGATAACGAAAGCACAGTAAGTAACAGATTGAGCATATATCAAGAAACCACCTTACCTTTGCTTAAATTTTACGAAATAAAAGGAGTTGTAAAAAACGTTGATGCAATGAAGTCTATAAAAGAGGTTACTGATCAAATTAACAGCGAATTATGTGACTTATAAAGTTGACTTTGTAAGTTGGATTACTATAATCCAGCGTTTTTAAAATAAGGCAATCTACTATGGCGCGTATTTCTGGTGTAAATCTTCCACTTAACAAACAAGTGTTTGTTGCTTTACAATATATTTATGGAATAGGTGATCATTATGCTGAAAAAATCTGCGATGAACTGAAAATAGAAAAATCAAAGAGGGTAAATAATTTAACTGATGACGAAGTTTTAAAAATAAGAGAATTGATAGACGAAAAATATACTGTTGAGGGTGATCTACGTAGAGAAATATCATTAAATATTAAGAGGTTAAGAGATTTAGGAACATATAGGGGAGTAAGACATAGAAAAAAACTACCGGTAAGAGGACAAAGAACTTCTTCAAATGCAAGAACTAGAAAAGGAAAAGCCGTGGCGATTGCTGGTAAAAAGTTAACGTTGGCAAAAAAATAATGAGCAAAGAAGATATTAAAAAAAAAACTAAATTTAAAAGTAAGAAAAAAGAGAAAAAAATTGTGACTGCTGGAAAAGCATACGTAAATGCCACATTTAATAACACTATAATTTCAATAACTGATAAAAACGGAAATGTATTATCTTGGTCTTCATCTGGATCAAAAGGTTTTAAAGGATCTAGAAAATCAACACCGTATGCAGCTCAAGTCGCTGCTGACGATGCCGCAGCAAAAGCCTCTGAATATGGATTAAAGACTTTAGATGTTGAAGTTAAAGGCCCTGGCTCAGGAAGAGAGACTGCTTTGCGCGCATTGCAAGCGAAAGGATTTAAAATAATATCTATAAAAGACACAAGTCCAATACCACATAATGGATGCAGACCACCAAAAAAAAGAAGAGTTTAAAGAAATTAAAAGGAGGAGAACTTGATAGAAAAAAATTGGAAAGAACTTGTTAAACCGTCAAAACTTAATGTTGAAACAAGTAATGATAAAAGTTATGCTAAAATTACTGTAGAGCCTTTGGAAAAAGGATTTGCTTTAACTCTTGGTAATGCTCTAAGACGAATATTATTATCCTCAATTCAAGGAACAGCAGTTACAGCTATCCAAATAGACGGAGTGCTTCATGAGTTTTCATCTATAAACGGAGTAAGAGAAGATGTTACAGATATTGTGCTAAATATCAAAGCTTTATCTTTAAAACTAAAAAACCCTGGACCAAAGAAACTAATTTTAGATTGTCAAGGCCCTGGAGAAATTAAAGCTAAAGATTTAAAAGATAGTGCCGATATTGAAATATTAAATCCAGAACAAGCTATTTGCAATCTTGATGATAACACTAAAATTTATATGGAGTTAACAGTAAACACTGGAAAAGGTTATGTTCCTGCAGAAAAAAATCGTGAAAAAGATTCACCATTAGGATTAATACCTGTTGACTCAGTGTATAGTCCAGTCAAAAGAGTTTCTTATAATATTTCTGAAACAAGAGAAGGTTTGTCAATTGATTACGACAAATTAACTATGGAAGTGGAAACAAATGGATCGGTTGATGCTGAAGATTGTGTTGCTTATGCTGCACGAATTCTTCAAGATCAACTCGGAATGTTTATAAATTTTGAAGAACCAAAAGAAGCAGTTGTTCAGCAAACAAAATCTGAGCCTGAATTTAATAAAAATTTACTACGTCGTGTTGATGAGCTTGAACTATCTGTAAGGTCTATGAATTGTTTGAAAAATGATAACATTATTTACATTGGAGATTTGGTTCAGAAGACTGAAGGGGAAATGCTCAGAACTCCAAACTTTGGACGAAAATCATTAAATGAAATTAAAGAGGTTTTGTCCGGAATGTCTTTATATCTCGGGATAGAAATACCTAATTGGCCACCAGAAAATATTGCAGAATTATCAAAAAAATTAGAAGACGAATATAAATAATTATGAGGCACAAGATTGCAACTAGAAAATTAAATAGGACTTCTGAGCACAGAAAAGCTTTATTTAAAAATATGCTGAATGCATTAATAAAGCATGAGCAAATTGAAACAACATTACCAAAAGCAAAAGAGTTAAAAGTTGCAATTGATAAAATCATTACATTAGGTAAGAGAAATACATTGTCGTCTAAAAGAATACTAATCTCTAAGTTACAAGATCAAAATAACGTAAAGAAAATTACCACAACCTTAATAAAGAGGTATGAAAAAAGAAATGGTGGCTATTCAAGAGTTATAAGATCGGGTTATAGATATGGAGATAATGCTCCAAAGGCTTTTATCGAATTAGTTGATAAAGATTTCAATGCTAAAGGTCAAGACTCTGGGCCTTCACAAAAAAAAATAGATAATAAAGAAAAAGATAAAGTCGAAGCAAAAAAAGATAAAAAATAATGAGTAATTTAGTTCTTGTTGCTTTTTTTGGAGCAATAGGAAGTTTGTTCAGATTCATCTTAATCCAAATAACTCCAAAAATAACTTTTATCAATTTTCCAATTGGTACTGTTATTGTAAATTTAATAGGATCTTTTTTAATTGGTATCGTAGCCTCTCTTTTTGAAAAACAATTATTAAGCAATGAATTAAGATCCTTTATAGTTTTTGGATTTTTAGGAGGATTTACTACTTTTTCGGCTTTCACATATGAAGTTTTTAATTTATTAAAAACTGGAAATTATTTGAATCTTTTTATTTATTTATTCTTATCAATAATTGTGAGCTTGATTTTATTTTATATTGGTTACAAAATAGTTAAAATTATAGCATGAAAAAACCCCTCAAATCTTTTGTTGTAAATAAAGATTTTGAAGGTTCCAGAGTAGATAGGTTCCTTAAAAAGCAATTCCCAAATATTCCTCAGTCCTTGTTTGAAAAAAATTTTAGAAAAAAAAAAATTACTGTAAATAATAAAAAAGTTAAAAATTTATTTAAACTGAAAATAGATGATATTGTCGATGTTTATATTGATTTTAAAATAAAAAACGTTTCACAAAAAAAAAATTTTTCTACGATTGATTATAATGAACTAAAAAAAAATTTTATTTTTGAATGCAATGATTATTGTATTTTAAATAAGCCCTATGGTTATGCTTCTCAAGATGGGTCTAAAGTAAAAAAAAATGTAATAGATATTTTAAATCTTAATTCGAATAATTATCACATTGTTCATAGATTAGATAAGGAAACCACTGGTTTAATGCTGATTGCCAAAAATCGGTTTTATGCGAAAAAATTTTCTGAGATGTTTAAACTAAGAGAAATAAAAAAAAAATATTTAACTATCCTAAATGGAAAAATCAAAAAAAACAAAGGTGAGCTTTATAGTAAAGATAATTTAAATGGAAAAGAAATTGTGTCTAAACTTTACTTTGAAGTTATATCAAAAAGAAATAATTTTTCTTATTTAGAAATAGATTTAATAACTGGTAGAAAGCATCAAATTAGGAAACAGTTTTCTGATATTGGTCATCCTGTAGTTGGAGATGCAAAATATGGAGACAAAAGAAATAAAAGCCCTTTATGTTTATTAAGTTACGAAATCGAATTTGAATATAATAATAAAGTAAAAAAATATAAGGCAAGAATTCCAAAAAATTTTAAAACATATTTGGAAAAGTTTTTTTAAACTCTGAAATTATAATATCATTGATATTATTTAAGTTATTTAGATTAATAAAATCAGACATATTTGCAATTCCTTTGTTATTTATGCCACACGGAATAATACCATTATAATTATCTTTATTTACGTTTATATTTAGCGAGAAGCCATGAAATGCAATCCATTTTTTTACTCTGATGCCTATAGCTGCAATTTTCTCTAAATTTTTATTATTTTCAACCCAAATTCCGATATTATCAGGATCATTCGAGGACTGTATATTATAATTTTTTAAAACTTGGATTATCCAATTTTCAATATTTCTTATGAAATTTTTAATATTTTTTTCTGATGTCAAATCTAATACAAAATATATTATTTTTTGACCTTCGCCATGAAATGTCCATTGTCCACCTCTATTTGTTTTATAAATTGGGAATTTATTTTTTTTTAATAAGTCAGTTTCTTTTGCAGAAGTACCGGCGCTATATAAGTTTGAGTGTTCAAGTATCCATAGCAAGTTTCTTGATTCTTTATTTTGTATTTTTATTACACGTTTTTCAAGAAATTCAATAGCATTTTGATATTCTACAGGTTTTTTGCTTATTTTTATTTCGAGTTTCATTTAAAGATTTGTTAAAAGAATTTATTATTATGTCAAATAAACAAACGATAGAAAATAAGGCATTTGAAGTTACAAAAGATTATATTGATAATTTAATTACACTTATCAATGAAAAAAGGACAAATGAAATAAACAGCACTCTACTCAAATTACACCCATCTGATGCGGCAGAAGCTTTGTCAAATTTACCTGAAAAATCAAGAATTGATTTACTTTCACTAAAAACATTTGACTTTAAGGCTGATATTCTAGTTGAACTAAATAATACACTTCAGAAAGATATTTTAAATAATTTACCCACTAATATAGTTGTCAGGATAGTTAACGAATTAGAATCAGATAATGCTTTACAAATAGTCTCGAATTTAAATGAAGAAAAGAAGATTGAAGTATATGAGAAGATTCCTTCCAAGGATAAGCAATTAATTGAAGAAGTATTAAACATCTATCCAAAAGACTCTGCAGCAAGATTAATGCAAGTTGAATATTGTTCTGTTTTACCTAACTGGACAGTGGGAGAAACAATAGACTATCTCAGAGAAAACGAGGATTTACCAAAAGAGTTTTTACAAATTTTTGTCGTAGACAATGAGGGAAGACTCATCGGTTCTGTACCATCATCTAGAGTTTTAAGAAACCCAAGAAATATTAAAATGAATACCATTATGGACGAAACTTCATTTTTAATTAATGGCGATATGGATAAAGAGGAAGTTGGAAATTTGTTTGAACAATATAATTTAGTATCAGCTGGTGTCATTGATAAAAACAAGAATTTAATAGGAATGATAACTGCAGACGACATTTTAACTGTAGTTAAAGAGGAAGCAGAGGAAGATAGATTAAAATTAGCCGGTGTCCAAGATGAAGTAATTACAGATAATGCATTAAAAATTACAAAAAAAAGGTTTATGTGGCTGTTCATAAATTTATTTACTGCTGTTATTGCTTCACATGTAATTGAATTATTTGATGGAAACATAGAAAAGGTTGTTACTTTAGCAATATTAATGCCAATTGTTGCTTCTATGGGTGGAAATGCAGCTACCCAGACATTAGCTGTGACAGTTAGATTATTAGCTACTAAAGAATTAATAGCTGACAACTTATTTAAAATTATAAATAAAGAATTTTTTGTTGGTCTTTTAAATGGTTTATTGTTTTCAACAATTTCTGCTGCATTTGTTTATATTTGGTTTTATGAATTGAAACTTGCTATATTGATAGGTGTATCAATGATTATTAATATGGTATTTGCAGGTTTGTCTGGAATAATTATCCCTATTTTATTAAATAAATACAAAATCGATCCTGCAATAGCATCAACAGTTTTTGTAACAACAGTGACTGATGTAATAGGATTTCTATCTTTCTTAGGTTTAGCAAGTTTTATTTTGGGTATCTAAATATTATCAATTAATCTTGTTTTGCTGATATAAAAAGCAATAAATATCCTCATGTAACGTGACTGTTTTTCTAAAGTTGTAAATTTTTTTAAATTTATAAACTCAACATAATCAAAAGAAATTTTATTATTTTTTAAAAATTGTATTATACATTTTTTCTTTTGGGCAAGTGAATATTTTATAAATTTAACTTTCTTAATAAAATTTATAATATCTGCTGCCTTTTTTAAATCGCTGTTTTTAAGCAACTTGTTTCTGGATGATAGTGCCAAACCGTCATTGTTTCTTATGGTTTTACATTTTACTATTTTAGTTTTAATTTTATTAATTTTAAAATAATCTTCTATTATTTTAAGTTGTTGAAAATCCTTTTCTCCTAAATATAATCTACTTGCAGGTATTATATCTATTAGTTTTTCTATCACTTTAAGGACACCAATAAAATGTCCTTTTCTGTACCTATGCTCCATAATTTTTTGTATTTTTGGAAAACTTCTTTTTTTAGTTTTCCAAGAATAAACTTCTTCAAAGGAGGGAATGAATAAATAATCAACTTTATTTTTTTTACAAATTTTTATATCATCGCTAAGTTTTTTAGGGTATTTCTCCATGTCTTTTTTATTATTAAATTGCTTAGGATTTAAAAAAATACTCACAAAAGTGACACGATTTTGTTTTACTGATTTTTTTATTAAATACTCATGACCTTTATGCAAAGAACCCAACGTTGGAACAAAACCAGTTTCTTTTATACTGTTGAAAACAGAATTTATTTCTTTAGATTTTTTTATAATTCTCATTTAGAATTTAATTTTTATGGTTAAACAAGCGATTATACCACTTGCTGGACTAGGTACAAGAATGCTTCCTTTGACAAAAGCACTGCCTAAAGAGCTATGGCCTTTAGGGTCCAAGTCAATTTTGGAACATATATTAGATGAATGTTTCAGTGCTGGTGTCAAACAGGTCATATTTATAATTTCAAAAAACAAAAATGTAATAAAGAAATATTTTGTAAAAAATAAAATTTTAGAAAAGGCTGTAAAAAACAAACCAGAAATTTTAAAAAAATTAATTTATTTAAATCGTATATCTAGTAAAATTAAGTTTGTTTACCAAGATAAACCAAAAGGTTTAGGACACGCAGTTATGTGTGCTAAAAAGCATATTAAGTCAAAATATTTTTTATTACTTTTACCAGATGATATTATAAAAGGTAAAAATTGTACAAAAGAATTGATAACAATTAATAAAAAAAAACAATCATCTGTGCTAGCTTTAAAAAAAGTTTCAAAAAAAGAAGTAACACGTTATGGAATAGCAGGATTTTCGAATAATAAAAAATTTAAAATCAATAAAATGATTGAAAAGCCATCAATAGTAAACGCTCCCTCAAGATATGCTATTATCGGCAGATATTTGTTGAGCAAATCAATTTTTAAATTTCTAAGTAAACAAAAAAGTGGAAAGTTGGGCGAAATTCAAATTACTGATGCTATGAATGCAATGTTACTGAAAGAAAGCTTTTATGGTTGTAAGTTTAAAGGGAAGTATTTAGACTGTGGAACAATGAATGGTTATATAAAATCGTTTATAGATATTAATAAATAATGAAAATTTGTTTTATTGGTACAGGTTATGTTGGTTTAGTTTCAGGGGTGCTTTTTGCTGATTTCGGAAACAAAGTAATATGCGTAGATAACAATAAAAAAAAAATTGAAAACTTAAAAAAAGGAATTATTCCAATATTTGAACCTGGTTTAGATGAACTAGTTATTAGAAATTATAAGTCAAAAAGGCTTTTTTTTACATCAGATATAAATAAAGCAATTAAAGATTCCGATATAATTTTTATTGCGGTTGGAACACCAACAGCCAAAGATGGTGTTTCGGCAGATTTAAAAAATGTTTATGCAGTAGCTAAAATAATATCCAAGAACATTAATAAATATAAAATCATAATTACAAAATCTACTGTGCCTGTTTGTACTGGAGATGAAGTTGAAAAAATAATTAAAAAAAATAATTCAATCTCTAAATTTGATGTTGTATCTAATCCTGAGTTTTTGAGAGAGGGAGAGGCTATTAGAGACTTTAGGTATCCTGATAGGGTTGTAGTTGGTTCAAATAATTTAAAAAAAACAAAATTAGTTCTCGAAAAACTGTATGAACCAATAACAAAAAAAGGTGCAAAATTTATAGCAACCACAAGAAGAAGTTCAGAATTAATAAAATATGCAGCTAATGCTTTCTTAGCCACTAAAATTACTTTTATAAATGAAATTGCAAATTTATGTGAAGTGGTTGGCTCAAACGTAGATGATATTGCCTTAGGAATTGGGACAGATGCAAGAATTGGATCAAGATTTTTACGTGCGGGACCTGCTTACGGTGGATCTTGCTTTCCAAAAGATACTAAAGCACTAATCAAGATTGGCGATAAATTTAAAACAGACATGACTGTAGTTAAAACCGTAATTAAAAGTAATGAAAAGAGAAAATCAATATTAGCGGATAGAATTATTGAGATATTAGGAAAACCTAAGAATAAAAAAGTAGGTTTTTTAGGAGTAACATTCAAAGCTAATACTGATGACATGAGAGATACTCAATGTCTAAAAATATTTCCTAAACTTTTAAAAAAAGGTGTAAAGATTTCTTATTACGACCCAACAGGTGAAAAAAAAGAATTGAAAAATTTAAAGTATAAAAAAAATTCTGATGAAATTTTAATTAATAATGATTTAGTTGTTATTCATACTGAGTGGGACGAATTTAGATCTTTAAATTTTAGTAAAGTAAAATCTAAGAAATTGATGATTTTTGACATGAGGAATTTATATCAAGCTAGTAGTTTTTCAAATAAAAATATTATTTATTATTCTATTGGGAGGTCGTTAAATGATAAAAAAGCTTGATATAGCTGAAAAAATAAAAGAAAGTAAAATAAATAAACATCCTAAATTTTACAAATTAATATTATTAAACGATGATTTTACAACTATGGATTTTGTTGTTAAGATTTTAATAATGTTTTTAAATAAAACAAAATCACAAGCATATTCGTTAATGCTTAAAGTTCACAATGAAGGGTCTGCAGTATGTGGTTTATACCCAATTGATGTTGCAAAGACTATTCAAAAGAAGATTCATAATTATTCAAATATAAATCATCAACCGCTTAAATGTATAATTAAATAATTATGGCAACTTTTACAAAATCATTAGAAAAGTCAATCTCTAATGCTTTTGCTTTAGCATCAGAAAAAAATCATCAATATGTTACTCTTGAACATTTGTTGTTTTCTTTAATGGATGAAGAAGATGCTGTTAATGTTATGAAAGCCTGTAGTGTTGATATTGGATTGTTAAGAGAAAATTTAGAGCATTATATTGATAATGAACTAGATAACATCGTTAATTCAGAAAAGTTATCAGACCCTCAACCTACAGCAGGTTTTCAAAGAGTAATTCAGAGATCCATAGTTCACGTCCAGTCATCTGGAAAATCTGAGGTTACTGGAGCAAACATACTGGTATCTCTTTTTGCTGAGAGAGAAAGTCATGCTACTTATTTTTTACAAGAACAAGAGGTTACAAGATATGATGTAGTAAATTTTATTTCACATGGCATAACTAAAATAGAAAATTTTACTTACACTGAAAATTTTGAACAAGGGCAGAAAGCAGGATCGAAAGTCAGTGAGAAGACAGCGCTTGACAATTTTTGTATTAACCTCAATCTTAAAGCCTCTAATAATAAAATAGATACTTTAATCGGTAGAGAAGAAGAAGTTAATCGTATGGCCCAAATTTTATGCAGGAGGACTAAAAATAATCCACTATTAGTAGGTGATCCTGGTGTAGGCAAAACAGCAATTGTAGAGGGATTGGCCAAAAAAATAGTTAATAAAGATGTACCTAATCCTTTAATAAATTCTACAATATTTTCCTTGGATTTGGGATCTTTATTAGCAGGAACAAGATACAGAGGTGATTTTGAGGAAAGATTAAAAACAATAATAAATGAAATAGAAAATAATGAAAATTATGTTTTATTTATAGATGAAATTCATACATTAGTAGGAGCAGGAACTACCACTGGAAATTCTATGGATGCTGCCAATATGTTAAAACCAGCCTTACAATCTGGTAAAATTAAGTGTGTTGGCTCAACAACTTTTTCTGAATATCGATCAAATTTTGAGAAAGACAGGGCATTGCAGAGAAGATTTCAAAAAATTGACGTTACTGAACCTTCCGTTGAAGAAGCTTATAAGATTATGTTTGGATTAAGGGGCAAATATGAAGAGTATCATAAAGTTAAATACAGTGACGAAGCTGTAAAAGCATCAGTTGATTTATCAGCAAAATATATTGGAAACAAAAGACTTCCAGATAAATCAATAGATATTCTGGATGAGCTTGGTGCATTTGAAAATTTAAAAGTACAAGAGGATAAAAAAGATATACTTGATCAAAATGATGTTGAGAAAATTGTTGCAAAAATAACTAAAATTCCTGAAAAAAGTATTACTTCAAATGATAGATATTACTTAAAAGATTTAGACAAAAACTTAAAAAGATTAATTTATGGACAAGACCACGCAGTGAATGCGTTATGTTCTTCAATCAAACTTTCACGATCTGGTTTAAGAAATTCTGAAAAAACTATAGGAAATTATTTATTTAATGGACCAACAGGAGTTGGAAAAACAGAGCTAGCAAAACAATTATCAATCATTTTAGGAGTAGAATTAATTAGGTTTGATATGTCTGAGTTTAGTGAAAAACACACTATATCAAAATTAATTGGTTCACCACCTGGTTACGTTGGATTTGATCAAGGCGGTCAATTATCAGAATCAATAGAAAAAAATCCATATTGTGTATTGTTAATTGATGAGATTGAAAAAGCTCATCCAGATATATTTAATATTCTTCTTCAAATTATGGATTATGGAAAGTTAAAGGATCAAAATGGAAAAAATGTTGATTTTAGAAATGTTATTTTAATTTTAACTAGTAATATTGGCGCTTCTGAACTTGAAAAAGATCAGATGGGTTTTTCAAATAAAAAGAATGATAAAATAGATCAAGAAACAATCAATAAGGTTTTTAGTCCAGAATTTAGAAATAGATTAGACTCAATTATAACCTTTAACCGATTAGATAAAACAATTATCAAACAAATTGTAAGTAAATTTATATTAGAATTAGAGACGCAATTAAATGCAAGAGATGTAATAATTGAACTCTCAAATTCTGCAAATGATTTGATTTGTGAAAAAGGCTACTCGCAGACGATGGGTGCAAGGCCTATTTCAAGATTTATTGATGAACATATAAGAAAGAATTTAGCAGATGAAATTATTCATGGTAAGCTTGTAGATGGTGGACACGTGAAAGTTGATGCTAAAAATGAAAAAATAACTTTTATTTACAAAAAATTTACTAAATCAGAAAAATCAGAAAAGATTTTAAATAGTAATTAAATTTCAAATATTGTATCTAATTCGACCGCCGCATTTAAAGGCAAAGAATTTACACCTACCACTGCTCTAGAGTGTTTACCTTTCTGTTTAAATACATCAACAATTAAATCAGAAGCAATATTTAATAATTTTGGATGATCTTCAAAATTTTCAGTGCAATTATAATAACCAGTTATTTTAATACATTTTTTTATTAAATTTAAATCACCCGTTGCTTTTTGTAACTGGCCTAAGACATTTAAAATAGCTAATTTAGTTGCTTTTTCACCGTCTTGACTATTTAAATCTAAACCAATTTTTCCTTTGATAAGCTTACCATTATTATCAATAGGTAGTTGGCCAGATACAAAAATTATATTTTTTGATTTTACGTATGCTAAATAATTTCCAACAGGATCTGGCGCCTTAGGAATTGTAAGATTTAAATTTTTTAAATTTTCTTCAATAGACATTATTTTTTATTTTTTTGTTTTTTTTTTATTTTTTTTCCTTTTTTTTGTGCATCATATTCAATTCTTTTATCTATATATACCAACGCCTCCTCCATAGTAATATCATTTGGATCTTTATCGTCCGGGATTGTAGCATTAATGGTTTTGTATTTAATATAAGGACCAAATTGACCTTTCATTACTTTAACAGGTTTTTTATCCTCTGGGTGTTCTCCTAGGTTTTTAATTTCATTTGACGAACGTCTTCCAGGCTTTGCCTCAGCAATTAATGTTACAGCTTTGTTTAATCCAATTGAAAAAATATCATCTGGAGATTCTAGTGTGGCAGATTTATTTGCACATTTAACATAAGGACCAAATCTTCCATTATTTAATGTTATATCTTCATTATTTTCTGGATATTTACCAAGAACTCTGGGTAATCCTGATAAGAATTTAGCTTTATCAATATCAATATCATTTGGAGACATGCCTTTTGGTATAGAAAAATTTTTCATTTCTTTCTCATCATTTCCCACTTGTAAATAAGGACCAAATCTTCCTTTTTTTAAGATTATTTTTTTTCCTTCATCAGTTTCACCAATATCTTTTGGTTCAGACATGAAGTCTTCTTGTGCAGCCTTGATACGAGATAGGGGCCTGGTAAATTTACATTCTGGATAATTTGCACATCCTATAAAAGCACCAAATCTTCCAACTTTTAAACTTAATTCACCACCACACTGACAAGTTCTCAATACTTTGCCCTCTTGATTTTTATCAAAAATAATATCGGATAAACTTTCATTAAGCATATCCAAAATAGTTCGTGTTCTTAGTTCTTTAACTTCATTAACATTAGAATTAAATTGGTTCCAGAATTGACTTAATACATCAATCCAATTGATCTTCCCAGAAGTTATATCATCTAAGCTATCTTCTAGTTTAGCTGTAAAATTATAATCAACATATTTATTAAATAATTTGTCTAAAAATGCTGTAATTAATTTACCACGGTCTGTTGGATTAAATTTTTTGTTAATTAGTTCCACATAGTTTCTTGTCGATAGTACAGAAATAATGCTTGCATAGGTTGAAGGTCTACCAATTCCTAGCTCTTCTAATTTTTTTACTAAACTAGCTTCAGAGTATCTCGGAGGTGGATTGGTAAAGTGCTGTTCATCAACAATTTTATCTAATTTTAGCTCATCACCATTCTTTACATCAGGTAAAATATTGTCATCATCTTCATGATCATCTTTTTTTTCATCATCTTCTTTTGTTTCTTGATATAATTTTAAAAAACCATCAAATTTTTGAATCGACCCATTTGCTCTAAAAGAGATGCTATTATCATTATTGTTTATATCTATAGATGTTCTTTCAAATTCAGCAGATTCCATTTGAGAAGATACGGTTCTGTTCCAGATCATTTCATATAATCGCATTTGATCTCGATCTAATATTGACTTTAAAGAAACAGGATCTCTACTAATGTCTGTAGGTCTTATAGCTTCATGCGCTTCTTGAGCATTTTTTGCTTTTTTTCCACTATAGTTTCTTGGTTGTTCTGGTAAATAATTTTTTCCAATTTCGTTTTCAATATAACTTCTACAAGATTGTAAAGCTTCATTAGATATTTGAGTTCCATCAGTTCTCATATATGTAATAAGTCCAATTGTTTCTCCGTCTATCTCGAAACCTTGATAAAGTCTTTGAGCAACTTGCATGGTTCTCGAAGCACCAAAACCTAATTTTTTTGAAGCTTCTTGTTGCATAGTAGAAGTTGTAAATGGAGCATAAGGATTTCTTTTGTAAGGCTTTTTTTCAATTTGAGTTATTTTGTAATTATGTTTTTTAATTTCATCTACTGCTGATTTTGTTTGGCTTTCATTTTTAAAAAAAAATTTATTAACTTTTTCAGATTTAAACAATGTGATTTTTGATTTTAAATCTTTATTTTCTTTATTTTTAAAAAATGACTGAATACTCCAGTACTCCTCTGGTTTAAAAAGTTCAATTTCATTTTCTCTTTCTACAATTAGTTTTAACGCAACAGATTGGACACGTCCTGCAGATTTAGATCCAGGCAACTTTGTCCATAAGATTGGTGAAATATTAAAACCTACTAAATAATCTAAAGCTCTTCGCGCCATATAGGCATCTACAAGCTCAGTGTTTATTTCTCTTGGGTTATCAATTCCATTTTGTACAGCCTTTTTTGTAATTTCATTAAAAACAACTCTTTCTACTTTTTTGTCTTTTAATAATTTTTTGTCATCTAATATATTTTTAACATGCCAGGCAATAGCTTCTCCTTCACGATCAGGGTCAGTTGCTAGAATAATTTTTTTTGCATCTTTTGCAGCATCATAAATTTCTTTAAGTGGTTTTTTAGAACCGGGATCAATTTCCCAAGTCATATTAAAATTATTATCTGTATCTACAGAACCATTTTTTGATGGAAGGTCTCTTACATGTCCATAACTCGCTAAAACAATATAACTTTCACCAAGATATTTGTTTATCGTTTTAGCTTTTGCAGGACTTTCAACAATTACTAAATTCATAGAAAAAATTTAGTCTCAAATATTTATTGAATTGTCAATTTAATGTTTCTTAAAAGTAAGAAAATGGTGTTTTTTATTCAGTTTTTATTTTACTTTCTTCACCTGATATAATTCTTTTAATGTTATCTCTATGAGTATAAATACTAAAGACTGTAAAGAAAAACATTAGTAGAGAGAGATTTTGATCATACAAAACAAATGCTGTTAACAAGGTAACAATAAACCCTGCAATTGCTGAAAGAGATGAGATTTTAAAAACTTTTGCAACTACAGCCCAGGTTATTAAAAAAACTAAACAAAGAACATAATTAATAATTAAAATTCCACCAATAAAGGTTGCTACACCTTTTCCCCCTTTAAACTTCAACCAAATTGGAAATATATGTCCCAAATAAACAATCAGAAAAGATAACAAAATATGTTCTGAAAAAAACTTGTTTGTAATCAAAACTGCAATACTGCCTTTAGCTATATCTGACAAAAGCGTATAAGCGGCAACCTGTTTATTTCCAGTTCTAAGTACATTTGTTGCACCAATATTTCCAGATCCAATATTTCTGACGTCCCCAAGGCCTGCTATTTTTGAATAAATTAAACCAAAGGGAATGCTACCTAGTAAATACGAATATGAAACAATAATAAAAATATCCATTAGATTTCAAAAACCAATTTTCCATTCAAAAAAGTTTTCTCAACTTTGCCTTGGAGTTTTTTATCTTCAATGGCTGTATTTTTTGACTTTGATTGAATATTTTCTCTTTTAACCACCCACGGCTTATTTAAATCTAAAATCGCAATATCCGCAGGCATACCTTTTTCCAATGATCCAGCATTAATTCCAAATATTTTTGCTGGGTTTTCAGTAACACATTTAATAATAGTCTTAAGATCTAAGTTGCCATTGTGATATTGTTCTAGGGCTAAAGATAAAAAAGTTTCGATTCCAGATGCTCCTGTTGCGCATTTTTGAAAAGTAAGTCTTTTTGATTCTTCATCCTCAGGCTTATGATCAGAAACAATTATGTCAATTATTCCATTTTTTATACCTTCAATTAAATTAATTCTATCATCTTCTTTTCGAAGTGGTGGAGATAGTTTTAAAAATGTTTTAAATTCACCAATATCATTTTCATTTAAAGATAAGTGATTAATCGATACCCCTGTTGTAAAATTTAACTTTTTATTTTTCCACTCATTAATGATTTCAAGTGATTTACCTGATGATAGTACTGAGATATGATATTTTGAATTATACTGGCTTAATAATCTTAAGTCTCTCTCAATAATTACATGTTCAGCATAGTCAGGAATACCTTTTAAGCCTAATTTTGTAGCAATGAGACTTTCATTTATTACACCATTTTTTGATAATTCGTTGTCTTGTGGAAATTGCACAATCAATACATCCTGATTTTTGCCATAATCAAAAATTTTGTCCATAACATCGTTTTTTTGAACACACTGTATCCCATCAGTAAAACCTACTGCACCATTTAATTTCAGTAAACCAAATTCTGTAATTTCGTTGCCTTCAACATTTTTTGTTAAAGATGCAAGAGAATGAATTTTTATCAAAGATTTATCTCTAGCTCTTCTTTGTATAAAGTCAAAAGTTGAAACATTATCGATTATTGGATTGGTATTTGGCATAGTTACAACAGACGTAACACCACCAGAAATCGCTGCTTGACTTAAAGTTCTGTAATTTTCTTTATATTCAAATCCTGGCTCGCCTGCAAAAACCCTTCCATCAACAACTCCTGGAATTGCCAATTTGTTTTTACAATCATAAATTTTAGTATCGCCAACATTTCCTTTTGTAACTTTACTTCCGCAAGCCTCTATCAAACCTTTTTCATTGATTAAAATTCCACCAAATTCATCGATGTTATTTTTTGTATCAATTATTCTCACGTTAATAATTGCAACTTTCATTTTTGATTCTCCATCAATATTTTTAAGCATGCCATTCTAACCGCGACACCCATTTCAACTTGTTGCACAATTATACTTCTGTTTATATCATCAGCTAAAGATGCATCTATTTCAATACCTCTATTCATTGGACCAGGGTGCATTATTAAAGCATTATCTTTTGCGTATTTTATTTTTTTATAATCAAGAGCAAAAAATTCATAATATTCTCTAGTAGAAGGAATATAAGATCCATCCATCCTTTCTAATTGCATCCTAAGCATCATAATAATATCAACATCCTTAAGACCATCTTCCATGTTAGTATAAACTTTAACTCCAAATTGACTTATATCTTTTGGCATAAGGGTACTTGGAGCTATGACTCTAACTTCTGCACCCATCATTGTAAGCAAATAAATATTTGATCGAGCTACTCTTGAGTGCATTATGTCTCCACAAATTGCTATTTTTAAACCTTCAATTTTTCCTATTTTCATTTTAATTGTCATGGCATCTAACAGAGCTTGAGTAGGATGTTCTCTCCAGCCATCACCAGCGTTAATTACTGAACAATTAACTTTTCTAGATAAAAGATTTGCGGCTCCAGAGTTGCCATGTCTTATCACAAGAATATCTGGGTGCATTGCATTTAGAGTCATTGCAGTATCAATTAAAGTTTCACCTTTTTTTATAGCGGAATTTGAAACATTCATATTCATTACATCTGCACCAAGGCGTTTACCTGCGAGTTCAAATGATGACAAAGTTCTGGTAGAACTTTCAAAAAATAAATTAATTTGTGTCTTTCCTTTAAGTAAACTTAATTTCTTGTTTTCTTTTCTATTAAGTTCAACAAATGATTGGCTTTCGTTAAGTATGTGAACAATTTCTGGAATAGATAAATCTTGAATACCTAAAAGGTGTTTCTTTTCATATTTAACAGCTTGTTTAGTTTTGAATAAAGCCATTAAAACCAGTCCTATAGGCTTATTTCTTTAATTAGGCAAGTTATTTATTTAAAAAATCTAAATACCCTTGAAGAATAAAAGTCGCTGCATGCTGATCTAGTTTTTCAGTTTTTTTTGAGGCATTTATGTCTAAATCACCCATTAAATTAAAAGCTCCTTCACTTGATAACCTTTCATCCCATAATGTAATAGGCAAATTTGTATTTTTTGAAATATTTTGTGCAAAATCTTTGGCAGATTGAGATCTTGGACCTAATGAGCCGTCCATGTTAATTGGATTTCCAATTACTATACCTTTAATTTCATAATCCAAAATTACTTTATTTAAATCCTCAACAAACTTTTTAAATTTTTTTATAACTATAATTTTTAATGGAGTTGCTATTTTTTGACTGGGATCACTTATTGATATGCCAATATTTTTTTTACCAGGATCTATGCCCAATAGTCTCGAGCCTTTTCCAACTTTGTGTGGAAAGTCTTGATTATCGCAAAGGTTGATAGTTTCCATTAAAGTGCTATTTTACCGAAAATTTTATCAAAGTCTAATGTCAATTACCAAAGATACAGTAAAAAAAATTTCTAAACTATCGAGAATAGCTTCAAATGAAAAATTTGAAGAGAACATGATTAAAGATTTAAATTCAATTTTAAAATTTGTTGAACAGCTAAATGAAGTGAAAATTGAAAATATTGAACCTCTAGCCTCTACAGTTGATCAAGAGTTAATAAAAAGAGATGACAAGGTGAATTTGATGAATGGAAAAAAAGATATTTTATCTAATTCACCTGCAGATAATGAGAATTTTTACGTTGTACCAAAGGTAATAGAGTAATGAGTGAAATCTATAAACTGACACTTTGTCAAATAATAGAAAAAATTAAATCTAAGGAAATTTCCTGTGAAGAAGTAACAAAGTCATTCGTTGATAGGGCAGTCAAATCAAAAAAACTAAATTGTTATATAGAAAATACATTCGATCAAGCATTAACAAAATCAAAAGATCAAGATAAGAAACTTGAAAGTGATAAAAAATTATTTGGTGCACCAATAGCTGTTAAAGACTTATTTTGTACGAAAGGAGTTCAAACAACAGCCTCAAGTAAAATGTTAGAAGGCTTTAAGCCGGAATATGAGTCTACTGTTACCTCTAAAATTTGGAATGAAGGGGCTAATCTATTAGGAAAATTAAATTGCGATGAATATGCAATGGGTTCATCAAATGAAACTAGCCACTTCGGCAATGTTATAAATCCTTATAAAAATAATAAAGATCTTGTCCCAGGAGGTTCATCTGGAGGATCTGCATCTGCAGTTGCGGCATATTTAACCTCTGCAACGGTAGGAACAGATACCGGTGGATCAATTAGACAACCTGCGTCATTTACAGGAACAGTTGGATTAAAACCTACTTATGGAAGATGTTCTAGATGGGGAATTGTAGCATTCGCATCATCTCTCGATCAAGCAGGACCAATGACAAAAGATGTAAAAGATTCTGCTTTATTATTAGAAGTTATTGCAGGTCACGATAATAAAGATTCTACTTCAGCTCAAAATAAAGTTGAGCCTTTTAGTCAAAATTTAAAAAAAGATATTAAAGGTTTAAAAATAGGAATTCCAAAAGAATATAAGATTGATGGAATTTCAAAAGAAATTTTAAATCTTTGGGAAAAGGGAGTTGAGGTATTAAAATCTTTAGGTTGTGAAGTTAAAGAAATATCTCTTCCACACACTAAATATGCGCTACCCACTTATTACATAATCGCACCAGCTGAAGCTTCCTCTAATTTAGCTAGATATGACGGTGTAAGATACGGTTTTCGGGCTGAAGGAAAAGATTTGATTGAAATGTATGAAAATACTCGATCATTAGGTTTTGGTGACGAAGTTAAAAGAAGAATATTAATTGGAACCTATGTTCTTTCATCAGGTTATTATGATGCATATTATTTAAAAGCACAAAAAGTAAGAAGATTAATCAAAAATGATTTTGATGAAGCTTTTAAAAAGGTTGATACTATACTAACTCCAACCACACCTTCATCAGCTTTTGCAATCGGTGAAAACATTGATGATCCTATTGCAATGTATTTGAATGATGTATTAACAGTGCCTGCGAATTTAGCAGGGTTACCAGCAATTTCTATACCTGCTGGATATGATCAAAATAATCTACCTTTAGGTTTGCAGTTAATCGGTAAGCCTTTTGATGAACAAACAGTGCTAAATAATGCATTTGCAATTGAGCAATCCATTAATTTTAATTCAAATTTTAAAGATTGGTGGATGTAATGTCTGAAAAACAATTTGATTATTATTTAAAGGGAGAAAAAGGCGAATATGAAGTGATAATTGGATTAGAGGTTCATGCTCAAGTTTCATCTGAAGCTAAATTATTTTCATCATCAGCAACTAAATTTGGATCAGAACCTAACTCACAAGTGAGTCTGGTCGATGCTGCTATGCCCGGTATGTTACCAGTGATTAATAAATTTTGTATAGAACAAGCAATTAAAACTGGCTTAGGTTTAAATGCTAAAATTAATAGCTTTTCAAAATTTGATAGAAAAAATTATTTTTATGCTGATTTACCTCAAGGATATCAAATTTCTCAATTCAAACATCCTATTGTTGGAGAAGGAAAAGTTATTCTTGATATGCCTTATGGAACGAAAGAGGTAGGTATTGAAAGATTGCATTTAGAGCAAGATGCTGGAAAAAGTATGCACGATCAAGATCCAAATAATTCTTTTGTAGATTTAAATAGATCAGGAATAGCATTGATGGAAATTGTTAGTAAACCAGATTTAAGATCCCCAAGCGAAGTAGGTGAATATATTAAAAAATTAAGATCTATTATGAGATATTTAAATACTTGTGACGGAAATATGGAACAAGGATCATTGAGAGCAGATGTAAACGTTTCGGTTAGAAAAAAAGGATCAAAAGAATTTGGCACGCGTTGTGAAATTAAAAATGTAAATTCAATAAAGTTTATGCAACAAGCGATAGATTTTGAAGCGAGAAGACAAATCGAAGTTATTGAGGATGGCAAAAGTATAGATCAAGAGACAAGACTATTTGACACAAAAAAACAAGAAACGAGATCTATGAGAAGTAAAGAGGATGCTCATGATTATAGATATTTTCCTGATCCTGATCTATTACCTTTGCAACTTGAGGAGAGTTATATTGAAAATTTAAAAAAAGATTTACCAGAACTTCCCGATCAAAAAAAACAAAGATTAATATCTGAGTTTAAATTGTCAAGTTATGAAGCCAGTGTAATAATTTCAGATCAAGCAGTCTCTAGCTATTATGAAGAAGTTGCAAAAAATTCTGATTATAAACTTGCTGCAACATGGTTGATGGGTGAGTTATTTGCCACTTTAAATAAAGAAGGAAAAGAAATTTCTCAAAGCCCAGTTAGTGCAAAAAATTTAGCCAAAATGATTAATTTGATAAAAGATGGAACCATATCTGGAAAAATTGCCAAGACTGTTTTTGAGGAAATGGTTAAACAAGATGCGGATCCTGGTAAAATTGTCGAAGAGAAGGGTTTAAAACAAACTTCTGATCCAAAAGAGATTGAAAAAATTATTGATAAAATTTTATCATCCAATCAAGACAAAGTTGAGCAATATAAATCTGGAAAAGATAAATTATTTGGTTTTTTTGTTGGTCAGGTTATGAAAGAAATGAAAGGCAAAGGAAATCCTGGAATGATAAATGATATTTTAAAAAATAAATTAAAGTAACTATGTCTGGCAGTTTTTTACTCAGTGATAGACTTGAGAAGTATATTTATGAGTTTGGTGTTAACGAAACAAAAGTAGAGAAAGAATTAAGACTTCATTCTTTTAAAGAGCATTCAACAACATCTCATTTGCAAATATCTCCGGATCAATCTGAATTTCTAAAAATAATTATAAAATTGGGGAATTATAAAAATATTTTAGAGCTTGGCACTTATCTTGGGTATAGCACTTTAGGCATGGCGCTGACAACATCTGGCACAATAACAACTATCGATAAAGATGACCAATTTGTCAAAAAAGCCGTTATATTTTGGGAAAAATCGAATGTTAGTCATAAAATTAGATATATTAGAGGTATTGCTTTAGATGAGATTGAAAAGCTACCATTAAATAGTTTTGATATGATTTTTGTAGATGCAGATAAAACTAATAACATTAAATATTATGAAAAATGTAAATCGTTACTTTCCGGTGATGGAACATTAATTTTTGATAATGTATTATGGAAAGGCAAAGTTTCAGAAGAAACAAAAGATCCGAAAGCACTAAAAATTAAAGAGTTTAATAATTACGTTAAAAATGATAATTATTTTGAAATTTCATTAATTTCCATAGGCGATGGAATGATGTTATGCAAAAAGAAAAATTTGAAATAGTTAGTTTTTATAAATTTTGTCCAATATTGTCAGTTGAGGGATATAGAATTTCGTTTAAAAAATATTTAATTGATAATTCTTTGAAAGGAACAATAATTTTATCCCCAGAGGGTATTAACGGGACTATAGCGGGATCAATTGGTTTTATTAATGAGTTTTATGATTTTATTTTTAAAACACTAAATATTAATAAATTTGATGTATCAAATATTTCCCCTTCTGATTTTGTTCCATTTAAAAATTTTAAAGTAAAAATTAAAAAAGAGGTCGTACCTATAGAGTTGAGAACTAGGTCGCGTAGTGAAAAACATTTATCACCAAAGGAATGGGATAAGTTTATTGAACAAAGGGACGTAATGGTTCTTGATATAAGGAAATCTTTTGAGTACGATATTGGAACTTTTAAAGGCGCAGTAAATCCTAAAATAAATAACTTTAGGGAATTTAAAGAATTTTTTTCAAAAGATTTTATTAAAAAAAATAAAAAAAAATTAGCAATTTTTTGTACAGGAGGAATTCGTTGTGAAAAGGCTTCTGATCATTTAAGTAAACTAGGTATGAATGAGGTTTATCAACTTGAAGGAGGTATTTTAAATTATCTAAATAGTACTAGTAAAGATGTGTCAAATTGGAAAGGTGAGTGTTTTGTATTTGATCAAAGAGTTTCTATAATTCATGGCTCTAAACAAGGAAGTTATTCTATGTGTCATGCTTGCAGAATTCCTCTAAGCGATAATGAAAAAAAAACATATAAATATATTGAAGGCATTTCTTGCCCAAAATGCTATGATAATTTAACAGATAAACAAAAAAAAAGATTTGCAATGAGACAGTACAATATTAAAAATAGTCACCAATGTTAAAATATATTCCAAATTCAGTAATTGTTATTAGAGAAAATCAAAAGTTTTTAGAGAAAAATATCATTGATTATTTTAAAGGAAAAAAAATTGTTGCCTTTGCCTTACCGGGTGCCTTTACTCCAACTTGTTCCGATTATCATTTACCTGCTTACGAACAAGAGTACCAAAAAATAAAATCACTTGGTATAGATGAAGTATATTGTATAAGTATGAACGACCCATATGTAATAGAAAAATGGAAAGAGATATCTGAAATAAAAAATGTAAAATTTCTTTCAGATGGAAATGGCTCTTTTACAAATGATATGAATATGATTTCAGATCGAAGCGCATCAGGTATGGGGCCACGGTCTTTTAGGTACTCAATGTATGTAGACGATACACAAATAATTAAGTTATATAAAGATGAGAATGGTAAATTTGATGTTAGCGATCCAAAAACTATGATTAAATTTCTTAAAGAAAGAGATTAGTGGTTACTCGTAAATCTTTTAAAAGGCCAATAACTAAAACTTCAAATCCACAGCCTCAGAATAAAAAATCCAAAGATTGGATTATTTGGGCTGCTTGGGCAGACCGAATAACCTTTGAAGATATTAAGAGAGAGACCGGTAAATCAGAGGGTGAAGTTATTAAAATCATGAGATCGTCATTAAAGAGTTCGTCGTTTAAATTATGGAGACGAAGGGTACATACTAAAAGCATTAAAAACCTTAAAAAATTTAAAGAAAATAGGATTCAAATTAGGGACAAATCCTACAAAAAAACTCTTGAGAATGATTCTTAAATACTATATTCTTAATAAGAATTATTCTTAACTAGAAAATTCAGCAAAGAGTATTATTGAGCTTAGGTTAATAACCCTTCTCTTTAAAGTTGTGCGATGGCCTGGGCTCACAATTAAACGCTAAAAATAAAAAGGAAAATATATGAAAAAAATATTGTCATTTTTTACATTTTTAGCTCTCACCTTTGGTAGCTGTTACGCTAATGAAGTAAATGTATTTACATCACGCCATTATGACTCTGATGTAAAATTATATAAAAAATTTACCGCTAAAACTGGTATAAAGGTTAACGTTGTAAGTGGTAAAGCAAAAGCTTTGGAAAAAAGGATTTTATCTGAAGGCAAATCTTCTAAAGCGGATGTATTTATAACAGTAGACGCTGGAAATTTAGGCTCAGCAAAAGCCAAAGGGGTTTTTCAAAGTATTAACTCAAAAACTCTTAAATCAAAAATTCCTGCAAATTTTAGGACATCACATTGGTATGGTGTAGCTAAAAGAGCTAGAGTTATTTATTATAATCCCAAATTGATGTCTGCCGACGAAGCCAAAGGACTTAATTACGAAGACTTATCTAATCCAAAATATCAAAACTCGGTTGTGATAAGAGCTTCGAGCAATACTTACAATAAGTCTTTAGTAGCATCACTTATTGCTAATAATGGATCAGCAAAAACAGGAAAATGGGCGAAAGGTATCGTAGACAATATGGCTCGAGATCCTAAAGGTAATGATAGAGCTCAAATAATGGCGGTGGCTGCAGGTAAAGCTAAACTAGCTGTTGCTAACTCTTATTATATTGCTTTAATGTTATCGGGTAAAAAGGGACCTGAACAACAAGCGGCAGCGAAAAAAGTTAAACCTGTATTTCCAAATCAAAATAATAGAGGTACGCACATGAATATAAGTGGTGGTGGCGTAACAAAACACTCACCTAATAAAGCAAATGCTATTAAATTTTTAGAGTTCCTCGTTACGAAAGAAGCTCAACAGCATATTGTAAATAATACTTTTGAGTATCCTATGATTGATGGGGTAAAACCAAACAAATTAATTTCACAATTTGGAACTTCATTTAAACAGGATACAAAAACTAAAGTTTCAAAGTACTACCAAAATCAAAAAAAAGCTCTGGCTCTCATGAAAAAAGCTGGATGGAAGTAGAGATTTGAAAAAATGAGACCATTAACTTTAAACTTCCCCAGATTTTTAACGATTGATGGTCTCGTTTTAGAACTTAAAATAGATGAGGTCTTTTTTAATTCAATTAAAACTCAAATTTGTGAGAGCATTTGTGTTTTGTTAGATTTGAGAGGCCTCGTCTATTTTAATTATAAAAGATTATTATGTTAAATTATTAATATAAAGGAAATTTGATCATTATGCTCTCACAAAAGTATTTAAAATTACCCAAATTTAATTATTGGTTAGTTAGTTCACTTTTAATTTCAACAATAGTTTGTATTCCAATAATTGTTATCTCAACTAGTTTTTTTGGTGAGTTGTCTGGATATTACGAACTTTTAAAAGATACTTATTTATATTTATATATTTTAAATACTTTAGGACTTTTAATTGGTGTTTTAATTTTTACATTTATATTTGGGGTTGGTAGCGCATACCTTGTATCCTTCTATAAATTTCCAGGGTCTAGCTTTTTTACATGGGCACTTATTTTATCTTTTGCGGTACCTGGTTATATTTATGCTTACTCATTAACAGCATTTTTTGAGTATTTTGGAAATTTATACTCTATTTTAAAATTCATTTTTGGAGATGGAAACTATAACGACTATATACCAAGAATAGATAGCTTATTTGGTAGTATTTTATCAATTTCGTTTTCATTGTATGTTTATGTATATCTTATCACTAGAGCCTGTTTTATTTACCAATCACAAAGCCAAATTGATGCCGGTAAAAATATGGGTTTCAGTGATTATCAAATTTTTAAAAGAATTCTATTACCATCAGCCAGACCTGGTATTGTTGCGGGTCTATCGTTAGTTGCGATGGAATGTGTTTCTGATTTTGGAACGGTCGCCTTTTTTAATGTTCAAAGCTTAACAACTGCAATTTATGATAGCTGGATCATTTATGATGATATTAATACAGCATATCAACTATCTTTTTTTCTTATATTTTTTATCTTAGTCTTTTTTACATTTGAAAGAAAGTCTAGGGGTAGATCTAGATTTAGCATCCCTTCTAGAGGATATTTAACTATACAAAAGAAAGTTCTTAAAGGAAAAATAAAATGGTTAGCATTCTCATTATTAATGATATTATTTTTTCTTTCATTTATTTTTCCTGTTTCTCAAATGTTATTTTGGATAATTAAATTTCCCTCAAATTTTAACTTACCTCAAATTGTTGATTTAACTATTAATACTCTGCAATTAGTAGTTTTGACAACTGTAATTCTCATATCATTATCATTCGTTACTAATTATGGAATGAGAATTACAGAAAGTAAATTTCTTTCAGTTATTACAAATTTTTCTGTCAGCGGTTATGCTATACCTGGAATTATTTTAGCTGTTACGTTATTAAGTTTTATTTCTTTCGTAAGTGACTATTTTGGTAATGAAAATTTAAAATTAATTTTTATTGGTACTATATTTGGCCTTATAATTGCCTATTGTGTTCGTTTTTATTCTTTGGCAATAAACGGAATAAAAACTGGTTACGAAAAATTAAACAAATCATTAGATGATGTAAGTTATTTGATGGGTAATTCAAAATTGGGCACATTTGTTGAGGTTCATTTTCCTTTCTTAAAAAAAAACTTAATCCTTATTTCAATGTTAGTATCTATAGATATATTAAAAGAATTACCATTAACTTTAATATTAAGACCTTATAATTTTGACACTTTTGCAACCCAAGCATATATATTTGCATCTCAGGATATGTTAGAATTTACTGCAACTCCAAGCTTGTTCTTAATATTTTTTGCTAGTCTAATAATATTAACTTCAAGAAAAAATATATTAAAAGGTTTTTAAATGGAAAATTATTTAGAGATAAAGGATTTAAGCTTTTCAATTAAAAATGAATTAATATTAAACGATATATCCTTTAATATAAAAAACCAGGGTGATATAGTTTGTATATTAGGTCCATCTGGAATCGGTAAAACAACAATTTTAAGATCCATCGCTGGTTTGAGAGAAATTGATAAAGGTGCAGTGATTTTAAACAATAAAATATTAACAGATAAAAATAATTTTATTGAGCCTGAAGATAGAAATATAGCTTTAAGTTTTCAAGAGAATGCGCTTTTTCCACACTATACTGTTGAAGAAAATATTAAATTTGGAATTAAAAGATCTTTGTTTTGCTCAAAAAACAAAAACGGTCCACTTAAATACTCGATGGACGAATTATTAGATCTTTTTTTTATACCTGAATTAAAAAATAAGTATCCTCACGAAATAAGTGCCGGCCAGTCCCAAAGAGTTTGTTTAGTGCGATCCATTATTCATAATCCGGATTTACTACTTTTAGATGAACCCTTTTCAAATTTAGATCAAAATTTAAAAGAAAAAGTTCAAGAAAATTTAAAAGAAATTATCAAAACATGTAAAATAACTACTATCATTGTGACACATGATAAATATGAAGCTTTTTATTTAGGTGACTACTGTGGAATACTATTAAATAAAAAAATTGTACAATTTGATAGTCCTTACAACATCCATCACATTCCAAATTCTCAAGACGTGGTAAAATTTTTTAATCGAGGTGTTCTTGTTCCTGCAACTGTTCAATCTCATGACACTCTCTACAATGAAGATCTGGGTCAAATTAAAGGAAAACTAATTAAAAACTTCCAAAGTGGCGAAAAAGTAAATCTTTTAATCCAGCCAGAAGATTTAGAGCATGATGACTCTAGTAATTTAAAATTTCAAGTAATTGATAAGAAATTCAGAGGAACAAGTTTTATTTATACTTTAAAAACACCTTCAGATTTAAAAATTCCTGTTTTTGTCCATTCCCATCATGAACATCTGCATCACGAAGATGAAAAATTTGGTCTTAAAACTCCAATTTATATTGATCATTTGGTATGTTTTTGATTGTGACAAATTAGTTAATTAATCCTTTTCAACCAACTATTTATTGAAAAATTATGAAATTTTTTTATAAAAAATTAAACTATTAAATGAAAGTTTATCAATGAGTACTGAATATAAAAAATCAAATGGAAATGGAAAGTGCCCAGTTATCCATGGTGCTTTAACAGAAAATGGTGAAACACCAACAGCTTGGTGGCCAAATAATTTAAACTTAGATATTCTTCATCAGCATGATGAAAAAACAAACCCAATGGATAAAGGTTATAGTTATAAAAAAGAAGTTAAAAAATTAAATTTTAAAAAATTAGAAAAAGATTTAAGAGCTTTAATGACAGACAGCCAGGAGTGGTGGCCTGCCGACCTTGGACACTACGGTGGTCTTATGATTAGAATGGCATGGCACTCTGCTGGTACTTATAGAATTTCAGATGGTAGAGGAGGTAGCGCAACTGGAAATCATAGGTTTGCACCTCTCAATTCTTGGCCTGATAATACAAATTTAGATAAAGCTAGAAGATTGATGTGGCCTATTAAAAAGAAGTACGGAAACAAAATTAGTTGGGCGGACTTGATGATCTTGGCTGGTAATATTGCTTATGAGTCTATGGGACTGAAAATGTATGGATTTAGTTATGGAAGAGAAGATATTTGGCATCCTGAAAAAGATATATATTGGGGCTCAGAAACTGAGTGGTTGGGTGAAGAAAGATATGATGAAGATGGTATCAACAGATCGTCTTTAGAAAACCCATTAGCAGCTGTTCAGATGGGTTTAATTTACGTTAATCCAGAGGGTGTCGGAGGAAATCCAGATCCTTTAAGAACTGCAAAAGATGTTAGAGAAACTTTTGCGAGAATGGCGATGAATGACGAAGAAACTTGCGCATTAACAGCTGGCGGACACTCTGTTGGTAGAGCACATGGCAATGGCGATCCTGCAAAACTTGGTATTGAACCTGAGGGAGCTGGACTAGAACAACAGGGTTTAGGCTGGAATAGATCTGATGGTGGTGGACTTGGTGTTGAGCAAGTTACTAGTGGTATTGAAGGTGCTTGGACAACACATCCAGACAAGTGGGATAATTCTTATTTTAAACTACTTTTAAATTATGAATGGGAATTAAAGAAAAGTCCAGCTGGCGCCCATCAATGGGAACCAATTAATATCAAAGAAGAGGATAAACCAGTCGATTTAGAAGATCCAACAAAACGACATAATCCAATCATGACTGATGCAGATATGGCGATGAAAATGGATCCTGAATACAGAAAAATTTCAGAAAAGTTTTACAAAGATCATAAATATTTTGAAAAAACTTTTGCTAAAGCTTGGTTTAAATTAACTCATAGAGATATGGGCAGAAGAGTAAATTATATAGGTCCAAACGCACCAAAGGAAGATCTGGTATGGCAAGACCCTATTAAGCCCGGTAAGAAAAAATTTAATCAAAAAACTGCTGAAAAATTAATTTTAAAAAGTGGCCTTACTACTAGGCAACTAATTTGTACTGCATGGGATAGTGCCAGAACATTTAGAAGAACTGATTTGAGGGGTGGTGCTAATGGAGCAAGAATTAGACTTGAACCACAAATTAATTGGGATGGTAATGAGCCATCTAGATTAAAAAGCGTGTTACCTGTACTTGAAGGTATAGCAGCAAAAATAAAAGCTAGTGTTGCAGACATTATTGTTCTTGGTGGCAAAGTTGCTTTAGAAGAAGCAATTAAAAAAGGTAAATCAAAAGTAAAAGTTCCTTTCACACCTGGCAGAGGTGATGCGACTGCAGAACAAACTGACATTGAATCTTTTGAGGTTTTAGAACCTATACATGATGCCTTTAGAAATTATATGAAAAAAGATTATGCAGTTTCTCCAGAGGAGTTAATGTTAGATAAAGCATCTTTAATGAATCTTTCTGCAAAAGAAATGACTGTATTAATTGGTGGGATGCGAGTACTTGGCACAAACTTTGGAGATAGTGAACATGGCGAGTTTACTAAAAAGCTTGGTGCATTAACAAACGATTTTTTTGTCACTCTAACTGATATGAGTTTCAAGTGGGTACCAACTGGAAAAAATTCCTACGATATCATTGATCGAAAAACTGGTAAAAAAGTTTATTCGGCTTCAAGAGTTGATTTAGTATTTGGGTCAAACTCAGTTTTAAGATCATACGCTGAAGTTTATGCTCAGGATGATAATAAAGAAAAGTTTGTAAAAGATTTTGTTGTAGCATGGAACAAAGTTATGAATGCAGATCATATTACAGTTAATTAAATTTAATTAAATTATAACCTCGTATTTAAAAACTAATGCGAGGTTATTTTTTTACCTGAATATCATATGAAGACAGCTGATTATGCTTTGGTATAAACTTTGTCCATGCCTGAGTAAGAGCATTTACAAATTTTTTTATGTCTTCTTTCGAATGGCTTGGTGTTGGAGTTATTCTTATTCTCTCAGTTCCTTTTGGTACTGTTGGAAAGTTAATCGGTTGAACATAGACTTGATGTTCTTCTAACAAATAGTCGCTTATTTTTTTACAAAGTTTACTTTCTCCAATAATTACTGGTATTATATGAGAACCGGAATCTAAAAAAGGAATACCAGCAGCTTCTAATTCAGATTTTACTAATTTGATATTATCAAAAAATTTTGATCTTATTTCAGGTTTGTTTTGAACCGTTTCAACACTTTTCAGTGTTCCCGCAGCAACTGCTGGACACATTGAAGTTGTAAATATAAATCCTTTTGAAAAACTTCTAACAAAATCAATAACAGAGTGCGTTGATGCAATATATCCTCCGGCTAATCCAAAAGCTTTAGCAAGCGTACCATTTATAATATCAATTTGATCTGAAACACCTTCTTGCTCAGCAACTCCAGCAGCATTTGAACCGTAAAGACCGACTGCATGCACCTCATCTAGATAAATTAAAGCACCACTTTCATTGGCAATTTCAACTATATTTTGGAGAGGAGCAAAGTCTGCTTCCATTGAATAAACTGACTCTAAAACAATCATTTTAGGACGACTGAACGGAATACCTTTAAGTACGCCTCTCAAATGATCTACGTCGTTGTGTTTATAAATAACCTTTTCTCTTTTACTAGCTCGAATTCCCTCTATTAAAGAAGCATGATTTAATTCATCACTTAAAACTAAGCAGTTTTCAATCGCGGATAAAATTGATGTTAAAGCCGAATCATTTGCGCTGTAACCAGAGTTAAATGCTAAAGCTCTTTCTTTGCCATGAAGTTTTGCAATTCTTTCCTCTAATTCGACGTGAAATCTTGTTGTACCAGATATATTTCTAGTTCCTCCAGATCCTGCACCTAACTGATCAACAGCGTTTTTCATTGCTGACATCACATCCTCGTTTTGACTCATGCTCAAATAATCATTTGAGCACCATACATCTATCTCTTTTGTCTTACCGTCTTTGTGGTGCAAGGCTTTTGGATATTGTCCAGCTTTTCTCTCTATTTCATTAAAATATCTATAATGGCCTTCATTTTTAATCTCTTGCAGTCTTTGGTCAAAAATCGAGTGATACGTTGATTTCCAATTATGAGATTTTTGACTTGCCATATAACGCTTATAACCCAAAGTTATTCTAATAAAATACCTAAATAGACGCACTTATCATCTATAAAAAGACAAGTATAATCTAGAAAATGTCTATGAGTTTAATAATTGGTTCAAGAGCTAGTTTTTTAGCTAGAATCCAAACTTTTATCGTAAAACAAGAATTAAAGAAAAAAATTAAAAATATAAAAATCTTTACTCAATATTCATCAACCAAAGGAGATGAGAATCAGGGTGCGGCTCCATGGAAAGATTCAGGATACGGTATTTTCACTGGTTCACTAACCAATAAGCTTTTAAATAAAAACTACGATTGTGTTGTTCATTCCTTTAAAGATTTACCTGTTTTAAAATCTAGAACAGATTATTTTACAATTAAAAGAGATGATCCACGAGATGTACTTTTGGTAAAAAAAAGATCATTAAATAAAAAAATTTAATTTTAGGTACGTCATCACCCAGAAGAAAATCATCTGCTAAAGATCTAAAAGACTATATTGGAGAAAAAAATTTTAAAACAAAGATGATAAGAGGAAACGTTCCCACAAGATTACTTAAGGTTTTATCAAAAAATGAATATGATGCAGTTTTTATTGCTAAAGCAGCAATCGATAGAATATATAAATTCGGAAATAAAATAGATAAAAAGGAAACTCAAAAATTTTTAAATTTATTTAAAAAATTTAAACCTTTTATTTTACCATTATCAGTTTTTCCAACTGCTGCTAGCCAAGGAGCGATAGCTATTGAGTATTTAAAAAAAGATAAAAAAACTAAATCTATCTTAAGAAGAATAAATTGTAATAAAACTTTGAATATTTGCAATCAAGAAAGAGACCTTTTAAAAAAATATGGAGGTGGCTGCGGCTTAGATATTGGTATTACAATTGAGAATATTAAAAAAAATAATTTCTTATTTAGCAAAGGAATTGATACTAAAAATAACAAACCATTTCATAAAAATAGAATTTTAACTAAACAAATTATAAGAAAAACAAAATCTATTTTTCCACAGAATATCAAAGATTATCAAATGTTTGATAGAATTAAATTAAAGTTACCTCAGATAAAAAATTCTACTATTATTTTAACCAGACCGGATTTTTCAATTAAGGATTTAAATTCAAGTAATTTTTTTATAACTAGTGGGACTCAAACATGGAAAAAAGTTTCAAGTCAAAAAAAAATTGCACAATGCACATTTGATGGCCTGGGTGAAGATTATCGTCTCCCAGAAATTTACTATAGAAATTACAAAAATATCAAAAAAATTAGTTATAAAAATAGTATGTCAATCTACAAAACTAAGCAGATTGATGGTTATGAACTTATTCCTCAAATAAACTCAAAAACAATAAAGAATTTGTTTGATGCTAAAATATTTTATTGGATGAGTTATTCAGCTTTTAAATTAGCAAAAGCAATTAGACCAGAAATAATAAAATATGAGCATTGCAGTGGACCAGGGTCAACTTTTGAACAATTAAAAAAAGAAATACCAATTAAAAGATTAAATTTATTTTTTAATTATAAAGATTTTAAAGAGAGTGTATACCAAGGATGATGAAAAAATTTTCTAATTCAAATAAGTTAAAAGCTACTAATTTAATTCAACCTATATTTATTGAAGAGGGGCTAAGATCAAAAAAGATCATTAAAGGATTGGGAACAAATTATAGTCATACACTTCAAAGTGCAAAAAAGACAATTACGTCAGATATCAGTAAAGGAGTTAAAAATTTTCTATTTTTTATAATACCAAAGAAAAAACAAAGAAAACCAGAAGATTTTAATTTTCATTATCAAGTCTTATCACACATAAAAAAAACGTTTGGTAATCGTATATTAATAATTGTAGATACATGTCTTTGTTCGGTTACAACTGATGGTCATTGTGGAATTACTCATAAAAATAAAATTAATTTAAAAGAAACACATAAATCACTAGGAATAGCAGCTGATACTTTTATTCAAGCAGGAGCTGATATTATTGCCCCCAGCGATATGATGAAAGATACAACCAAATATTTGAAATCATTATTTAAAAAGAAAAAATTTAAAATTCCAATTATGAGTTATTCGTCAAAATTTTTTAGTAGTTTTTATGGACCATTTAGAAATGCTGCCAAATCTTCTCCAAAAAAATTTGACAGATCTTCTTATCAACTTCCTGTTCATGATTTCAAAAAAGCATTACAAAGCTCAATCACAAATGCAAAACATGGTGCTTCTTATTTAATGGTCAAACCTGGTATTACCTCAATTGATCTAATTAAAGAAATTAAAAATAAAACTAAATTACCAACAGGAGCCTATCAAGTGAGCGGGGAATATGCATCTTTGCAGTATTTATCTCAGAATAAATTAGGTGATTTTGACAAACTTTACAAAGAAAGTTTAACAGCTATTCATAGAGCAGGCGCCGATTTTATAATAACATATGGAGCAAGAGACATTGCCAAAAATTTATAATCAAAAATTTTATAATGCACTTAACCGTATAGAGCAAAAGATACCTCCTATTTGGCTAATGAGACAAGCTGGACGTTATCATAAGCATTACCAAAATTTAAAAAAGAAACACACTTTTGAAGAATTGTGTAAAACGCCAGAATTAATTTGTGAAACTACTATGGGTCCAATTAAAGATTTTGATTTTGATGCCGCAATTCTTTTTAGTGATATTTTATTTCCATTGGATTATCTTGGTATGGGTTTAACTTTTAATCCAGGTCCGCAGTTTTTTAATCCTTTAACAGAACAAATATTAAATCAAGAAAAAGAGCAAAGTTTTTCCGAGTATATAAAATTTCAAATTGATGGTTTAGATATGATTAGAGATACATTGCCTAAGAATAAATCTTTGATTGGTTTTGTTGGTGGCCCGTATACCCTCTATCAATTTGCAAAAAGGCATCCTCAATCAAATAGCAATTTATTAGATAATTTTTTACCTGTTATAGAAAAAATTCTTGAGAATAATATCGATTTACAATTTGGTGTAGATTTAGATTTGCTAATGATTTTTGATACTGAAGCACAGCACCTAAGCCTTGAGCAGTTTAATAAAAATGTAAAACCATTTATTGAAAAAATTGCATTCAAATATCCAGGAAAGATTGGTTATTTTATTAAAGATGTTGATGATGAAAAATTTAATAGTATAAAATCTATCAATGGACTAAAATTAACAGTAGTTGGATCCAACCAAGATATTTTCTCTAAATTACTGGGTACCGATTTATCTCTTCAAGGCAATTTCCCAAATGAGTACCTGGCATCGGAAAACATTAAAGATTTTAAAAAGCATTTAACTAACTTTATTAAGTATGTAAAAGACCAAGATCTTGCTAATAGAGCAGGTTGGATTTGCAGTTTAGATCATGGTGTTTTAAAAACAACACCAGAAGAACATGTTAAACTTTTTGTAGAAAAAATTAGAACGGAATTATAATGGCTACATTTATTGGAAATAGCGAATTTAAACATGGTACAAAATTAAGGATTGGTGTTTTGTTATCTAATCTTGGAACACCAGATAAACCACAAAAAAAAAGAATTAAGAGTTTACCTTAAAGAATTTTTATCCGACCCAAGAGTTATTGAAACTCCAAAGTTAATTTGGCAAGTTATTTTGAACGGTATTATTCTTAACACACGACCTCAAAAATCCGCTAAAAATTATCAAAAGGTATGGACAGATGAAGGTTCACCACTTTTGGTTATTTTAAATAAACAAAAAAAATTAACACAAGATTTATTAGGAAAAGAAAACCTCGAATTAGAATTTGCAGTCGGTATGCGATACGGCAATCCAAGTATTGAAAAAGGTTTAGAAGAATTAAGAGAAAAAAACTGTAATAAGATTATTGTTTTACCTATGTACCCACATTATTGTGCAGCAACCACTGGCTCAACTTTTGATGCTGTTACAAATACAATGCAAAAATGGAGATGGGTACCTTCTTTAAGATTTATCTCAACTTATCATGACCATCCTGATTTCATTAAGGCTCTAGCAAATAGTATTCAAAAACATTGGGATAAACATGGAAAGCCAGATAAGATTTTATTCAGCTATCACGGTATTCCAAAAAAATATTTTACCAAAGGTGATCCGTATCATTGCTTGTGTAGTAAAACGACAAGACTTGTGAGAGAACAAATGGGTCTTTCAGAAGAATTTGCAATGACAACTTTTCAATCTCGTTTTGGTCCAGAAGAATGGTTGCAACCTTATACCGATAAGACAGTAGAAAAATTAGCCAAAGATAAAGTGGAGCACTTACAAATTGTTGCGCCAGGCTTTTCTGCAGATTGTTTAGAAACGATAGAGGAATTAGATGGTGAAAATAGAGAAATTTTTGAAGAGCATGGTGGTAAAAAGTTTAGTTATATTCCTTGTTTAAATGATCAATCTGATCACATAAGCCTTATTGGAGCTTTAATTAAAAATGAACTTCAAGGTTGGTTATGAGCAAAAATATAGAGGATAAAAAAAAACTAACTTCTAGCTGGTTTCAAGATTTACAAAATCAAATGATAAGTTCATTTGAATCATTAGATACAAAAAAATTTCAAAAAAAAACATGGGAAAGACCAGGTGGCGGAGGTGGAACCATGGCAATTATGAAAGGCGAAGTGTTTGAAAAGGTTGGTGTTAATATCTCAGTTGTTCATGGAAAATTTAGTGACGAGTTTAGAAAAAAAATACCAGGGACTGAAAATAGTGCAAATTTTTGGGCAGCTGGTATTTCAATAGTAGCACATATGAAAAATCCCAAAATAGCTGCTGCTCATTTTAATACTAGATTTATTGCAACTGAAAAATCTTGGTTTGGTGGAGGATGTGATTTAACCCCAGCCGTTCCAGAAGAGCAAGAGACAAATTCTTTTCACCAAGGATTAGAAAACTTATGTAAAAAAAGTTCTTACGATTATCCTAAATGGAAAAAAGAGTGTGACGAATATTTTTATTTAAAACATCGAAAAGAGCCAAGAGGAGTGGGAGGTATTTTTTTTGATTATCTCAATGAAGATAATTTTGACAATGAATTCAACTTTATAAAAAGTTTAGGTGTATATTTTAAGGATTTTGTACATGATAATGCTGCAAGAAAAAAAGATTCGTCTTATAATGATGAAGATATAAAAAAACTAATGCATAAAAGATCAAGATATGTAGAATTTAATTTATTATATGACAGAGGAACTTTGTTTGGTTTAAAAACAGATGGAAATGTTGAGGCTATCTTGATGTCTATGCCCCCAAAAGCGGAGTGGAACTAATGTACGAATGGCTTAAAGTATTACATATTATTTCCTTTATAGCGTGGTTTGCAGGGCTTTTTTATCTACCCAGATTATATGTTTATCACACAGAAAATGCACATAGTGAACTTATCTGCAAAACTTTTGAAACAATGGAATATAAACTTTTAAAATACATTATGAATCCAGCAATGATTGCAAGTTGGATTTTCGGCATTGCTTTAATCCATTATGTTGGATCAGCAGGTTGGTTACACGCTAAAATTACACTAGTTGTTATTTTATCGGCTTATCACATGTATCTTGGGGTTGTTCGAAAGAAACTTATTAACAATCCGTCAAAATACACTTCTAAATATTTTAGATACATTAACGAGGTACCAACAATACTATTAATTTTGATTGTAATTTTAGTCGTAGTAAAACCTTTTTAACTTGATCCTTTTAGAAACCTTAGCAACATTAACTCTTCTTTTACATTTTTCGTTTATACTTTTTGTTATATTTGGAGCATTACTAATATTTAAATTTAAGAAAATAATTTATTTTCATATTCCTGCAGTTGCTTGGGGAGCTTATATTGAGCTTAGTCACTCTATATGTCCATTAACCCATTTAGAGAATTATTTCTTAAAAAAAGCTGGAAAAGATCATTATTCGATAGATTTTATTGAAAACTATGTTTTTAAAATTATTTATCCACCAGCACTCGATTATGAGATACAGACTTATTTAGGAGTTATTTTAATTTTTGTAAATTTAGTCATTTACTATTATATAGTTAAAAAAAGTAGGACAGGTGGGTGAGTGGTTGAAACCAGCTGGTTGCTAACTAGCCTTACGAGTAACATCGTAACGAGGGTTCGAATCCCTCCCTGTCCGCCACAAATATGAAAAATGATATTTCCATAGGTAAAACATTAGCCAGTTCATTTCAGTACTTATTTTCCAATTTTAGCAAAAGATTAAAAGATGGTTTTCCTGCTGTAATTTTCATTACAATTGCATTTAATATTCTTAATTATTTAATGAGCAATAAAATCGCAACAAATTTTACAGTCATCTTCTTTTTTCTATTTGTAATGATTATTACTAGTGCCATTGGAATATGTGTTCACGAAGAAATTTTAAATAAAAAAAAAGTTTCTTTTCTAAGAGAATTTTTATCAGCGAGAAGTTTAAGATATTTTTTTAATTTTTTAGCACTTACTTTGATTGCTTTATCACCATTATTAATTCATTTTGTAATGAGAAAAGTACTAACCATTCAAAATGAAAATGCTTCTGCAATTTTAATATTTTGGATTTTTACAACGATTTTATCTTTAAAATTAATCTTTATATTACCTAAGTTAACATTGGGTATGAATTTTAAATATAATGCAAAAGAACTCAACATGATTGGGTCTAAGTTATTTTTATTGTTTACAATTGTGACAGTAGTTTTTTTGGTACCTTCTATGATTTATTTAACTCTACAGCTTTCATTCATGACAAGTTACAAAGATATCTATCAAACTGTAAAACCTTTATTTGATGTGGGTTCTTTTTATATATCTTATTTAAATTATTTGACTGTATTTGCCGTAATTTCTTACGCTTTTAAGGATTATTTTTCAAAATAACATTTTTTCTATATCGTTCGTTACAGTCTTTTTATTAATGACATATTTGTAAACTTGAATATTTTCAATCACACGCTGAACATAATTTCTTGTTTCTGTAAAAGGTATTAATTCTATCCAATCAATTGGATCTATTTCACCTTTCCTTGGATCTCCAAATCTCTTTACCCATCTTCTAACTCGATGTGGTCCGGCGTTGTAACCTGCAAATGCCATATAAATAGCTCCATTAAATTCTTCATTCAAACCTGATATATAATAGCAACCTAGTTGCAAATTGAAAAATTCATCTTCAATTAGTCTACTTCTGCTATATTTGAGCCCTGCTTGTTTGCTAACCAATCTTCCCGTTGCTGGCATTATTTGCATCAATCCTTTTGCACCTACCCAACTGTTAGCATCACGATCAAATTCACTTTCTTGACGGATTAAAGATAAAATTACTTCTTGTGGCAGAACAGCTCTTTTAGAAACTACTTTTGGAGTTTCAATAATTGGATAGTTTAATTCTAATAGATTTTTATTTTGATATGAAGTTTGTTTTGCAATTTGAATTGCAAAATCAAGTCTCCCCACTTGCTGAGATAATTTTCCAGCTAAAACCTGGTCTTTAATTGATCTATCTTCAGAACCAAGGTGTCTAAGTATATCCTTACTTTTTAAAGTCATATCTAGCTCATCTAAAAGGATAACAGCTTTTGCCAAATCGGTTTTTAAGAGTTTTTTGTAATCCTCTTCTAAGAATTTATAATTATTTTTAACTTTAAAATCATTTTTATTTATTTTTGCTGATGCTAATTGTCCATAAAATGTCGTATTAAAAACTGAGGATTTTTTATACCAATCTTTTGAATCTTGGTCTTTCCCTAACTGTTCATATGCTTTACCAACCCAATAAGCAGCTCTAGATTTACTGATTGGATAATTTACACCATCATACATGGTTTTAAAGTGTTGAACTGCTGCATCTGGTTTGTTTAAAAACCTTAATGCTAACCAACCAGCGTGCCACTCAGCCTCTGCTAAATTTCCACTATCTAGAACTCCATGATTAATTAGTAATCCGTAAGCTTCTTCAAATCTTTTTTTATTAATTCGACTTCTTGCTATAATAAACTTCTCCTTAAACCAAAGATCTGGTTTTACTAATAGTTTAGGATCTTGTGGTAAATTATTAATAATTTCAAGTGCGCTATCATATCTTCCGCGTTTCCGTCTCCATTTTGCCCTATCAAATTGTAAACCGATATCATTTTTAAATTTAGGAGGTACTTTTGCTATGGCACTGTCGACCCCATAAGATCTTGTCATAAGTGCAAATCTTGCAAAATAAAGTTCTTTATATCCAGATGGCAGGTATCTAAGCGTCCTTCTTAATTCGTAAAAATCCTGCTCCCAAGCTAAGTATTTTGCTCGCTCAATATAATCCTCTTTTGTTAAAAGATTTCTGAATTTTTTATTTAAATATTTATGTTCGATACTACTTAGGTTAGCTGTTTTAAAGCCATCTGCTATTAAACCATGAGCTTTTTTTGTATTTCCCTTTGTAAGAAAAGCTTCACCTAGTTTAATTTTTCCGTATCCACTTAAAGGTTCTTTTTTTTCAAAAAAATTAATTACTTCTTTTGGTTTAACGTTTTTAAAATTAATCTTATGTTCAGCCAAATATCTTAACCTATTAATTCTAGGCCATTCGGGATTTTTATCTATAAATCTTTTATAATCTTGAAAGGTTAAATTATTTGATGGCTCTTTTAAATACATCCAGGTAACTAAATTTTTTAAAAGTTTTGACCTTGATTTCCTGACCTCTTTCATTGCTGAATTCCATCTTTTCCTCTTTACAAGACTGAATGTTTTTTGAGCGATAAGGAAGTCTTTAGAAGAGAGTATGCTTGATTTCTTTTTTAAAATACCAAGATCTAAAGGTTTTTTTAATGGAATAATTTCATTTGATACTGAAAACTTTTCATTGTTTTCTATAACTTTATTTATCTTTTTTTCTTTTTTGACCTCTTTGATTGGTGGAATTTTTTTTACTTTGTTAGGCTTTTTGGGTGTTAAAATTTCAGGTGTCACCTTTCGAGAAGGTTTTTGAACTTCTACTGGAGTTTCTTTCTTATACTCAGAAGGTTTTGGCTCAGGCTTTATTAATCTTGCAAAGGAATTATTAGAGATTAAAAAAGTAATTATCAAACAACTTGATAATTGTAGTAAAGTTTTCCCTTTAATCATTAACTAATTCTATATATAAATATTTAAATTTTACTAACTATGTTTAAAGGATCTATAACAGCTTTGGTGAGCCCATTTAAAGGCAATAATTTGGATCTAGAAGCCTTTGAGAAGTTTATCAATTTCCAAATTACAAATGGAACAAACGGAATTGTCCCCTGTGGCACAACTGGTGAGTCGCCGACAATTAGTCATGATGAGCACAAACTATTAATTGAAACCGCAGTTAAAGTTACAAATGGCAAAATTCCAGTAATTGCTGGGACAGGCTCAAATTCTACAGATGAGGCAGTAGAAATGACTAAATTTGCAGAACAAGCCAAGGTTGATGCAGCATTAGTAGTTACTCCTTATTACAACAAGCCAACACAAGAAGGTCTGTACCAACATTACAAAAAAATTAATGATAACTGTGGCATCCCAATAATTATTTATAATATACCAGGAAGATCAGTTGTTGATATGAGTGTTGATACGATGGCTCGTTTATTCGAATTAAAAAATATAGTTGGGGTTAAAGATGCAACAGGGGATTTAAATAGAGTTACTCAGCAAAAAAATAAAATGGGAAATGAATTTTTAATGCTTTCAGGTAATGATGAAAATACTTATGAGTTTAATAAACTTGGAGGATCAGGATGTATTTCTGTATCTGCAAATGTTGCTCCAAAAATTTGTGCTAATTTTCATAGCTTATGTAATTCTAATAAATTTGATGAAGCAAAAACCATTTTTGATAAGTTGCTTCCCCTGCATGACATTATGTTTGTTGAGAGTAACCCAGTACCTGCAAAGTATAGTTTAAATTTAATGGGCATGATGTCCGAAGAGGTAAGGTTACCTCTCGTTACTGCTGAGAAAGCCTCTAAAGAAAAAATCAAAGCAGTTTTGAATAGTTTATCATTAATATAATGAATAAAAAAAAAACTACGAGCAATATTGTTGCTCAAAATCGAAAAGCTAGTTTTAATTATTTCTTTGAAGACACTCTAGAAGCTGGAATTGAACTTTTAGGATCTGAGGTCAAGTCATTAAGAGCTGGAAAGGGAAGTATAGCTGATTCTTACGCACTAGACAGTGAGGGAGAAATATATCTGTATAACACTTATATTCCTGAGTATAAGCATAGTAGTTATAATAATCATGATCCAAGAAGATTAAGGAAATTATTACTAAAAAAAAAAGAAATTAATAAACTAATCGGCAAAATAAACCGAGATGGTTTTTCTATTGTTCCAACAAGAATATATTTTAACTTAAAAGGAATAGCTAAAGTAAATATTGCGGTTGGAAAAGGTAAAAAACTTCATGACAAAAGACAAACAAAAAAACAAAGAGATTGGAATAGAGAAAAATCTCGAGTGTTTCGAAGATCAAGTTAATGAAAATAATTGCACTTGGTTCAAATATAACATTTAAAAATTTATCACCAATCGAAATTATTGAAAAAACTTACCAAATTTTAAAAAATTATAATATTACCATTATTAAGAAATCTAACATATATCAATCTGAGGCATATCCAAATAAATCAGATCCTCTATTTTATAATTCCGCTTTATCTATTGAGACAAAATTAAAACCTTATGAATTATTAGAAAATATTTTAAAAATTGAAAAATTATTTGGCAGAGAAAGGAAGGGGAAAAACTGTCCAAGAACCTTAGACATAGATATAATTAGTCTAGATAATTTAATATTAGATGAAAAAAATTTAAAAATTCCTCATCCAAACCTGCATCTGAGGCCATTCGTCATTTTGCCAATCCGAGATATTAATGTAAATTGGAAACATCCTGTTTTTTTAAAAACTGTAGGGCAAATTATTGAAAAATTTGAACCTGATGAACTAAATAAAGTTAAAAAAATTAAATAAATTGATATAGTTAATAAATGTCTGATGATTTGCAATTAATTGAAAAAATAAAATCGTATAATTCTTATGTCGATGAAAAAATAATTAAAAATGCTTACAAGTATGCCTCTGAGGCACATAAATCTCAAAAAAGACATTCAGGGGATCCTTATATTAGTCACCCTTTAGCTGTTGCAAATATTTTAGTGGAGCTAAAGTTAGATGGACCCACTATAATTACTGCATTACTACATGATACCATTGAAGATACATCAGTTACCTTCAAAGAAGTTCAAAAAAAATTTGGTAGTGAAATAGCTGAATTGGTTGATGGTGTTACTAAAATTTCTAAATTAGAATCCGAAAAAAAAAATCTAACGGCAGGAGATAATTTTAGGAAACTTATCTTAGCAACTTCTAAAGATATTAGAGTTTTATTGGTAAAATTAGCTGACAGACTTCACAATATGAGAACAATTAATTCAATTGTAAATAAAGAAAAAAAAGAGAGAATAGCTCGTGAGACTATGGAAATTTATGCTCCATTGGCTGAGAGAATGGGTATGCATAAAGTTCGTGATGAATTAGAGGACAAGTCTTTTGCTGTGCTAAATGATGAAGCAAGATCGCTCATCACAAATAGAGTAAAGGAAATAGCACCAAGTCGATTAAAAATTTTTAATGAAGTATTACACGAAATTAAAAGTATATTAATTGACAATGGAATAGATGCAGAAGTTATTGGTAGAGAGAAAACTCCATTTTCAATTTGGAGAAAGGTAAATGAAAAAAGAGTTTCTTTGGAGCAAATTACAGACTTAATTGGTTTTAGAATAATTACAAAAAATATTATGGATTGTTATAAGTCTTTAGGAGTGTTTCATAGAAAGTGGAGCGCAATACCAGGAAGATTCAAAGATTATATTTCAACTCCAAAATCTAACAAATATCAATCTGTACACACAACTATAATTGGACCAAAAAAACAAAGAGTTGAAATTCAAATTCGAACTTCAGAAATGAATGATTATGCTGAAAGGGGTGTTGCTGCTCATTGGCTATATAAAAAAAATGAAAATATTGATAAAAAAAATAGTTACGAGTACTCATGGCTTAGAGATTTAGTCGAACTCTTAGAATCTGGAGAGAACCCCGAGCATTATTATGAATATACAAAATTACAATTATATTCAGATCAAGTTTTCTGTTTTACACCAAATGGAGCAGTCATTAGATTGCCAAAAAAAGCAACACCAGTTGATTTTGCATACGCAGTTCATACTGATCTTGGTGACACCTGCACAGGTTGCAAAATAAACGGTAAACATTCGCCACTACAAACCGAATTGAGAAATGGGGATCACGTTGAAATATTATGTTCCACTAAAAAGTCCCCTTCTTATCATTGGCTATCTTATGCAAAAACGGGTAAAGCTAGAAGTGCGATCAGAAGGTATTGGCATGATAAATTACCAGTAAAGAATGAAAGCAAAGTTCACAAATCAAGTATTTGGGTTTTGTTAAGTCACAAAGCTGGAACATTAGGTGAAATTTGTACTCTAATTGGCAAACATAAATGTAATATATTTAATGTTGAGTTAGTAGACAAAAAGGAAGATTTTTTAAGTTTTATTTTTGATGTTGAAATTAAAAATTTAAAAGATTTTACAAATTTAATTTCTGAATTAAAAGTACGTTCAATAAATTTTAAAATTATTAGACATAGAAAATCAAATTAATGCTTAGTGAAAAAGAGACTATAGAAATACTAAAAAAAACAAACTCACTACTAGAAGGTCACTTTATTCTTTCATCAGGTTTAAGAAGTGAAAAATACTTACAGTGTGCACAACTAATGATGTACCCTGATCTTGCAGAAAAGGTATGTAAGTCCTTAGCTGAAAAAATAAAACAAACAAATTTAGAATTTGATTTAGTAGCCTCTCCAGCAATTGGTGGAGTATTAGTTGGTTATCAAGTTTCAAAATTTCTCAATGTTCCAAATATTTTTGTAGAAAGAGTAAACAATGTATTTAATTTAAGAAGAGGTTTCGAATGCAAGGATAAAAAAATAATGATCATAGAAGATGTTGTTACAACTGGAAAATCAAGTCTAGAATGTTCAAAATGTTTACAGGGTTTGGGTGCTAAAATCTCTGGTTATGCCTGCATTATAGACCGTTCCGGTGGAAATTCTCAAATAGATGAAATTATATCTCAAATTAATTTCAATATACCTGTTTTTTCAGAGGATAAGCTGCCAGAACACCTAAAACAAATTAAAGCTGTAAAGCCTGGTAGTAGAAAAAATTAAATTTATGAAGAGTAAACTCGGCGTAAATATTGACCATGTTGCAACACTTAGAAACGCAAGAGGAGAAAATCATCCTGTTCTTCTAAAAGCAGCCGAAGAGGTAATTAAATATGGTGCGGACTCAATCACAATTCACGTAAGGGAAGATCAAAGACATGTAAATAAAAAAGATGCATTATTACTAAAGAAAAAAATTAAAAAACCAATAAATTTAGAAATGGCCCCCACTAATAATATGGTAAATTTTGCATTAAAACTAAAACCTAAATTTGTATGTATTGTACCTGAAAAGAGGAAAGAGGTTACCACTGAAGGTGGTTTAAATCTTTCTCACAAAAATTTAAAAATATTAATAAATAAATTAAAAAAAAATAATATAGAGGTCTCCCTATTTATTAATCCAAGTACCAAAGATGTAATAAATTCACATAAATTAGGTGCCAATGCAATTGAAATACACACAGGTTCGTTTGCGAACGCAATAAAAACAAAAAATAAAAATAAAATAATTTTAGAATTTAATAAAATAAAAAAATGTAAATTAGAATGCGATAAAACAAAGATGAAATTTAATCTTGGCCATGGTTTGGATTATAAATCAACTATGTATTTAAATAAAATAAAAAATATTAATGAATATAATATTGGACACTTTATAATTGGTGAAAGTTTGTTTGATGGTTTTCCAAAAGTAATTAAAAAATTTAAGAGACTATTAAGTTAATATGTCAGTCCTAGGTCTTGGTATCGATATTGTAAATGTTAAAAGAATTGAAAAAATTATAAAAAATAATAAAAAAAATTTTATATTAAAAATTCTTCACAAAAATGAAAAAAAAATAAAAAAATTAAATGCAAATACAATTGCTAAAAAATTTGCAGCAAAAGAAGCATTTGCAAAAGCCCTTGGTACGGGAATAGGAAAATACATTCAATTTAAGGAAATTTGCATTAATCATACTAAATATGGTGCACCAAAAATTAAATTAGATAAAAGCGTTCAAAAACGTATTTTAACTAAGTTGAAATTAAAAAAAGTTAAATTTTTTTTATCAATTAGTGATGACTATCCTTTCGCAATTGCAACAGTTATTATATTGACCTGAAAATTAATGAAAAAAAAAATATTAGAAAATTTAAAAACATTATTTATTGCATTAATCTTGGCAGTAATAATAAGATCATTGCTATTACAGCCTTTCTATATACCTTCTTCGTCTATGGAGAATACTTTACTAATTGGCGATAGATTGTTTGTTACAAAATATAGCTATGGTTACAGCAGACATTCTTTTCCTTTTAGTCCAAAAATAATGAGTGATAGATTATTTTATGCTGAACCAAAAAGAGGAGATGTTATTGTATTTAAAACTCCTTCAGACAATAGAACTGATTATATAAAAAGGATGATTGGTAAATCTGGTGATGAAATTCAATTTATTAAAGGTGATTTATATATAAATAAAAAAAAAGTTTTGAAGGAATTTGTAAGAAAGGGGACTGTTTTTTGTGGAAAAGAAAAGTTAGGAGTAAATATATACAAAGAAAAAATTAATGATGATAGCCAATACGAAATTGCATATTTTGAACAAAATTCTTTAAGTAATACTGATCCTTATATTGTACCCAAAAATCATTTCTTTTTTTTAGGAGATAATAGAGATTGCTCTAAAGATAGCAGATTCTTAAGTATTGCATATGTAAAAAAAAGAAAATTTAGTTGGAAAAGCAAGATTTTTATTTTTTTCTAATGATGGCAGTATTGGTAATTTTTTTAAGTTTTGGAAATGGCATAGGTCTATACGTTTTGATAGAATTTTAAAAAAAATTATATAATGAAGAGTAACGAAATTAATCAATTAGAGAAAATTCTAAATATAAAATTCTCAAATAAGATTTTATTAAAGCAGGCTTTTACACACAAAAGCAAATCTATTAATATTAGTATTAATAACGAAAGATTAGAATTTTTAGGTGATAGAGTTCTTGGTTTAGTTATTGCAAGTTATTTGAATGATACTTATCCCAAGGATACTGAGGGCAAATTAGACAAAAAACTTGCGTCACTAGTTAACAAAGAAACATGTTCTAAGGTTATATCTGAATTAAAAATTGATCAATTTTTAAATTTGAGTAAAGCCCAAAAGCAAAATAATGCAGGAAAAAGAAAAATATTGGGCGATCTATGCGAGTCAATTATTGGTGCTGTTTTTGTAGATAAAGGTTTTGAACAAACAAAAAAATTTATTTTAAAAATCTGGAGTGAAAAATTAAAAAAAACAGAAAATATAGTCATTGATCCTAAAACCAGGTTGCAAGAACATTCTTTAAAATTATATAAAAAATTACCAGAGTATAAGTATTTATCAAATACAGGTCCTTCTCATAGACCCAAATTCAAAGTTTCGGTATCTATTGAGAAGACTAAAGAGTTTGTTGCTTATGGAAGCTCTAAGAAAAATGCTGAAACTAATGCAGCAAAAAAACTATTAGAGTATTTGAAAATTTAACAATGAAATCTTCGTTTGTCGCATTATCTGGGCCAACAAATTCAGGAAAATCAACATTATTAAACTGTTTTGCAAACAAAAAAGTATCAATTGTTTCAAAAAAAATTCAAACTACTAATTTTAATATTGAATTTTCAATAAATTATAAAAATACACAGATGATTTTTATAGATACACCTGGTTTTTATAAAGATAATATTAATGATAATTACTTAAGGGAGGCACTCCAGGGACTTGAAAGAGCAGATATTGTAATTTTTATATTAGATATTAATAATAAATTTAGACATTTAGATAAAATTAAAAATAATTTAAAAAAATTAAAAAAAAAAATATTAGTATTCAATAAAATTGACAAATTAAATAATGATGAAATTTTAACTAAAATAAAAGAAATAGATTTTTTAAACAGTTTTGATGAAATATTTTATATCTCAGCATTAAGAAAAGCTAATACTGATAAAATATTAAAATATATTGAAAAAAATACAACACGATCAACTAAAAAATTTTCAAGAAAAATAAGTAAGGAAAAATTTTTCTCAGAGATTACAAGAGAATCTCTTTTAAATTATGTTCATAAAGAAATTCCTTATAAATGTTTAATAATAACGAATAATATAAAAACTGGAAAATTTATAACAATTAACCAAACTATTATTGTTAAAACTAATGCCCATAAAAAAATAATTTTAGGAAAAAATGGAAATATGATTAAAACAATTGGAACAAATTCAAGATTACAATTGGAAAAAATTATGAAAAAAAAAGTTAATCTTTTTATAAAAATTAAAGTTGCTCAAAAAAATAAATAAATGCGATGGAGTGATACAGCCTATTTAATTTCTATAATTTCTACAAAAGAGAATACATCATTAATTAAAGTTTTTTCAGAGTATCACGGTTGCTACACTGGTTTATTATTTGGCAGTTCCTCAAAAAAAAAGAAGCCAGATTTGCAATTAGGCAATAAAATTAAAGTACATTATAATTCAAAAAATGAAGATAGGATGGGCTATTTTTCCTTAGAATTAATTGAAAATAATTCGATTAAATTTTTTAATGATAATATAAAATTAAATTTATTATTAACTTCAATTGAATTGATTTCAAAAGTTATGCCAGAACGTCAAATTTACGACGGATCATTTAAAGACTTTGATACTTTCATAGAAAAATTAGAATCAGACAGTCTAAAACCATATGTTTTATGGGAATTTAATTTTTTGAAAAAAATGGGATATGGTATTGATTTAGATGATCTAGAATTAAAAAATAAAATAAAAGATCTTTTATTTGGGAAAAATGTCGATTTTGTATTTGATGATTTAAAGATAATTTTCGATTTAAATACCCAAATAATTACTGATGGATTAGTAGATACAATTAATATATCTAATTTTAAAAACAGATTAAAGATTCTTAAATATTTAAATGAGTAGCAATATTATCAAAGGTGAGATCCAGCAGCAATTTGCAAAAAAATATCTTGCTTATGCATTATCAACAATTACACAAAGAGCATTACCTGATGTGCGTGACGGTTTAAAACCCGTTCACAGACGATTATTGTATGCGATGTATTTACTTAACCTTAGTCCAAAATCACAATTTAAAAAATCTGCTAGAGTAGTAGGTGATGTAATCGGAAAGTTCCATCCACATGGAGATCAATCAGTTTATGACGCATTAGTTAGATTAGCGCAGGATTTTTCTACAAGATATAAACTGATTGAAGGCCAAGGTAATTTTGGAAATGTAGATGGTGATAATGCAGCTGCGATGCGTTACACCGAAACTAAGTTAACCAAAATTTCTGAATTTATTTTAAATGGCATAGAAGAAGATACGGTTACATTTAAAAAAACATATGATGGTGAGCTAGATGAGCCTGAGATTTTACCATCACAATTCCCAAATATTTTAGCCAATGGATCTTCAGGAATTGCAGTTGGCATGGCAACTTCAATACCTCCTCATAATGTAAATGAAGTTTGTGACGCACTAATTTATTTAAATAATAATCCAGGATGTAACGTCAGAGAATTATTAAAATTTATTAAGGGTCCAGATTTTCCAACCGGTGGCATTTTAAAAGATGATAAAAAAGAAATTTTTAAAGCGTATAATACTGGCAAGGGGTTTTTTGAAATAAAATCAAAATATAAAGTAGAGGACTTAGGAAGAGGCTTATATCAAATTGTAATTACAGAAATACCATTCTCAGTAAATAAATCAAAATTAATTGAAAAAATAGCAAATATTATAATCAATAAGAAAAATAAATTATTGGAGCATGTCAGTGATGAGTCTGATGAGCGTATAAGGATTGTTTTAAGACCTAAAAATAGAAATGTTAATCCAGAAGATTTAATGAATTCCTTATTTGAGCAAACGGAACTTAAAAATAAATTTTTTCTTAATATGAACGTATTGAATGAAAAAAATGAACCAGAAATAATGAATCTTAAAGATATTTTGAAGGCTTTATTAAAACATCGCTATATTATTCTGAATAATCGTCTTTACTTTCAGTTAAATAAAATCAAAAAAAGACTTGAAATATTAAAAGGCTTTTTAATTGTCTATAAAAATCTTAATAGAATTATAAAAATAATCCGTAATTCTAATAATCCTAAAAAAGAATTAATTAAAAAATTTAAATTTTCAGCAATCCAGGTGGAAGCTATTTTAGAAATGAGATTAAGAAATTTAAAAAAAATAGAAGAATATGAGATTAAGCAAGAATTTAAAGTACTCGAGCAAGAGAAAAAAAGGATAACTAAAATTTTAAATTCCAAATCACTACAGAGAAAAGAGATAAATAAAGAATATGAAGAGGTAATTTATATATTTGGCGATAATTCAGCATTTGGTAAAAGAAAATCAGTATTAGAGAAATTTACATTTTTTACGGATGATGAATTAGTTTCTAAATTAGAAGTTGTAGAAAATATTAATATATCATTAATCAACAATCAGTTTTTAAAAGCAAAAAAAGGTCATTTTAAAATTTCTGATTTGAAAGGCGATCATAATTCAAATTTAGTTTTAAATTGTAAAACGACTGATCATTTATGTTTGTTATCTAATATTGGAAAATCATATACCATAGATTGTAGAATATTAAAGTTTGGTTCAATCAAAGGTGTAGCAATATCAACCTATTTAAAATTAAATGAAAAAGAAAAAATTATTGATATTTTCAAATACTCTGAAAAAAGCGAAGTAGTATTGGCTTCAAAAGAAGGTTTTATATTCTCTGTAAATTCAATTGATCTGTATAGTAATAAAAAATCTGGAAAAAAAATATTTAATATTAAGAAAAATGATGAGTTTAAAACATCATGTTTGGTTGATAGAAAGAAAGATGATTTTATTGCAATATTTTTAAGAAAAAATCAAACTGTCAAATTATTAATTTTTAAAATTAAAGAAGTACCAACTCTGCAAAAAAGCTCAGGAGTGATTAGTTTTAAGTCTAAAGATTATAACACTGTCTCAATTCATGCATTAGAAGACGATTTAATACTGTATGATTACGAAAAGAATGGTTTAGAATTAAATAAAAATATAAAAAATTACATATCTAAAAGAGGCAAGGCTGGTAAGCCAATTAAAATAAATAATATAAAAATATCAAGGGGTTTTGATCAAAATTTTGTTTTATGAAAATAGATAAACTTAAATCGGCTTTATCTAATTATCCAACAGGGATAGTTTGTGTTTTTTCAAAAAAATATGAGTTTTATAATGCTATAATAGTAAACTCATTTACATCAGTATCTCTAAATCCACCAATTATCTCATGGAGTTTAGATAAAAAATCTAGTAAATTTAACGTATTTAAAAATTGCAAAAGTCAGACTATTGTAATTTTATGTAATAACCAAAAAAAATTTGCTAATCAAATTGCATTTCATGATGACAAAGTAAGTGAATTAGAATTTAAAAAAATATTAAAAATGTCCATATGCTCTCTATATTGCAAAACATTAAAAAAAATAAAAATTGGTGATCATTTTACCTTTTTTATGAAGATAAAAAAAATATCAAGTATTAAAAAATTAAAGCCACTGGTGTATTACAAAAAAAAATTTCTGACGATTTAATATTTTTATACAGTTTTGTTGAGATTTTAATTTAATAATATAAAGTAAATGTATTTTGGTAAAAAAAAATATCACAAACTCGGTACTAATTTCGTCTGACCATGCTGGCTACGATTTAAAAAAAAGTATTAAGACTTATTTAAGCAAAAGGAACTTCAAAATTACTGATTGCGGTCCACACAGCGACGCCTCTGTTGACTACCCAGATTATGCTAAGAAATTAGCTAAAAAAATATCTTCAAATAATTATGGAATTTTAATCTGCGGTTCAGGGATTGGAATGTCAATAATGGCGAATCGTTATAAAAAAGTAAGGGCTTCTCTAGTTTTTAATACAAAAACAGCTAAATTAGCAAGAGAACACAATAATTCTAATGTATTAGTGCTAGGTTCAAGGGTGACAAATAAAATTAATGCTTTAAAAATAGTAAATATTTTTTTTAAGACAAAATTTTTAAAAGGAAGGCATGCAAGAAGGGTGAAAAAATTTAACAATGTCTAAAGAGCTAAACATTAAAAGTACTTTTTTTGATCAAAATTTAAAAGATAGCGATCCAGAATTATACAGTACAATAATTGAAGAGCTTGATCGTCAAAAAAACCATCTTGAACTAATTGCATCGGAAAACATTGCATCAAAAGCTGTTATTGAAGCACAAGGTTCAGTTTTAACGAACAAATATGCAGAAGGCTATCCAGGCAAAAGATATTACGGTGGATGTGAATTTGTAGATAAATCAGAAAACTTGGCAATTGAAAGAGCTACAAAATTATTCAATGTCAAATTTGCAAATGTTCAACCTCATTCAGGTGCACAAGCTAATGGTGCAGTATTTTTAGCATTGTTAAATCCTGGCGATACAATTCTTGGAATGGGTATTGATCAAGGTGGACACTTAACACATGGTGCACCACCAGCTCAATCAGGAAAGTGGTTTAATGCCGTCGCTTATGGAGTTGATAAGGAAACAGGATTAATTGATTATGAGCAAGTAAAAAAATTAGCAAATGAATGTAAGCCAAAATTAATAATTGCTGGAGGCAGTGCATACTCAAGAATAATTGATTTCAAAAAATTTAGAGAAGTTGCAGATAGAGTGGGAGCATTTCTTTTAGTAGATATGGCTCATTTTTCTGGATTGGTTGCAGGTAAAGTTTACCCAAACCCATGTGATTATGCTGATGTTGTAACTTCAACTACTCATAAAGTCCTTAGGGGTCCAAGAGGTGGAATAATTTTAACAAACAATGAAGACTTGGCAAAAAAATTTAATTCGGCAGTGTTCCCTGGGCTTCAAGGAGGCCCGCTGATGCATGTTATTGCATCAAAAGCAGTATGTTTTAAGGAAGCGTTGCATGATGATTTTAAAATTTATGCTAAAAATGTTGTTGAAAACGCTAAAATCTTGTCTGAAACATTAAAAAACTTTGGATATGAAATTTTTTCTGGCGGAACAGATACACATTTAGTTTTGATTGATTTGAGACCCTTAGGTTTGACGGGTAAAGAGGCTGAGAAATCGTTAGTTAATGCTAATCTAACCTGTAATAAAAATGGTATACCATACGATGAAGCAAAACCTTGGGTGACTTCAGGTATAAGACTTGGAACACCAGCTTGCACGACCAGAGGTTTTGGTTTGGCAGAATTTAAACTTGTAGCAGAACTAGTTGATGAAGTTTTAAAAGGATTAAAAAATAACAAAGATGATAATTCGAAGGCTGAAAATTCTGTTAAGCAAAAAGTAATTGAACTTTGTAAAAAGTTTCCAATCTACTAATTTATGCTCTGCCCATTCTGTAAAGAAAAAGATACATCAGTTATAGACTCTAGATCAACAGAGGACGGTACCGCTATAAGACGTAGAAGATTATGTGGATGTGGGAAGCAAAGGTTTACAACTTTTGAAAGAGTACAATTTAGAGAATTAACCGTCATAAAAAAAAATGGGAGAAAATCTCAATTTGAAAGAGATAAATTAACTAAGTCAATTCTAACTGCACTAAGAAAAAGACCAATAGATAACGATACGATTGAAAAGTTCGTTTCAAAAATATACAGAAGCTTGGAAGATTTAGGTCAAAATGAAATCATGTCATCTACTATCGGTAAATTTGTAATGGATGGCTTAAAAGAGCTAGATCATGTCGGTTACGTAAGGTTTGCTTCAGTTTATACTGATTTTAAAGAAGCAAAAGATTTTGAGCAATTTGTTGATAATATAAATGCCCAAGTTAAAAAATAAAAATCTTAACAATTACTTTTTAAATCTTTCAAATAAACTCTCTGAAATTAATCAATTCGAAACTTTCCCAAATCCTTGTGTAGGTGCTGTTTTAGTGAATAAATATGATGTTAAAACGTCATGTACAGGAAAAAAAGGCTCTCCCCATGCAGAGTACCAATTGTTAAAAAATAAAGGTAAGTTGAATAAAAGTTTACTTTATACGTCTTTGGAGCCATGTTGCCACAAAGCTAAAAATCCATCTTGTGTAGATATTATCATTAAAAAAAAAATAAAAAAAATTTATACTAACAGCAGAGATTTTGATGAACGTGTTAAAGGAAAAACACAAAAAATTTTAAACAAAAATAAAATTAAAATTATTTATAAAAAAAATGAGCCAAACTCATCTTTTGTGCATAATATTTCATCTAGGGTAAAAATACCTTATGTAGTTACTAAAATTGCAATGAGTAAAGATGGTTTTACAAAACATAAGAAAAAAAAAATTTTTACTAGTGTTAATGCTCTTAAATTTGCACATTTACAAAGATACAAATCTGATTCTATTTTAATTGGCCAGAAAACTTTAAATGATGATAATCCAAAATTGAATTCAAGAATTAATGGAATAGAGAAAAAAATTAAAATATTTATTATTAATCGTCATTTAAAAATTAATCCTAAAATACTTAAAAATTTTTATCTCAAAAATGCTTATATTTTTCATGATTGCAAAGATATAAGCAAAATCAAAAAATTTAATAAATTTTTCAAATTGATTAATATTAATTTCAGTAAAAAAGATATTTGTTTAACTATTTTAAGGAATGTATACCAACTAGGGTATAAAAAGATATTAATCGAAGGCGGTATATATACTTTAAAAAGTTTTTTAAATGCTCAACTAGTTAATGAGCTTTATATAGTCAAAAATAAACATTTTTTTAAAAAACATGGCTTATTGAAAGCAAGTAAGTTTATAAATTCCTTAAAAATAATGCCTGATGAAATAATTTCACTAGAAGATGATACTATTTTAAAATACAAACCTAAATATGTTTACAGGGATAATACAAAGTACCGCCAAATTAAATAAAGTTAGCAGTAAAAAAGATAATTATACTTACATACTGGAGAGTAATCTCAAATTAAATAAAAAAGATATTGGTACATCAATTTCAATTGATGGTGTGTGTCTAACCTTAGTAAAATTTAAAAAAATATCAAATAAAAAAAATTATATATTCTTTAATATATCACCCGAAACTTTAAAAATATCGTCATTTAAAAAAAAAAAAGTAGGTTCAATTTTAAATTTAGAAAAATCTTTAAAGTTTGGTGATGAAATTGCTGGTCACTTTTTACAAGGTCACGTTGATGACACAGGTAAAGTTTTGTTTGTTAAAAAAAATAAAAATTCTTGGATCTTTTGGGTTTCTATAAAAGCAAAATTTAAAAAATATTTAATAAACAAAGGTTCAATTGCGATTAATGGGGTATCATTAACTATTAATGAAATTAAAAAAAATAGAATTAGAATTGATATTATTCCTCATACTTTCGATAAAACAAATTTTAAATTATTAAAAAAAAATATGATTGTTAATTTGGAGTATGATTTGTTGATGAAATTTTTAAAGAAATGAAAAAAAAATATTGTAAAATAGAAAAGCTTGTTAAGTTGGCAAAAAAAGGAGACACTTTTATTTTAGTTGATGATGAAAGTCGCGAAAATGAAGGTGATTTAGTTTTTTTAGCTAATAAGTGTACCCCTGAAAAAATAAACTTCATGGCAAAATTCGGTCGCGGTTTAATTTGTTTAGCACTAGACAAAAAACAGTCAGACAAGCTTGGTTTAAAATTAATGTCCAATTCTAATGGGACAAGATTCAGCACAGCTTTTACAGTAAGCATTGAGGCCAAAAAGGGTGTAACAACCGGTATCTCAGCTTTCGATAGATCAAAAACTATTACGACAGCAATTAAAAAAAATTCGACCAAAAAAGATATTGTAACGCCTGGACATATATTTCCTTTAGTTGCCAAGACAGGAGGAGTTTTAGTTAGAGCTGGTCATACGGAGGCTTCCGTTGATATTGCAAAAATTTCGTCAAATTCTTCAGGAGCAGTCATATGTGAAATTATGAATGATGATGGCACTATGGCGAAAAGAGATCAATTATTTAGGTTTGCAAAAAAACATCGTTTACAAATAGCCAAAATAGAAGATTTAATTGAGTATAGGCTCAAGAAAGAGAATTTTATTAAATTAGTAAAAAAAAATAAATTTAAATTTAAAAATAAGAATTATGATAAAAAAGTTTTCGTAAATACTGTTGATAAACAAAATCACTTAGTTATATCAAGTGTAAATTTAAATGGTAATAATTGCAGAGTCAGAGTTCTTTCTATTAAAAATAAAGATATAAAGAAAAATATACTTTCTATAGATGAAGTAAAAAAATCTATAAATTATTTATATAAATTTAATAATTTTGCACTGATTATCATAAAAAATTTTGATATGAATGAAAATAATAGCGTTCTGAAATTTATGAGTTCAAAAAAAGACTCTCCAGCTAATTTAATAAGAAATTATGGTGTAGGTGCACAGATTATAAAAAAAATTGGATTAAATAATTTAATTTTAGTTACAAAGTCAAAAAAAAGAATAGTAGGTCTAGACGGTTTTGGTATTAAAATTAAAAAACAGGAAATATTTAAATGAAAAAATGTTTAATTGTTTATTCTAATTATTATAAGGATATTTCAAAATCTTTATTAGATGGCTCAACAAAAGTATTAAAAAAAAATAAAATAAAGTATGATATATGCAGTATAAATGGATCTTTTGAAATTCCTCAGTTAATAAATATAAAATTAAAATCAAAAAAATATAATTCTGCATTGGCACTTGGCTGTATAATTAAAGGACAAACCCCGCATTTTGATTTCATTTCTTCAAGTATATCAAACTCATTACTAGATTTATCTTTTAAGTATTCGTTACCTATAGCGAATGGGGTGCTTAATTGCTTAAATAAACAACAAGCAAAAATACGCAGTTCATCTAAAAAGAACAAAGGTGTCGAAGCAGCAAATGCGCTATTATCCGTTCTAAAAAATTTGAAATGAAATCTTCGACCAGAATAAAACTTGTTCAAAAAATTTACGAAAAAACAAAAAATCCAGAGGGTTTAATTGATTTTGGAAAAGATCCTTTTTTGAGACATATCAAAAAAGTTTTTAAAGGTTATTTTGAAAAAAATGCTGAACTTGAACTTCTTTTATCTGATAATCTTTCAAATAACATTAGTATAAAAAATTTAGATGTACTATTAAAAATCATTATTAAGAGCTCTATTTATGAACTTAAATATTGTAAAAAAATTCCATTTAAAGTTGTTATTGATCAATATTTGGACGTCACTAATAAGTTTTATGGCAGTGATCAAAAAAGGCTTGTAAATGGGGTGTTAGACAGTGTAGCTAAAGCTGGAAAGTAATCTATTTAAGTTGATTTTATCTTCAATCTTTGGCATTAGCCTTCTTTAAACTAAGAATATAAAGGAAAAATTATAATGAACCCAGCAGAAATAATTAATCTAGTAATAATTTGTGGAATAGCTGCCGTTGCATATGGTTGGTTTGCAAGTAATCAAATTTTAAAAGCAGAAGCCGGTAATAAAACTATGCAAGAAATAGCTGGTGCTATTCAAGAAGGAGCGCAGGCATATCTAAATAGACAATATAAAACTATTGCAATAGTTGGTTTTGTAGTTTTGATTTTAATTGGTTATTTGTTTAGTCCATTGGTTGCCGCAGGTTATTTAATTGGCGCAGCTTTATCTGGTGTTGCTGGTTATGTTGGAATGATTATATCTGTTAGAGCAAACGTTAGAACTGCAGAAGCTAGTAGAAAAGGTTTGGCAAAAGGGTTGAATATAGCATTTAAATCTGGCGCTGTTACTGGGATGTTGGTTGCAGGCTTAGCATTATTAGCAATTACAGTTTATTATAAATTTTTAGTCGCAAATAATTCATCTGAGAGAGAAATTATTGATGCTTTAGTTGCCTTAGGTTTTGGTGCATCTCTAATATCTATATTTGCTAGATTAGGTGGAGGTATTTTTACTAAAGGAGCTGATGTCGGAGCTGATCTTGTTGGAAAAGTTGAAGCAGGTATACCGGAAGATGATCCCAGAAATCCTGCTGTTATAGCAGACAATGTTGGGGACAACGTTGGAGACTGCGCAGGAATGGCGGCAGATTTATTTGAAACATATGCCGTTACCGTTGTTGCAACGATGGTTTTGGCATCAATCTTTTTTACAGGAAATCAAAGTATGATGGTTTACCCATTAGCTATTGGTGGTGTATGTATTCTAACATCAATTATAGGAACTTTATTTGTAAGGCTCGGTAGAAGTAAAAATATAATGGGTGCTTTATACAAAGGTTTTGTTGCAACTGCGATTTTATCTTTAGCTGCAATGCATCCTGTTACAGATTATGTTATCGGCTTAGAAAAAGTTTACAAGGTTGCTGGACAATCTTTTACAGGAAATGATCTATTTTATTGTGCAGTAATTGGTTTAGTAATTACAGGATTAATTATTTGGGTGACAGAGTACTATACTGGTACTGATTATAGACCAGTAAAATCAGTTGCCCAATCATCAACAACAGGTCACGGAACAAATGTTATTCAAGGATTGGCTATATCTATGGAAGCTACCGCTCTTCCAGCAATAATAATAGTTGTTGGTATTATCTCAACTTATACTTTAGCCGGTTTATTTGGAATAGCTATAGCTGTAACAAGCATGCTTGCTCTTACAGGAATGGTTGTTGCATTGGATGCTTATGGACCTGTCACTGATAATGCAGGTGGAATTGCTGAAATGTCAAAACTTCCTTCTAGTGTTAGAAAAACAACTGATGCTTTAGACGCAGTTGGTAATACTACTAAGGCAGTAACTAAAGGATATGCAATTGGATCAGCTGGTCTTGGAGCGCTAGTATTATTTGCTGCCTACACAGAAGATATTAAATATTTTTCTGCACAAAAAACATCTTCATTAAGCGGAATAGAAGTAAGTTTTGACTTATCTAATCCTTACGTTGTTGTAGGTTTATTAATCGGTGGTTTATTGCCTTATTTATTTGGATCTATGGGAATGCAAGCTGTGGGAAGAGCAGGTGGAGCTGTTGTTAACGAAGTGAGAAGACAATTTAAAAAAATGCCTGGTATAATGAAAAGAAAACAGAAACCAGATTATGCTAAAGCTGTTGATCTTTTAACAAAAGCTGCAATCAAAGAAATGATAATCCCATCTTTATTGCCAGTTTTGTCACCAATAGCTGTTTATTTTATAGTCTTAAATATTGCAGACCAATCATCAGCATTATCAGCATTAGGTGCTATGTTATTGGGCGTTATTGTAACTGGTTTATTCGTTGCTATTTCAATGACTGCTGGTGGTGGTGCTTGGGATAATGCAAAAAAATATATTGAAGATGGTAAATTTGGTGGAAAAGGATCTGAAGCTCACAAGGCCGCTGTAACAGGCGATACTGTTGGAGACCCTTATAAAGATACTGCCGGACCTGCAGTAAATCCGATGATTAAGATAACAAATATAGTAGCATTATTATTATTAGCAATAATTGCTCATTAACTTGCTAGTCTTTTTTTTTTTCAAATTTTTTACGCGCATTTTCCATTCTCTTTCGCGTAGAGCTCAAAAGATTTTTGGTAAACGTATCTTTGACACCCAAAGATCTAGTTTTTTCTTTAGCAAATTTTATGTTATTCATATCATTTAAATTAAAAAATTCGAAATTTTTAACTATTCCATATTTATCAAAATATATTTCAATATAATCATTTACATAAATATCTTTTTTTCCATATTTAGTTTTGGTTTCTCTTACCTCAAAATATGCCCATCTATTTTCTTTTTTATCAATTACTGGCATTGGTCCAAGTATCTTAATAATATCGTTTTTATTTGTTTTATTGTTTTCTATAAGGGAAATTTTATTTTTTAAATTGGAAACTCCATGTACATTATCTACCTTATTTAATGTACAAGAAGTCATTATTAATGTTAAAAAGAATATTAAAATTTTTTTATAAATGGACATACTTAAATTATATAATAAAACCTTAACAGAATCTAGAAATCCATTAATATTTGAAAATTATATAGATGATAATTTAAATAACAAAATATTAATTTTTCTAATTTTTTTATCTAAAAAATTCAATAAAATTAAAAAAAATGATGAAAACTATCAAAAATTTTTTGATTATATTTTCAATAGGATAGAGACAGATCTAAGAGAAATTGGATACGGGGACATGTCAGTTAACAAGAAGATGAAAGTTATAGTCACAAAATTTTATTCAATTTTGTTGGATTTCGAGAATTATACTAAGCTTTGCAAGGATGAAAAATGTAGTATATTGAGAAAATATTTTCCCAATATTAGACAAATTGATGATTTTATCGACTATTTAATTAAATATTTATCTATTGATAATGTTTAATTAAATGTTAATTAAGCCGATTATTAATATGGCAGTACCAAAACGAAAATTATCAGTTTCAAGAAGAGGAAAAAGAAGATCGCATCTTGCTGCTAAATTCAAAAATGTTGTTGAGGATAAAAAAAGTGGCGAGTTTCGCCTACCTCATCACTTGGATATGAAAACTGGAATGTATAACGGTAAACAGATTTTTAAGCCAAAAAATTAATTCTTAAATGACTAAAAAAATCAGTATTGCAGTTGATGCAATGGGTGGAGATAACGCACCTGAAAAAGTTCTTGAAGGTATAAATCTTTTATTTGAAAATAAAGTTGATGTTTACGTTGATATTTATGGAGATAAAGATTTAATTCTTAAATCAATAAAAAAATATAAATATTTGAGTCAAAATAACTGTAATATAAGTCATTCACCAAATAAAGTTCCAGGTGATGTTTCAGTAAGAGACGCTATAAAGCTTGGTAAGCAAACAAGTATGTGGATGGCTATTGAGTCTGTCAAATCTGGAAAAAACGATATAATTGTTTCATCAGGAAATACAGGTGCATTATTAGTTATTTCTAAATTAATTTTGAAGATGATAAATGGTGTTGACAAGCCTGCATTAGCAGCTATTTGGCCAAATTTTAAAGACTATAGTATAGTATTAGATTTAGGAGCAAATATCGAATGTACCGAGGATAATCTTGTAGAATTTTCAATTTTAGGATCTGAACTTTATAAAACTATTTTTAATAAAAATGTTGTATTAACTGGCTTACTCAATATCGGATCTGAAGAGATCAAGGGAAATGATTCAATTAAAAATGCTCATTTAAAATTGCAGAAAAATAAAAGTCTAAATTTTACTTACAATGGTTATATTGAAGGTAATGAAATAAAAAATGGAGATGTAAATGTAATAGTAACTGATGGGTTTACTGGAAATGTGGCTTTAAAAACTGCTGAGGGAACAGCAAATTTTATAACTACAGAAATTAAAAAATCCTTTTCAAGTTCAATATTATCTAAAATAGGATATTTATTTAGCTATTTTGCTTTTAAAGAAATTAAAAAAAAATTAGATCCTAGAAAATATAATGGTGCAATTTTTTTAGGTTTAAACGCTCCAGTTATTAAAAGTCACGGGGGAGCTGATGCATTTGCATTTTATAATTCTTTGAATTTGTCTTATCAGATAATAAATGGTAATCTTGTAAATAAAATTAAAAACAATTTTATCAGCAATAATGTCAAATAATATAACTAGACAAGATCTTTATGATCTAACTCATAAAGAGCTCGGAATATCTAAAAATGAATGTATCAAATTTGTAGACTCAATTTTTGAAACTATGACTAAAAATTTTGAAGAAGGTAATAAGGTTAAAATATCCTTGTTTGGTTCATTTGATGTTAAACAAAAAAAATCAAGAATTGGAAGAAATCCAAAAACCTTAGAGACAAAAGAGATATCTTCAAGAAAAGTAATAACATTTAAACCTTCAAAGTTTTTATCAAGAAAAATTAACAAATAATGAAATCAAAAGAGGCCTATAAAACAATTGGGGAGGTTTGTGATATTGTAGGTTTAATTGATTTTGAAACCGGAAAAAGAAAAACTCACGTATTAAGATTTTGGGAAAAGCATTTCAATGAGATAAAACCATCATTAATATATAAAGGACGTCGTTATTATTCAAAACAAAATATAGAAAACATAAAGAAAGTTAAGAAATTGCTTAAAGAGGATGGTTATACGATAAAAGGTTCAAAAAAGCTTTTAACAAATAACAATAACGATGTTGACAGCTTTTCAGATCATAATATAAAAGTCGAAAAATTAACTAATTTAAAAAAAAAAATAAAAGAACTTAAAAAATATTTAGATGGCTAAAAAAAGCTCAGTAAAAGTAAGATTAGTCCCAGAGGAAAAATCCAATAGTAAACATTATTATTACGCTTACAAACCGACAGCTGGTGAAAAAGCAAAAGAAAAATTAAAATTAAAAAAATATAATCCAGCTACGAGAAAACATGAATGGTTTGTAGAAAAAAAACTGCCGCCTCATAGTAAATAATTATTTATATTTCTTTCTTTCCAATTTAATAAAAGAGCTAATCATTGTTGACCAAATGTTTTTTATAATAAAACTCTCTAGTTTTAATTTTTTACCTTTTGCTACTCGTATTTTTATCATTTTTACTATTCTTTTTTGATCAACTATTTTATTTTTTGGTTTATATTTAATGACTTTTAGTACTTCTTTACGTCTTTTTGATAATATTTTTAAGATTTGAAAATCTAATTTATCAATATTTTTTCTGACTTTTTCTAGATTCTTTTCAAGTGACAATTTGCTTATTTTTTTTTTCATTCAAAATATATATCTAAATCTATGCTTCAAATATATCAAAAAAAAGATATCTTTTTATGGTTAACCTTCTCAAGTTTATTATTAATTTTACTAATTTGGGTCGGTGGACTAACAAGGCTAACAGGTTCAGGATTATCAATCACTGAATGGGAGCTTTTTTCTGGCATCTTACCACCGCACAGTGCTAATAAATGGAATGAGTATTTTGAACTTTATAAAAAGATACCTGAATATCAAAAAATCAATTATGGTATGACTTTGGATGAGTTTAAATTTATTTATTGGTGGGAGTATGTACACAGAGTTTTAGCAAGATTTTTAGTATTAGTTTATATTGTCCCACTTATATATTTTTTTGTAAAAAAAAGAATTAAAACTAACCAAATTTATTTTTACTTAATAATTTTTTTATTATTTTTACTGCAAGGATTTATGGGCTGGTATATGGTGAAAAGTGGTCTCGTATCAGAAACCGATGTATCTCATTATAGGCTTGCAGCTCACTTATCTTTAGCAATTATAATATATTCTCTAATTTTTTGGGCTTTACTAAATTATAAAAGTAAATTTAAATTGAATTTTACAAAACCAACAATCTTAATTTTATGTTTAACATTATTTATATTAGTTCAAATTATATGGGGCGCATTTACTTCTGGTTTGAATGCAGGATTATTATACCAAACATGGCCGCTAATGAATGAAAAATTTATAGCAAATGATATAGTTGTAAAAAATATATTATCATTTGAGTCATTAAGTAATCCTTCGTATGTACAATTGATACACCGTTTATTAGCTTATTTTATAATTTTTTACACACTTCTTATTTATTTTTTTTATTTTAAAAAAATTAAAATTACAAAACCATTTAAATTAATTTTTATTGCAATTTTAATACAGGTATTGCTTGGAATTTTTACGTTAATAAGTGGTTTAAATATGTACTTGGCAAGTTTCCATCAAATAGGTTCAATTTTGCTAATATCTAGTGCTATTTACACGTTATTTTACATAAATAATCGACAAAACTTAATTGACAGTTAACATTATAAACAGTAATTAGCAGCTCTCAATATGACTGATTTTATTAAAAAAAGTGAAGTAGAAAACAAATGGTATCACATTGATGCAACAAATGCAGTTGTAGGAAGACTCGCGGCAGAAATTACAAAAATTTTAAGAGGAAAAAATAAATCAACCTATACTCCAAATATGGATAATGGAGATTTTGTCGTGGTAACAAATGTTGAAAAGATAAAGTTTACGGGAAAAAAATTTACAGAAAAAAAATATTATAAACATACTGGTTGGCCTGGTGGTATAAAAGAGAGAACGCCAAGTAATTTTGCTGATAAGAATAAGCCAGAGGAGATATTGAAACTGGCAGTTAAAAGAATGTTGCCAAGAGGTCCACTATCAAAAAAACAACTTACAAAATTAAAAATTTATACAAAAGAAAAGCATCCTCATGAGGCACAAAAAATAAAGAATATTGAATTCGGAAAAATAAATAAAAAGAACGTGAGAACTAACTAGTATGAGTACAGAAGTAATTAAAATATCAAAAGATGCTGTCTATGCTACGGGCAAAAGAAAAGATGCAGTTGCAAGAGTTTGGATGTTGAAGGGTTCAGGAAAAATTTTTGTTAATGGAAAAGTTTATTCTCAATATTTTAAAAGACCTATTCATCAATTAGCAATTGAAAAACCGTTAACAATTACAAAATCGAAGGACATTTTCGATATTGTATGCACTGTTAAAGGCGGGGGTATGAGCGGTCAAGCAGGAGCTGTAACACACGGTATTTCTAAGGCATTAGTGAGTTCATCGCCAGATACTAGAAAAATTATAAAAAAAAACAAAATGTTAACAAGAGATTCACGAACGGTTGAACGTAAAAAACCTGGACAAAGGAAAGCACGAAGAAAGTTCCAGTTTTCTAAAAGATAACCATTTTTTAGTTTTTTATTGTTTTAAAATCAAACACATTTAAATTTAGACTAATGGCTAATAAATTAAATATTGCTATCGCTGGTGCAACAGGATTTGTTGGATTGGAAATTATAAAAAAAATATATGCTCATCCTTCAGTAGAGATCAAATATCTGTTTGTTAAGGATAGTATAGATGAAAATATTTATGAAAATTTACCTAAAGAAATTAGCAAATTGCCTAAACTGAAAAAAATTGATTTGAGTCTTATTAATAAATGCGACGTTTTTTTTTCTGCACTTCCACATTCTGAGTTGCACAAAGTTATTAATGATATCTCAGAAAAAATTATAATTATTGATTTGTCAGCTGATTTTAGATTACCAAATAGCAAAACATATGAAAAGTGGTACAACTCAGAGCATAAAAGTCCCAATCTATTAAACAAAGCAGTATATGGTTTATCCGAAATTTATAGAGATAAGATTAAAAGAAGTGATTTAATAGCGTGCCCAGGTTGTTATCCAACTTCAATACTCTTACCGTTGATACCGTTGTTAAAAACAAAAGATATTGAATTAGAAAATATAATTGCAGATAGTAAATCAGGTTATTCAGGTGCAGGTAAAAAAATTTATAGTAGTGATCAATACCCAAATTTAAATGAAAATATTGCAATTTATGGTGCTGGAAATCATAGACATATGCCTGAGATTAATTTTTATTCATCATTATACGCTAATCAAAATGTAGAGATTTTATTTACACCGCATTTAATACCGACATTTAGAGGAATGCTTTCTACTATTTATATCAAATCTAAAAAATCAATTGAGGATATTTACGATACTTTAGATAAATTTTATAAAAATGAACCATTTATAAAAATTTTTAAATCAAAAATGATAAATACTGATAAAGTAATAAATACGAATATGGTTCATATCTCTGTTAATAAAAGTAATGCCAAAAACACTTTTATTATATCTTCAAGTATTGATAATTTGTTAAAAGGTGCTGCTGGACAAGCTATACAAAATTTTAATATCAGATTTAATTTTGATGAGCAATTAGGATTAATTTAATGAAAGAATTTAATTTAGGTATCATTGGTTTAGGAAATATTGGTCTGGAAGTTTACAGAAATATAAAAAAAAATGCGTCTGATATAAAAAAAAAGACAGGATTTAAACTAAATATATTAAAAGTAAGTGCAAAAAATATCAGAAAAAAAAGAGAAATAAAAATACCTAAGAAATTAATAGAAAAAAATATATCTAAGATAATAAACGACCCAAAAATTGATATTATTGTTGAATTAATAGGTGGCTCAGATGGCGTTGCTAAGAAAATTATCTTTGATTCAATAAAAAAAAATAAACATGTAGTTACTGCTAATAAAGCTTTAATTGCAAAACATGGTGATGCTCTTTCAATACTTGCAGAAAAATACGGTGTAAATTTATTATTTGAAGCAGCTGTAGGAGGCGGTATTCCAATAATAAGATCGATGAAACAAGGTTTGATTGCAAATAAATTAACCCACATATATGGAATATTAAATGGAACAACAAACTTTATCTTAACCGAAATGGAAAAAAGAAATGAAAGTTTTGTCAATGTGCTTAAAGATGCACAAAAATTAGGTTATGCAGAATCAAATCCTAGTTCAGATGTCGACGGTTTTGATGCTGCAGATAAAATTTCAATTTTAAGTTCAATCGGATTTGGTACAAAAATTATTAACAAAGGTTTTGTAATCGAGGGCATAAGAAATATTGATTTAGATGATATAAGGTTTGCAAAATCATTAAACTATACGGTTAAACTTTTAGCTATAGCTGAGAGAAAAGGTAATAAAGTAAAACAACGAGTCCACCCTTGTTTAATACCTGACAATCTAGACGTTGCAAATATTGACAACGTAATAAATGCAATTGTAGTTGATGGTCACCCAATAGGCAGAACTATATATGAAGGACCAGGCGCAGGAAAGGGGCCAACATCATCTGCCGTAATTTCAGATATTACGTCAATAATGTTGGGTAATGATGAATATTCATTTGGATTAGCACCATCAGCTAAAAAAAAATTAAATTTATTTAATTTTGATAATCATATATCCAAATATTATATTAGATTTTTAACAAAAGATGTAACAGGTGTATTATCTAAAATAACATCAGTCTTAGCCAAATATAAAATTAGTGTTGCCAACTTGTACCAGGAACCTTCCAAATTAGGATCTGCTAATATAATGTTAGTAACACATCAGACAAAAGAATTAAGCATTCAAAAAGTAATGAGAAAATTATTAACTCAAAAAAAATTATTCAAAAAAATAGTTATGATAAGAGTGAGGGATTATAAAAAACTTTAATGTTGGAACCAAATTTATTAGATCAAATTATCGATGTTGCAGCCGTTGCAGCTTATAAATCTTCATTGTTAAAAGGCAAAGGAGATAAAAATGCCGCTGACCAAGCTGCAGTAGATGCAATGAGGCAAAAATTAAATGAACTAAATATTTGTGGTAAGGTCGTTATTGGGGAAGGGGAGATGGATGAAGCTCCAATGCTTTATATTGGGGAGACACTTGGTAAATCAAAAAATCCAAGAATTGATATAGCTGTTGATCCTCTAGATGGAACAAAATTAGCAGCAAATAATCAGCCAAACGCTATTTCAGTAATATCAATTTCAGAAGAGGGAATGCTATTACAAGCTCCGGACACATATATGGATAAAATTTCGGTAGGTCATGGTCTTCCAGAAAATATTGTTGATCTAGATGAAGATGTGAAAAACAATATTAAAAATTTAGCAAAAGCCAAAAATAAAAGTGTAGATGAGATTTGTATTTGTTTACTAGACAGAGAAAGGCATAAACACTTTATTGAAGATATTAAATCTTTAGGTGCAAAATTAAAACTAATATCAGATGGCGATGTTGCTGGATCAATATTTTCTGCTTTAGAGACTTCAGATGTTGATATGTATCTCGGTATAGGGGGTGCCCCAGAAGGAGTATTGGCAGCATCTGCAATAAAATGTCTGGGTGGACAATTTCAAGCTAGATTAAAAATTCAAGATGATGATGAAATTAAAAGAGCAACAAATCTTGGAATTAAAGATTTTGAAAAAAAATATTACTTGAATGACCTTGTAAAAGGTGATGTAATTTTTTGCTCATCAGGTGTTACTGACGGTGATTTAGTTTCTGGAGTAAAATTAAGAAACAAGGAATATGAAACAGAAACTTTTGCCTTACATTATTCTCAGAAATTTTTTAAAAAAGTTAAAAAAAAATATAAGATATGAAAAATCCCTCTGTTCAAGGAAAAGAGTGGTTAATAAAAGACTACGATAAAAATCTTTTAGAACTTATTTCAAGTAAGTACGAGGTTGATTTTTTTACAGCAAAACTACTTTCTATAAAAGGGATTTTAGTTAATGAAATTGAGAGTTTTTTGGAGCCAAAGATTAAAAATTTTTTACCAAATCCCACTCATTTTAAAGATTGCGATCTAGGTATAAAAATTATTTACAAACACATCTCAAATAATAGTAAAATCTGTATTTTTGGAGATTACGATGTTGATGGAGCTACTTCCGCTGGTATGATGTCATTATATTTAAAAAAATTAAAGGTTAATTACTCAGTTTATATTCCTGATCGTCAAAAAGATGGTTACGGGCCATCTATCGAAACTTTTAAAAAGATTATTAGGGAAGATATCAAATTGATTATTACATTAGATTGTGGCACCACATCTTTTGATGCTATTAAATTTGCAAAAGACAATAATATAGATGTTGTTGTAATAGATCACCATAAATCTCAAGAAAACCTTCCAATAGCCGATGCTGTAATAAACCCAAATAGATTAGATGAAAATGACGAATTTTACTATCTTTGTGCGGCTGGAGTCCTTTTTATATTTCTTGCAGGTTTAAATACGTTTTTAAGATATAAAAAGTATTTTGAAACAAAAAATATAAATGAACCAAATTTATTTGATTTTTTAGATTTAGTGATGTTGGGGACTATATGCGATGTGGTTCCACTTATAAACTTGAATAGAGCTTTTGTTCATCAAGGTCTTAAAATAGCTTCAAAAAGAAATAATCTAGGTTTGAAAACATTAACAGATTATTCAAAAATTAACAAAAAATTATCAACTTATGAAGTTGGGTACGTATTAGGCCCAAAGATAAATGCTGGTGGAAGAATAGGAAAATCTAATTTAGGTTATAAATTATTAACTACTGATGATGCAGAAACTGCATATTTGATATCAAGTGAATTAAATAGTTTAAATTTAAAAAGGAAGGAACTTGAGGGTAATATTATTAATGAAGCAATTGATTTAGTTGATAAACAAAAGCTGCAAGACATAATATTTCTTGTTAAAAAAGATTGGCATGAGGGTTTAATCGGTATTGTAGCAAGTAGACTAAAAGAGCATTATAATAGACCAGCCTTCATTCTTTCTCAAAATGGATTGATTTGCAAGGGATCTGCTAGATCTATTTTAGGTTTCGATATTGGTTTAGCAATCACCAAATGTAAACAAATGGATCTTTTAATAAAGGGTGGTGGGCATCCAATGGCAGGTGGTTTTAGCATTGAGACTGATAAGTTAGATATTTTCAAGGATGAAATATTAAAAATCTATAAAAAATCTAAAAGAGATAACAATAATCATTTTTATATAGACTCATACTTAGAAACTTCAGCAATTAATATTGATTTAATTAACAAAATTAATCTTCTCGAACCTTATGGCTCTGGAAATAAAGAGCCTGTTTTTGCTTTTGAAAATTTTAAAATCAGTAAAATTATAGATACCAACAATAATCATGTAAAAGTTGTAATGCAAAAAGGATCTTTTTATCTAAATGCAATTTGTTTTAATTCAAAAAATAAAGATATTGGAAATTATCTGTTAAATTACAAAAAAAATTTTAATGTCGCAGGTAAAATAAAATTAAATGAATGGAATGGTAAAACAAATATAGAGCTAATTATTGATGATATTCAATTAATAAATTAAATTTTTTTATTGATTAAATAACAATTTTAAATAAAAGGTTTTATTTCTGGTCCCTTCGTCTATCGGTTAGGACACATGGTTTTCATCCATGAAAGAGGGGTTCGATTCCCCTAGGGACCGCCAATTAATAAACTAAAAAATGAAAGCAATTAAAAATTTAAAATCTTCCAACATTTTAATTATTTTTGCTTTAATTATTGGATTTGTTGGCTTTAAATCAAAATCTAATAATTTAATACTCCCAAATGCAAAACTTACAGCTTATCAAGTTTTAATTTTACAACTTCAATCTTTAAAAAATAATTCTAAACTAGGCGAAGATCGTGGTATTGAACAGGTATTCATTTTTGCTCATCCCGATAATAAAAAAATAACAGGGCCAATAAACAAATTTAAAAAAATGATAAAGTCTTATCCATATTCAATTTTTTTAGATCATAATGAAAATAAAGTTGAGCTTGCTCACAAAGATCAATTTCATGAGGTATATCTTGTTAAGGTTACAAAAAATAAAAGAAGTAGAACTTTTTTGTGGACATTAATTCCCTATATCGACAATAATAAAAATTCTTTATGGTCTACAGTTAGTGTAATATCCTATGAATATAAAAAAGACGTTTAACATTATTTTTATTGCAATTAATAGATTTAAAATAATTAAAGGAAAAGAAAAGTACTTTAAACATATTTCTTATAAACAGAAGAATTATGATTGAGTTCACATTATTTATTTTTGCATGCTTATGGTCATTTTTTTTTATTAAATTAAAAAAAAGCTTTTCTCAAAAAACAAACATTATACTTACAATTTTCGTCATTAAAGTTTCTTATTTGACACTTATTTCTAGTATTTTTTTTGGTATTACAAACTTTGGTATTAAGAAAACTTTTATGAGTTTGTTAGCAACTTTTGTATTTATAGAAATATTATTTTTTACCGGAAAGAAATATTTGTCCAACAAAAGTAACCTTTTTGACAGAATAATGAAAATAAAATTCTATTTTGAGTATGCTCTTATCGCATCTTTCACTTTATATTTAATTAATGAATTTTATTATTAGTTTGAGAATGATTATCACTCTTAAAAATAATAGTTTTTCTATCTTGTTATTTATTAAATAATATATAAGAAAGTTTTAGGAAATAATTATGGAAAATTTAAATACAGCAAGCTGTTCAAAATGCGGTATGACTCTAGCTTCGACATGTTCAAAATGTAACAAGACTGTTGATTTCGCAAAAGCGGAGAGTGGATGCCTAGTACAGATTACAAAGTGTGATGATTGTTCAAACACTCCAATAGTTAAAGACGTTTGTCAGCAAGCTTAATTTTATGAGTGTTACTGAGTTAACACTCATACAACACTTTCTTTATACTCAATTTAATTTAAGGTTTTTTAAAATTCGACTTATTTTTTTTCCCATTTAAATCTTGGAAATGAGTCAAAAACTTTAAAAATACTTTCAGACCATTGATTACAAACTTTAGAATAAACATCGTCAGATATATTCAAGCATTCTAACGCCACAAGTTTTTCTGAATCTTTTTTTAGAACCGCGAAATCAATTGGTGGACCAACTGTTAAATCGCTTCTCAATGTTGAGTCCATTGATATTAATGCGCATCTAGAAGCATCTCCAATTGAAATATCTGGTTTAATTACTCTGTCAAGTATTGGCTTTCCATATTTGACTTCACCTATCACAAGATAGGGCTTACTATCAGCGGGTCTAATATAATTTCCTTGAGGATAAATTAGGTACATTTCATGTTGTTGCCCTTTTATTTGACCTCCAACAATGAAAGTAGACCCTAATAAAACATTATCAGTATTCATGCCTTGTGGTGAAGAATGTTTTATATTAAGTGAACCTATATAAGAGGCTATTTGCTCAAAGTTTTTGCAAGTATTTAAATTAATTTTTGATTTATCGCTTTTTAGATCTTTCTCGATTGATTTGTAAACAGCCTGTGAAGTTCCAAGATTTCCAGATGTGACCACAATTATAGTTCTGTCACCAACATCATGTGTCATCATTTTTGAGTAAATATTAACATTATCTAAACCGGCATTTGTTCTTGAGTCAGATGCAAACACTAATCCATCATTTGTTTTAATTCCAATACAATATGTCATTATTCAATTGATAGTTAATAATCATAATATTTACAATCTATTTGTAGCATAACTGTTATATAAAATTGGCATTAGCTTATCATTGTAATTTGTAGATTATCATCTTATGGGATTATCTTTTTGGAAAGACTATAATTATAAAAACGCCTATGATGGATATATTACAGATGATTGCAAACTAAGAAAACACGCAAAAATCATCTCAAATATTTTAGAAAGAAATGGTAAAAAAAAACTACTAGAGATTGAAAAAAATTGTCAAAGCACAATAAGTGCAAGAGGTATAAATTTTAGAGTATACGCAGCAAACAACAGAGCCGAAGAAAAAAAATGGCCATTAGATATCATCCCAAGAATCATTCCAAAAACTCAATGGAACAAGGTAGCGAAAGGATTAACTCAAAGAGTTAAAGCGCTAAATCTATTCATAGACGATGTCTATAATAATAAAAAAATTTTCAAAGACAATGTAATACCAAAAGATTTAATATTTAAATCTCAATATTATATTAAAGAATGCAATGGCTTCTCACCTAAATACAAAACCTGGTCTAATATTTCTGGAATTGATCTGATAAGAAATATTAATGGAGAATATTTAGTTTTAGAGGACAATCTAAGAGTGCCATCTGGTGTTTCTTACATGTTAGAAAATCGTATGGTCATGAGAGATGTCTTCCCAGAACTTTTCACAAGATATAAAGTATCTTCAATTCATCAATACGCAAATAAACTATATCATTGTATGATAGAATGCATTCCGAAGAAAAGAGATAATCCACACATGGTCGTACTTACTCCTGGTATTTATAATTCTGCTTACTTTGAACATTCATTTTTAGCAGAACAAATGGGAATTGCATTAGTCGAAGGTAAAGATTTATTTGTAGAAAACGACATTGTGTACATGAAAACAGTGTCAGGCAAATTACGTGTGGATTGCATATATAGAAGACTAGATGATAGTTTTCTGGACCCAAAAGTTTTTTTTAAAGGTTCATTAATTGGTGTCCCTGGTTTGTTTAAAGCTTGGAGAAAGGGGAATGTGGGAATTATTAATGGAATAGGAACAGGTATTGCAGATGATAAAGTAATTTATTCTTACGTGAATAAAATGATTGTTTATTATCTAGGTGAGCAACCAAAACTAAATCAAGTAGAAACTTATTTATGTCATGATAAAAAACAAAGAGATTATGTTATTGAAAATATATCAAAATTAGTAATCAAACCAGCAAATGCCTCTGGAGGATACGGCATAATAATTGGAGCCCAATCATCTAAAAAGACTAAAAAGCTTACTATAGAAAATATTATTAAAAACCCGAGAGAATTTATTGCTCAGCCTTTAGAGATTTTATCAACACTTCCAACTATGACAGATAATAATATTGAGCCTCGTCATGTTGATTTAAGACCATTTGTTTTAAGTGGTAAATCAACCTATGTTACATCCGGAGGTTTGACACGGGTTGCACTAAAAAAAGGAAGCACAATTGTAAATAGTTCTCAAGGTGGAGGCTCTAAAGACACGTTAATTATAGATAATTAAAACAGCTTAAGCAAGAAACCTCAAAAGTGACGCAAAAATACCGTGTCCAGATATCTCTATAATTATTATTAAACCAATTAATATAAGTATTTTTTTATTTTTTTTAATTTTTTCTATCATAGAATTTTCTCTATGGCTGAAATAAGTTTAGTACTTTTGGGTTTTGTCATTGAGCTAAAAGTGTCTTCTATTTGACCAGATTTATTTATTAATATTTTATAAAAATTCCATTTTGGTTTGAAACCAGATGTATCTTTAGCCCATTTGAAAAACGGGTGTGCATTATCACCTTTAATAGTTGTAATATCAGTCATTGGAAAATTTATACCAAAATTTACTTCACAAAATTTTTTAACCTCTTCTTTACTTTTTAATTCTTGATTAAAGTCATTTGAGGATACACCGATGACTACAAAACCTTTATTTTTGTATTCTTCCCACAAAGTTTGTAAACCGTCGTACTGATTTGTAAAACCACATCTGCTTGCAACATTTACTACAAGTAAAGTATTTCCTTTGTATTTCGAAAGATTTAAATCTTTGCCATCTATTGAGTCAAATTTAAAGTCAAAAGCATTTTTCATATTTGCATAAACTGGGTTACTAAATAATATAATTATAATTAATATTTTAAGCGATCGCATTCTTTTTTTTTGTTGTTATCATTAACAAACCATATCCAGCTAGTGTTGAAAATAACGATCCCAATAAAACACCAATTTTAACACCATCAATAATATCTGAATCAGGAAAAGCCAAGTTTCCTACAAATAAACTCATGGTAAAACCAATACCCGTAAGTATTCCAACACCATAAAAACTTCCCCAGTTAGCATCATTTGGTTTCTCAGCTAGACCAAATTTTATTGCAGCAATTGAGAAAATAAATACTCCAATTTGCTTTCCAACAAATAATCCAAGACAAATTCCAAGGGGAACCGGCTCTAATAATTGTGAGAATGACATGCCGTCAAAATTAACTCCAGCGTTTGCAAAAGCAAATATTGGCATTATAATAAATGAAACATATGGAGCCAGTGTATGTTCAACATGCTTTAACATTGATTTACCATGATGAGATTGATCTTGTTTATGTGGGATAGTTATTGCCAAAAGTACTCCAGCAATTGTAGCATGCACACCGGACTCATGAGTAAAAAACCACATGAACAACCCGACTATTAAATATAGTGAAAAATATTTAACATTAAATTTATTTAGTAATAAAAGTATAAAAAAACACGCAAACATCAAACTTAAATAGGTAAGATTTAATTCTGTTGTATAAAATATAGCTATAATAATTACTGCACCCATGTCGTCAATAATAGCAAGAGCAACTAAAAATACTTTTAGAGACAAGGGGACTCTAGATCCTAGCAAAGATAAAATCCCAATAGAAAATGCGATATCTGTAGCAGATGGTATTGCCCAACCTCTTAATGTTTCTGGTGTTTGAATATTAAAACCAACGTAGATTAGAGCGGGTACCAACATTCCCCCAACAGCGCCCATTATTGGCAATGCAGCTTGTGTTGGTCTTGATAATTCTCCTTCAACAAATTCTCTTTTGATTTCCAATCCAACTACTAAGAAAAAAATTGCCATTAAAGCATCATTTATCCAATGAAATAAAGATAGTTTAAGTTTAAATTCACCAAAACCGAGGGCGTAATACGTTTTGAGTGCTTTGAAATAGTCGTCTGACAAAAAAGAATTACTAATTATTAAAGCAATAATAGTCATCACTAGCAAGGTAATACCTGCGGTACTTTCATGTTTAATGTACCACTTAAAAAAAGATGAGATTTTCGTAATCACGCTGATTTATTATCATTTTAGTTTTAAAAATGAAATTCTTAATTCTTTAAAAGATCAATAAAATATGTATATAAGTTATAAAGTCGGGGCATAGCGCAGCCTGGTAGCGCATCTGGTTTGGGACCAGAGGGTCGCAAGTTCAAATCTTGCTGCCCCGACCAAAATAATTAAAAACATGAAAAAAGCTAAAATTTACATACCCTCAAAAACTGCAACACAGTCAGGCCGTAATAATAGTAAAAAATGGGTGTTAGAATTTTTTAAAGATAATAGTGATTATGATCATTTAATGAATTGGGAAAGTACTACTGATACCCAATCTCAAGTAAAACTTTATTTTGATGATAAAGACTCTGCAATTAATTATGCAAAAAAAAATAATATTGATTTTGATTTAATAGAGTCAAAAAAGATAAAACAAATTATTAAATCTTACGCAGACAATTTTCTTTCATAAAAATGTTTAAAAGTTTTTTTCTTAATAAAAAATGGCTATTATGGTCATGGGGTGGAGGATTATTTTTAATCTTATCACTTTTAATTCAAGTCACAATAACTGTGAAAATCAATGAGTGGTATAAAGGATTTTATGATCTACTTCAAAAGCCAACTGAAAATGATATTTCAATGTTTTGGGATAAAATTTTAGAGTTTGTGTATTTAGCTTTACCATATGTAGTTTTAGCAACACTTACAGCTTATTTTACAAGGCTGTATGCTTTTCGTTGGCGAGAGGCGATGACTTTTGACTACATACCTATCTGGACATCAGGTAGAGTTAAAGTCGAGGGTTCAGCCCAAAGGCTACAAGAAGATACAATGAGATTTGCAAAAATCGTTGAGAGTCTAGGTCTTCAAGTTGTAAGAGCGATAATGACTTTAATTGCATTTACACCAATATTGTGGTCACTGTCCTCAAAAGTTGAGATCGATTTTTTAAGAAATATTCCAGGATCTCTTGTTTGGGTAGCATTCGCTACAAGTGTTGGTAGTTTAATAATTAGTTGGTTTGTTGGAATAAAATTACCTGGTTTAGAATATAATAATCAAAAAGTTGAAGCAAAATTTAGAAAAGAGTTAGTTTATGGAGAGGATGATAGGGATACGTATGCTAAACCAGATACAGTATTTGAACTATTTACAGGTATAAAATTTAACTATCACCGTCTTTTTCTACATTATGGATATTTTGATATATGGGTAAATATTTATGATCAATTCATGGTAATAGTTCCATATCTTGTAATGGCTCCAGGTTTGTTTACAGGAGCAATTACTTTGGGTTTTGTTATTCAAGTATCGAACGCTTTTGCAAGAGTGCATGGTAGTTTTTCGCTATTTACACAAAATTGGACCACTATTACAGAATTGAGATCTATATATAAAAGATTAAATGAATTTGAAATAGCTATAGGCTACAAAAAAATAGCTTAACCAGTATCTATAATATTTAAAATTCTGTCTTTTTTAAAAATTTTTAAAAGTATTTCGTATTTACTTTTATTATTTTGCTCCAGTAAATCCAGATTATTTTTTGCAAGCTCAAATAGATGGGAATGATAAATTGGATCAGCAATTATAAAGTTCTTTTCACCGCTTTGTTGATAACCAATTATATCACCATAACCTCTTAATTTTAAATCTTCCTCAGAAATATAAAATCCATCATTAGAGTCCTTCATTATTTTTAATCTTTTTTTTCCAGTTTCTGAAATTGCAGATGAATAAAGCAATATACAGTTTGCTTCATTACCCGATCTTCCAACTCTTCCTCTAAGTTGATGTAACTGAGCAAGTCCAAACCTTTCAGCATTTTCTATTATGATAGTATTAGCATTTGGGTTATCAATACCAACTTCTATAACCGTGGTAGAGATAATACCCCTGATTTTTCCATCAATAAAATCTTGCATAACTTCCTCTTTATCTTCTTTTTTTGTGGAACCATGAATTAATCCAATGTTATGGTTAATTTTTTTCTTTAATAATTCGAACCTCTTTATCGCTGCCATTAATTTCAATTTTTCACTCTCATCAATTAATGGACAAACCCAATATATTTGATCTTCATTATCCATTCTTTGATTTACAAAGGCTATTACTTCATCTAATTTTTGAATAGGCTTTATAAGAGTTGTTAGATTATTATTTGAGAAAGGTTTTTTTTTAATTGTTGAAATATTCATATCTCCATAATTAGTTAGAACTAAAGTTCTTGGAATTGGCGTAGCTGTCATAAGTATAACATCCGTATTATTTGTACCCTTTAAAGATAAATTAATTCTTTGTTTAACACCAAATTTATGTTGTTCATCGATAACTATCAATCCAAGTTTTGAGAATTCTATTTTATCTTGAAACAATGAATGTGTACCAATTAGAATATCAATTTTATTATTTTTTAATTTTTCCCTTATAATTTTTTGATTTTTAAGTTTTGTTTTACCAGTCAACAGCTCGATATTAATATTTGTTTTATCTAAAATATTTTTAAAATTTTTATAATGTTGTGTTGCTAATATTTCTGTAGGCACCATTATTGCTGTTTGATAATTTGATTTACAGTTTAAGTATGATGCCATAAGAGCAATAATCGTTTTTCCAGAACCAACATCACCTTGTAAAACTCTCATCATTTTTCTTTCTGATTTCATATCTTTAATAATGTCATCTAAACAATTTTTTTGATCATTGGTTAAATTAAATGGAATTTTTTTTGTTATTCCATCTATTTCTAATTTGGATATTTGTTTTGGTATTTTTTTTATTTTTTCAATTCTTTTTTTAATTTCATTAAATATTAATAAATTACTAAAAATTTCATCATAGGCTAAACGTTCATAATAAAGTGAATTTTTATTTACGTCATCAGTTTCTATAGGGTTATGAATTCTTTTAATGCTTTGAGACCATGAGAGCCATTTCATTTTCTCTAAAAAAGACTTGTCATGCCAATCATCTAATTCTTCAATATTGTTTGCCTCATCACTAAAAATTTTTTGAAGCGTTTTATCAGAGATACCTGATATGGATGAATATCTCGACATAACTTTTTGAATGTTAGTTCCTTTATCTGTTGTTCTAATATAATCTGGATTGGTAATTTGATATTTACTTTTATAAAGACTAACTTTACCACTAATAACTACCTCTTCGTTCAAAGGTAGCATTTGCTTAATGTAATTTTCGCGACTATTGAAAAAAACTAAATCAATTTTACTATATTCATCTTTGCAAGTTACTCTACTTGGTAAATTTCTAATTCTAGGAAAACTGTATTTTATCGGTATTACAAAAATTGTAGATATCTTACCAATTTCTAATTGATCTAGTTTTGGACAGAATCTTCTGTCAATCGATCCTGATGGGAGATTCAATAAAAGGTCTGCTTTATTTAAAATATTTTTTTCTTCTAATTTCTTCTTTATTTTAGGACCAATGCCCTTTACATTTATTATTGAGCTAAATAGATCGTTTTTCATTGATAATAATTATTATTTTTATATTTATTTTCTTAGTGAGCAATACAGACTTTGTAAAAAAATTATTATTTAGATCTTCACATAGGGGAACTAAAGAAATGGATATTGTACTAGGTGGTTATTTTAAGAAAAATCACAGTAATTTGTCAGAAATAGATTTAAGAGAATTTGAAAAATTGCTTGATTTTAGTGATAAAATATTAACTGATTATTTTGTAATGAATAGACCAAACATAAATTTAGAAAATATAAATATTGTAAAAAAAATAAAGAAACACTTAGAAGATCAATAATAATGGGTTGAATTATAACCCATTTAGTTTAAATACATCGTTCATGGATGGAAAAGCAATAGGGCAATTCATACCCTTAATTTTAATTTTTGTTATCTTTTATTTTTTGCTGATCAGACCGCAGCAAAAGAGAATAAAAGAACATAAAGCGATGGTTGAAGCTCTGACACGTGGAGACAATGTAGTTACTGCTGGTGGTATAGTCGGTAAAGTGGTTAGAATCATAGATGGTGATAAGGCTGAAATTCAAATTTCAGATAACGTGACGATACAAGTTATAAAAAGTACAATTTCTCAGGTTTTAAGCAAAACAGAACCTAAAAAGTAATTTAGAGTGTTACAATTTTCTAAGTTAAAAATTTTTACTATTATTTCTCTTATAATATTCGGATTTATATTTTTTTTGCCAAATGTGTTTAAATCTGAAGTTTCATTTTTACCTAAAAAAAAAGTTGTTTTAGGCTTGGATCTACAAGGTGGATCATATTTATTACTAGAGGTAAACTCCAAGCCTTTATTTAAAGATAAACTTGAAACAAAGTCTTTTGAATTAAAAAAAAAATTAAGGTCTGAAAGAATTAATTATAATAATTTTATTATAAAGAATTCGACCATCTCCTTTGAATTTAATATTGAAAATAAAGATAATATTTTAAAAGTATTGAATGATAATAAAATCAACGAAAATATTGATGAGAGTAATAGGGAGCTAAATTATCAATTTTTGAATAATCAAATTAAAATTAATCTAAGTGAAAGTTACCAAAAAAGAATTAAAAAAAATGCAATGGAGCAATCTCTTGAAATTATTCGTTCCAGAATAGATGAACTTGGTACAAGGGAGCCTACTATAATTGCACAAGGTGAGGAGAGAATCTTAATTGAACTTCCTGGTATTAAAAATCCTAAAAGAATTAAAGAAATAATTGGTACAACGGCAAAATTAACATTCAGGTTTATAGCAGATAACGATGCTAAAAAACAAAGTTATGAAAAACTTCAATCAAAAAATAATCTTGAGACTTACAATGTGCAAAAAAAACTAGTTTTATCTGGTGAGCATTTAACAGATGCACAACCAGGATTTGATAACCTTAACAATTCATCAGTTGTTAATTTTAAATTAGATGGTTTTGGAGCCAAAAAATTTGCTTATGCAACAAAAAATAATATTGGCAGAAGACTTGCGATAATTATTGATGATAAAGTTGTTAGTGCTCCTGTAGTTCGAGACGCCATTACAACTGGAAACGGTCAAATATCAGGTAGTTTTAGCGTTGAAGAAGCAAATAATTTATCAATTATTTTACGCTCAGGCGCTTTACCTGCTCCTATGTCAATTATTGAAGAAAGAACTGTTGGACCAGATCTCGGTCAAGAAAGTATAGATAAAGGAATATTATCATTAATTATCGGTTTTATTTTAGTAATTTTATATATTTTTTATAATTATAAAATCTTTGGTATATTTGCTAACATATCCCTTTTTATTAATTTAATATTATTAATTAGTATTTTGACTATAGTTGAAGCAACTTTAACTCTGCCGGGGATAGCGGGAATAATATTAACAGTAGGAATGGCTGTAGATGCGAATGTATTAATTTATGAGAGAATTAAAGAAGAATTAAAAATTGAAGATAATATTTTGATTGCATTTGACAATGGATATAAAAGAGTTTTAACAACTCTATTAGATGCAAATATCACCACTTTAATTGCTGCTTTTGTACTATATTTTATTGGCAGTGGTCCGATAAAAGGATTTGCAGTAACACTAGCAATTGGAATAATCACTTCTTTGTTTACAACATTTATTTTAGGAAGACTATTTGTATCTGTATATATTAAATCAAAAAAAGGTCAGGAAATAAAAATTTAATTATGAATTTTTATAACACTAAAATTGCTTTTATTAATCATTACAAAAAGTTTTACACTTTATCTTTAATAATTATTATTATTTCTCTAATTTCATTGTTTTCTAAAGGATTAAATTTAGGAATTGATTTTAAAGGTGGAACAATTATTGAAATGCAATTTAACCAAAATTTAGCTTCTGACAAGATAAGATCTGGATTATTAAAACAAGAGCTGGGTGACATAAAAGTAAAAGAGTTTGGTGATAGCAAAACTTTTCTAGCTATTTTAGAAAAAAAAAGTGGTAAAAGTAATTTTATATCTGAAATCAAAAGTAATTTAGAAAAAAATCTAAATCAAAGTATTAATTTTAGAAGAGTTGAAATGGTTGGTCCAAAAATAAGCAAAGAACTTACAGAAGCAGGTATATACGCTGTTGTAATTGCTCTAGTTCTAATGCTTTTTTATATTTGGTTAAGATTTGAATGGCAGTTTAGTATGGGTGCTATTTTAGCATTATCTCATGACGTTATTTTAACACTAGGAGCTTTTAGTATCATTGGGTTTGAATTTAATCTTTCTATAATCGCTGCAGTATTAACTATAGTGGGATATTCCATGAATGATACTGTTGTTATTTATGACAGAATTAGAGAAAATTTGAAAAAAGATGATAGAGCAAGCCTTTTAGATTTAATAAATTTATCAGTAAATGAAACTTTACCCAGAACACTAAAAACTTCAATTACAACATTGTTGGCACTTACAGCTATATACTTGTTCGGCGGTGAAATTTTAAGAGGATTTTCATTTGCGTTAATTTGGGGTGTAATAGTTGGTACGTATTCTTCAATATTCATAGCTTCTCCACTAATTTTAATTTTTAATGTTAAACGCGATTGGAGTGAAGTAATTGATAATACGCCTTAAGCAGATTTTTTAAGCTTATTATTTTTTATTTTAAGTATTTTATCTAAATATTTTGCTGTATAACTATTTTTTACTTTTGCTATATCTTCTGGCTTACCTTGAAACAATATCTGGCCACCGTTAACTCCACCCTCTGGACCCATATCAATTAACCAGTCAGCTGTCTTTATTACATCCATATTATGTTCAATAACTAAAACAGTATTGCCTTTTTGAACAAATGCCTGGAGTACTTCTAATAGTTTTTTAATATCATGGGCATGTAATCCAGTGGTTGGTTCGTCAAGAATATATATAGTTCTTCCTGTAGATCTTTTGGAAAGTTCTTTAGCAAGCTTAATTCTTTGCGCTTCACCTCCTGATAGTGTTGTGGCTTGTTGACCAATTTTAATGTAACCTAAACCAACTTTTTGTAATGTTAGCAATTTATCCTTTATTATTGGAATATTTTCAAAAAACCTCACACCTTCATCAACACTCATATCTAGCACATCAGCAATACTTTTTTCTTTAAATTTTACATTTAATGTTTCCCGATTATATCTTTTGCCTTTACAAACGTCACATTGAACAAATACATCTGGTAAAAAGTGCATTTCGTAAGTTATAACACCATCTCCTTCACATGCTTCACATCTGCCACCTTTTACGTTAAATGAAAACCTTCCAGGTTTATAACCTCGACTTTTTGCTTCTGGTAAAGCTGCAAACCAGTCTCTTATTGGAGTAAATGCTCCTGAATACGTTGCTGGATTAGACCTTGGCGTTCTTCCAATTGGAGATTGGTCGATATCAATTATTTTATCTAGATATTCAAAACCTTTAATTCCTTTAAAGGGTTGTGGCATTTTTCTAGAGTAAGATTTGTTTATCATCAAATTAAGTGCACGATAAAGCGTATGCAAAACTGCCGTTGATTTACCACTTCCAGAAACACCTGTAACACAGGTGAATGTACCTAGGGGCACATGTAGATTTACATTTTTTAAATTATTTCCAGTGCACCCTGTAATTTGTAAATATCTTCCATTTTTTGCAACACGTCTATTTGTTGGTATGGGTATAAACTTTCTTCCTGATAAATAGTCTCCAGTTAAACTATATTTATTTTTTTTTATTTCTTCTGTACTTCCCTGAGCTACTACTTTACCACCGTTAATTCCTGCTTCTGGGCCAATGTCTATAATATGATCTGAAGTTAGCATTGCCTCCTCATCATGCTCAACAACAATAACAGAGTTACCAAGATCTCGGAGTCGCTTTAAAGCCTCCAATAATTTTGAATTATCTTTTTGATGCAAACCTATGGATGGTTCATCTAAAACATATAAAACACCTTGTAAGCCTGAACCTATTTGAGATGCCAATCTAATTCTTTGAGACTCACCGCCCGAAAGCGTTCCTGAAGCACGAGATAAATTTAGATAATCTAATCCTACGTTAACTAAAAATTTAAGTCTTTCATTAATTTCCTTCAAAACATGTTGAGCTATTTCATTTTGTTTTTCATTAAGTTCTTTTGGTAAATTTATGAACCATTGATTTGCTTCTTTGATAGAAAGTCTAGTTACTTCACTAATATTTTTTTTACTAATTTTTATACACAAAGCTTCTTCTTTAAGTCTAAGACCATTACAACCACTGCATTCTTTTTCACTCTGATACTGTGATATTTCTTCTCTTTTCCAATCACTCTCTGTTTCTAAATACTTTCTTTCTAAATTAGTGATAACACCTTCAAATGTTTTAGTACTTGAATATTTTCCATACCCGTCATCATAAGAAAATTTAATTTCATCATCGTTAGAACCATATAAAATTATATCTTGAATTTTTTTTGGAATTTTTTTCCAAGGATCATTTAATGAAAATTTATAATGCTTAGCTAATGATGATAACGTTTGAGCGTAATATAACGAGGAACTTGATGACCAAGGTTTTATACAACCATCTGCTAATGTAATTTTCTCATTAGGGATAACTAATTTAGGATCAACAAACAGATCCATGCCAAGACCATCGCATTCGGTGCATGCACCAAATGGAGAGTTGAATGAAAATAATCTTGGTTCTATTTCTTCAATAGTGAAACCGCTTTCTGGGCAAGCAAATTTTGATGAAAAGATTAATTTTTCAATTATTTGATGTTCTTTAGGTAAAGTTTCATTTATAAATTCTGCATAGATTAATCCATCAGATAATTTTAAAGCAGATTCAACACTTTCTGAAATTCTTTTAACATCATCTTTTTTATTTAAAAATTTGTCAATTTGAACATCAATATTGTGTTTTAGTTTTTTGTTAAGTGCTGGTGTATCGTCAATATCATATAATTTCTCATTAATTCTAATTTTTTCAAAACCTTGCTTTTTTAGTCCTAAAATTTCTTTTTTATATTCTCCCTTTCTTCCTCTCACTATAGGTGAAAATAAAGTTATTCTTGAAGGCTTTGGCAAATTTAAAATTTTATCTACAATTTCAGAGACAGTTTGTGATTTAATTTCTTTACCGGTAAACGGGGAGTAGGGTGTTCCTATCCTGGCATATAAAACTCTCATATAATCGTAAATCTCGGTTACCGTGGCAACAATCGATCTTGGATTTTTAGATGTAGTTTTTTGCTCTATTGAAATAGCAGGAGATAAACCTTCTATCAAATCAACATTCGGTTTTTTCATTTTATCCAAGAACTGCCTTGCATAAGCAGACAGGCTTTCAACATAACGTCTTTGACCCTCTGCATAAATTGTATCAAAAGCTAATGAGGATTTTCCAGAGCCAGACAGACCTGTAATTATCACTAATTTTTCTCTCGGTATCTCAACTGAGAGGTTTTTTAAATTATGTTCTTTTGCCCCTTTAACTACTATATTTTTTAGCATACCTGTTGATCGTTTTATTAATAATTAGTTATAATATTTTACTCATATATGTTAAAATAATTAATATCACAAAAAATAATTTATGGCTGGTAGTTTAAACAAAGTTTTATTGATAGGAAGACTCGGAAATGATCCTGAAATCAAGCAAATGAGCAATGGTAAAAATGTTGCAAGATTAAGTGTCGCAACCTCGGAAACTTGGAAAGATAAAAATTCTGGTGAACGTAAAGAAAAGACTGAATGGCATAGAGTTGTGATATTTAATGAGGGTCTTGTAGGTGTTGTGCAGCAGTATTTAAAAAAAGGTTCTCAAGTGTATATAGAGGGTCAAATCCAAACAACAAAATATACAGATAATAATGGTCAAGAAAAGTATAGTACTCAAATAATTTTACAGGGGTATAATTCAACTTTAACAATGCTAGGTAGTTCTAACTCGGGCAGTAAAATTGAAGATAATAGCATGAACCAGGATTCTAGTTCCTTACCATCCGATAACAATGTTTCATCAAATGAACTGGATGATGAGGTTCCATTTTAATTTTTTTTTAAATGTCTATTAAAAATATCGGTAATAGAAACATTAGCGATGAAATGAAATCATCGTACTTGTCTTATGCAATGAGTGTTATTGTTTCGAGAGCCTTACCAGATGCTAGAGATGGATTGAAACCTGTGCACAGGAGAATCATATATGCAATGTACAAAGGTGGATATGATTGGTCGAAACAGTTTAGGAAATCTGCAAGAGTTGTAGGAGACGTAATTGGTAAATATCATCCTCATGGAGATCAGGCTGTGTACGATGCATTAGTTCGTCTAGCACAAGATTTTTCAATGAACAGTAAATTATTAGATGGCCAAGGTAACTTTGGATCATTAGATGGAGATAGGGCAGCTGCAATGAGGTATACGGAGACTAAATTGGCAAAAATTTCTGAATACCTAGTTTCAGACATTGACAAAAATACTGTAGGCTTTCAAAATAATTATGATGATACAGAAACTGAGCCTGTAGTTCTGCCAGCTCAATTTCCAAATTTATTAGTAAATGGTGCAGGTGGAATAGCTGTTGGTATGGCAACAAATATCCCCCCTCACAACTTAGGTGAAGTAATAGATGGTACGTTGGCTTATTTAGACAATAATAAAATTACAATTTTAGAATTAATGAAAAGTATTCCAGGGCCTGATTTTCCAACTGGTGGATTAATACTGGGTAAAAATGATATTAAAAATGGTTACGAAACTGGAAGAGGTTCTATAAAAATTAGAGGAGAAATAGATATTGAGGAAGGTATTAAAGATAGAAAATTAATATTAATAAAATCAATTCCATATCAAATAAATAAAACTACATTAATTGAAAAGATTGCACATCTTATTAGGGAGAAAAAATTGGAAGGAATAGCTGACTTGAGAGATGAGTCTAATAAAGAAGGTGTGAGAATCGTAATTGAAACCAAGAAAAATATAAATCAAGATATTATTATTAATCAACTTTACAAATTTACACCTCTCGAAAGTTCTTTTGGATTTAATACTTTAGCTATAAATGAAAAAAAACCGGAATTATTAAATTTAAAACAATTTGTTGAAATCTTTATCAAGTTTAGAGAATCAACGATTGTTAAAAGAACACTTTTTGAATTAAAAAAGGCGAAAGACCGATCTCATATACTAATTGGTTTGTTTATATCCATTGAAAATATTGATGAAATAATTGGCATCATAAGGAAATCAAAAACACCCAATGATGCTAGATCATTACTTCTTAAGAAAAAATGGAACTTTAAAAAATCTAATTTGGATAAAAATATTTTAAGTATAAACGAATTAAATCAAATAAATGAATATCAACTATCAGATCATCAGGTCAAAGCAATTCTTGACTTAAGACTTCAAAAATTAACAGCAATTGGTTATCAAGAAATAAATAATGAACTAAAAGAGCTCTATGAAGTAATTATTAAATTAAAAAAAATACTTAACGATAAAAAAGAGCTAACTAATTTAATAAAAAATGAATTAACCATTATTAAGAATAAATTTGCTCAGCCACGTAAAACCAAGATTATTGATGAAATATCATCAGTTGAAATAGAGGATGTAATACAAAAAGAGCAGGTTGTTGTAACGGTTACAAACAAGGGTTATATCAAAAGAACTCCTATAACGAATATAAAAACACAAAAAAGAGGTGGTAGAGGCAAAATTGGTATTGTTACTAGAGAGGAAGACTTTGTTACACAATTATTCTCTGTAAATACACTAACGCCGGTATTATTTTTTTCAAACAAAGGTATTGTCTATAAAATTAAAACCTGGAAAATACCAGAGGGATCAAATCAATCAAAAGGTAAATCTCTGCACAATCTTTTGCCAATACAAAGCGAAAGTTATATTTCTTCAATTATGCCACTTCCAGAAAATGAAAACGAGTGGTCAAAATTAAACATAGTATTTATTACAAAAAATGGGAAAATTAGAAAAAATAATCTAGAGGATTTTAGAAATATCCAGTCTAACGGAAAAATAGCAATGAAATTAGATAAAGAAGATGAAATAGTTTCTGTTAAATTATTAAAAGCGAATGAAGATATAATGATCAACTCTTATATGGGAAAAAGTTTAAGAGTAAATAGTAATAAAATTAGATTATTTAAAGGAAGAAGTTCAAAGGGTGTCAAAGGTATGAGCCTTAAAAATAATGACAAGGTCATATCATTATCAATTTTAAATAAAAATTTAATATCGTCCAATAAAGATGAAATGAAATCAAAAGAAGAATTCATTTTAACTATTACTGAAAATGGATATGGGAAAAGATCTTCATCATATGAATTTAGAGAAACTGGCCGGGGTGGACAGGGAATTATTAATATATCAACGTCTGAAAGAAATGGTAATGTTTCCGCTTCTTTTCCAATTAATGCTGAAGATGATATTATGCTAGTAACAAATAAAGGGCAAATGATTAGAGTTAAAGTTAGTGAAATAAGAGTCGCCGGTAGAAATACCCAGGGTGTAAGAATATTTAAAACTGCAAGTGATGAAAAAGTTGTAACAGCTGTAAGATTAACTGATAGTAATGGCTAAAAAAATTGCATTGTACCCAGGTACTTATGACCCTTTAACATTTGGGCATTTAGATATTATAAAAAGAGCAACTAAAATAATAGATTTGCTTTACGTTGCAGTAGCAAATAACAAAGATAAGAAATGTCTTTTTTCTCTTAAGGATAGAATAAACATAGTTAATCAAACAGTACAAAAACTGCCCAAATCTATTAAAAATAAAATTAAAGTAGTTAGCTTTGATGATTTAACAGTTAATTATTGCCAAAAAATTAGTGCATCAATTATTATAAGGGGACTAAGAGTAGTTGCTGATTTTGAGTATGAGTTTCAATTATCTGGAATGAATAGTAAGCTTAATAAAAATATTCAAACAATTTTTTTAACAGCTGATATTGATAATCAAGCAATATCCTCTAAAATGGTCAAGGAAATTGCATCATTAAAAGGTGATGTTTCTAAATTTGCACCAAAACCTGCAATAATGTATTTAAAAAAAAAATATAAATAACAATGAAATTTAAAAAAATTATATTTTTTATATTATTTTTAAGTTTTACAACTCAAGGAGAGGCAATGGAAAATCCAAAAATTACAATTAAATTAAAATATGGAGATGTTAAGATAGAATTATTTAACGACGTCGCACCAAACCATGTGAAAAGAATTTTAACGTTAAGTAAAGAAGGTAAATACGATGGAGTTGCTTTTCATAGAGTAATAGATGGATTTATGGCTCAAACTGGTGACGTCAAACACGGAAATACAAAAAATAGCTTTAATCCTGGAATGGTTGGTACTGGTGGATCTGATCTGCCAGATCTTAAAGCGGAGTTTAATGATATACCTCATGAAAGAGGCATTCTATCCATGGCTAGATCACAAAGTCCAAACAGTGCAAACAGTCAATTTTTTATTTGTTTCGATACTCATCCACACTTAGATCGTCAATATACAGTCTTTGGCAAGGTAATTTCTGGAATGGAATTTGTTGATCAAATTAAAAAAGGAGCACCCGGTTCAGGCTCTGTAGATAATCCAGATATCATTGAAAAAATTACAGTAGAAAAATAAATGTCATCGAAGTTTTCGTTGATTAATGAAGACAATGGTGCACGTTTAGGTCAAATAATTACTCCAAGAGGAATTATAGATACTCCAACTTTCATGCCCGTGGGTACAGCAGCAACCGTTAAAGCTTTATCAGTTGATCAAATTAATCAAACAAATTCACAAATAATATTATGCAATACTTACCATTTATACCTAAGACCTGGTACTGAAAGGATAGAAAGAGTAGGGGGGCTTCATAATTTTATGAATTTTAAAAAACCAATCCTAACAGACTCAGGTGGTTTTCAGGTTATGTCTCTATCTAAAAATACTAAGATTACTGAGGATGGTGCAACGTTTAATTCTCATATTGATGGAAAAAAAATATTTATATCTCCTGAAATTAGTATTGAAATTCAAAAAAAACTTAACTCAGATATTGTTATGGTTTTCGATGAATGTCCTGAATACACCAAAGATAAAAAAAGAATTAAAGAGTCTATGGATTTATCAACACGATGGGCAAAAAGATCAAAAACCGCTTTTGGTAGTAATCCCAATAAGATGCTTTTTGGAATAGTGCAAGGTGGGATATTTAATGATTTAAGAAAAGAGTCCTTGAATTATTTAGAAGAAATTGGTTTTGATGGATATGCACTAGGAGGTTTAGCTGTTGGTGAGCCTCAAATTGAAATGTTTGATACTGTAGAGCAAATTTCATCTTTTATGGATAAAAATAAGCCTAGATATTTAATGGGCACTGGGACACCAGGAGATTTATTAGGAGCTGTTAAAAGGGGGATAGATATGTTTGATTGTGTTTTGCCGACTAGGACAGGCAGAAATGGTCTCGCATTCACCTGGAATGGCAAAATTAATTTGCGAAATGCCAAATACCAAAGCGATGATACACCATTAGACCCAGATGTTAATTGTCCAGCCTCAAATTTATATTCAAAAAACTATTTGAATCATCTAATCAATTGTAATGAAATTTTAGCTTCTACATTGGTTACGTGGCATAATGTTGCGTTCTTCCAAAATTTAATGGCAAAGATTAGAAACGCTATAAAAATCAATAAGTTTGAGGAATTTTATAATCAACACTATGAAACTTTAAATAGTTAATAAGGGTTGAAATAAGTGTTTAATTCAATATATGAAGATATAATCTATATAAAAATGTGGGCCCTTAGCTCAGTTGGTAGAGCAATTCCCTTTTAAGGAATGGGTCGCAAGTTCGAATCTTGCAGGGCTCACCATTAATCAATGTTTTATTACTTAAATTGTTTTAAATGTAAAAAATCAGTGAAGGTTTCCATAGATGATTATAGGTCTAAAAAAAAGGTTTACTGTGAATCATGTCTAGAAAAAATGTTCAATAGGATTAAAAAAAATTAGATACTTTTTATTTTTGGAAATTGAATTCTTATTTGAGGTATCCAATTTCTTATTTGCCTAATTCTATTTTTTGGTGAAGGATGGGTGCTTAAAAATTGTGGAATATTCCCCCCCATTTCTTCTTGCATTCTTTTCCAAATTTCCACACCTTCGTACAAATTATAGCCAGTTAAAGATGCAAATGCTAAGCCAAGGTAATCTGCTTCTGACTCTTGTTTTCTTGTAAAGGGATTAAATATGCCTACTTGCAAAACATCAATACCGGTATTTCTTCCTACAGTATTTCGAGTTCTGCTAATAACGCCTCCAGTAAAGATGTCTATAACAGCAGTCCCAAGATTTAAAGCCATAGCGGCGCTCGCCCTTTCAACAGAGTGTTTTGCTACAGCATGGGCTATTTCATGCCCCATGACATTTGCTAAACCATCCTCATTTTTTGTAACTTTTAATATTCCAGTATAAACCGCAATTTTTCCACCTGGCATACACCATGCATTCAGAGTTTTATCGTCATCTACTAGAATATATTCCCATTTAAAATTTTGTGTAGGATCTTTTAAATTTTTACTTTTGAAATAATAAGAAATTGCCTTTTCCATTTTGCTACCTATTTTTTTTATCATATTTAAAGTAGCAATATCTTTGCTCATTTTTGCCTTTTTTTTGAATGCGGTATAAGCTTTTGCAGCATTAGCATTAATTGTAGTCTCAGGATATATTTTAAGTTGCTTTCTATTTGTAATGGGTGTTGATGAGCATGATGGTACTACAAAAGCACAGCATCCACAGCCTAAATATTTGATAAAATCTCTTCTTTGCATTAAAAATTAATAATATATATATAATATTATAACAATTCTATGAATTTAGATAATAAAATTTTAATAGTAATATTAGTATTAATTTTAGCTTTTATTATATACTCGGCAGGTAATAGTATTTAAAATATGGCAGAAAACACCAAAAAAAAAATTTCTATTGTCAAAAAAATTCGTAACTATTTTTTAGCTGGTATAGTTGTTTTAATTCCTATCGGGATAACAATATATTTTTCTTTATTCGTAGAAAGAGCATTTTCAAATTTATTGCCTAAATATCTAAATCCCAATAACCTTTTACCTTTTGATATACCAGGTTTAGAAATCCTAATTACTTTTTTTTTGATAACCTTTATAGGTATGTTGTCACTCACATTTGTAGGAAAGTATTTTTTAAATTTGAATGAAAGACTTTTAAATAGAATACCTGTTTTAAAAACAATATTTAACGGCTTAACACAATTAACTAAAAGTTTTGCGTCAGTTGATAATAACAACCAAAAAAAAATGGTATTAATAGAGTATCCTAGAAAAGGAATATACTCTTTAGGTTTTGCGACAAGTATTAATAGCGGAGAAGTTACGGATAGAGTAGGAGAGAAAATGGTTAACATATTCGTTCCCACAACACCAAACCCCACAAGTGGTTTTCTTCTTGTTGTCCCTGAAAAGGATGTTGTTTATTTAGATATGTCTTTTGAGGAAGCTTCCAAATTTATAATGTCTGCTGGATCAATTAAGACATAAGATACATTATCTTTAATTTAGGAAAAATTGGTGCCCAAGAGGAACAGAGATGGCTATATCGCTATTAACTCTTGAGCTTGCATATATCTATAAATATTTTGTAATTTGTCTAGTTATATTATGTTTACTATAATTTAATATATTAAATTAATATTATAAAATAAACCTATGTATTTATTGAATTTTTTATATTTATTAAACCAATTATAAAAATATTATTTATTAAAGAGACTGAAAATATTTTTTCCATTATTTATATCTGTCTAATTAAGATTTCTGCCTTTATATATACCTTTTTATATAGAGTTTAATATTCTAAATAATTTATTGAACTTCTTCATTGCATCAACTGCAATATCTAAATTCCAAATTTTATAGATCCAGCCATACAAGTAATAAATTATAATTATTGACAATAATTTCATCTAATATATATTTCCGATAATTAATGGTTATCGGAAAATTATGAACAATATAGTTACAAATGTTAAAAACCTTGAATTAGAGACAGTAAAGAATTTAAAAAATTCGAAAGCTCATAATACTCTTAGAGCTTATCAAGCTGATTTTAATGATTTTTCAAATTTTTGTAGAACAAATAACTTTTGCTCGCTGCCAACAGATCCAAAAATTGTAGCGCTTTACCTAACTCATCTTAGCTCTTCTAGTAAGTTTAGTACATTAAAAAGAAGACTCGCATCAATCAAAGTTATACATAAGCTCAAAGGGCATTATATTGATACAAAACATCCTATCATTTCAGAAAATTTAATGGGTATTAAAAGAAAATTAGGCGTAAAACAAATGTCAAAAAAACCAATACTAGTAGATGATTTAAAATTAATTATACAGGCTATAACAGACGAAAAAAATGAGTTTAAGAAGGTTCAAAATAAAGCATTAATTTTAATAGGTTTTGCTGGTGGATTTAGAAGATCAGAACTGATTTCTATTGAATATGATGATGTTGATTTTGTTAATGAGGGCGTAAAAATTAATATTAAAAAATCAAAGACAGATCAAATAGGTATAGGGATGATCAAGGCTATACCCTACTTTGCAAATAGAGAATTTTGCCCTGTTATATCGCTGAAGGAATGGATAAATTATGCCAAAATTGATAGTGGAAGAATATTTAAAATTTCAGATAAATCTGTTGCACTAATTATAAAAAAATATGCTCTTATTGCCGGTCTTGATCATAAAAAATATGCTGGCCACAGTTTGAGATCGGGATTTGCAACCTCTACTGCTGAAACAGGGGCTGATGAAAGAAGTATTATGGCTATGACAGGCCACAAAACAACTCAGATGGTTAGAAGATATATACAAGAAGCAAATCTATTCAAAAATAACGCTTTAAATAAAATTAAATTTTAAGTCCATTTATAATTATATTTATTTTTAAAACTAAAGGTCTTATCAATTAAAAATTGACTAACATAAAGATTTGAAAATAATTTAAAATATTTTTTTTTTCCATTTTTGGCTATTTTAATTAATAAATTTTTATTATCTTTTATTTTTAAAATTTTTCTAACTAAATCTTTCTCATTTTTGTAAAAAATCATTTCTTTTTTTGAAAAAAAATCGGAATAACCAACTCTTTGATCTATTGCTGTTAAACAACCATTGCCCATCAATGTAGCTATTCTATTACTTGAATAATATTTTACGGGTTTGCCCCTACTTAAATTTAATGCAATTTTGGATTTCATTATTTCACTATTTAAGTCATAATTCCATTTAGGCTGTTCTTCAAACAAACCTAAAATATTAAAATTTATCATACCATTTGATGCGAAAATTAATTTTTCTATAAATTTTTCCCTATCATCAGAGGAGCCCCTTTTAAGTTTTCCAAAATTAACTCCATGGCTTAGAGCAAAAAATAAATCTTTTGATTTTTTTTTTTCATAAAAGTTTTCACTTTCTATATTTTGATCAACAGGCACAGGCATAAAATGTATTTTTTCTTTACTAATTTTTGTTCTTAGTGCTGAAGGATGGGTGGTGATAAAATACTTGTCAATAATGTCGTGATTTTTCTCTAAAAGTCTTTGACTATATTTATAATCAGGTCCACCCTTTGCAAGTGCATCTTCATACCAAATTATAACTTTAGATTTGAAATTATTTTTTAAACTTAACAATGTTTCTCTTTTTAAAATATTATTATGTCCAAAAATTACAAGATGTGGTCTATAATTCATTACAATCGATAAAATTTTATCATCTATAGAATTATTAAATATTTTTTTTCTACTATAATCTCTATAATCAAAATTTATTACATCAAAATTATTTCTTATTAGACCTTTTGAAATTTTACTTGAAATAGATAAGTTAAATATTCTATGATCAAGTCTTTCACCAAAAGTTGAAACATGCAAAATTCTTAAATTTTTATTTGTTATAGAATTATAGTCTTCTAAAACTGGAATAAGATTATCAAGAATTTTTGACTTTTCGTCTATATCATGAACTACATTTTTAAAATTAAGCTTCTGAATAGAATTTAATTTTTTCTTATCATCAATAAGAAACTGTATTTTTTTAATTAAATTATGTGTATTATTTTTTTTTAAAATTAAATTATTATTAAAAGTTTCTTGTAATCCTCCTGAAATAGATGTTATCACAGCACATCCTCTAGAGGCACTCTCCATTGCTGTACGACCAAATGGCTCTTGCCATGTAGGATTAACGACACTTATAGCTGCTTTTTCAAAGAATTTAAGTAATTTAGAGTGCTCTAACCAATTTAATATTTTAAAATTTTTATGTTTAAAATTATACTTTTCCCTCGGTTCGTTGCCAATTGCTACTGCTTTCCAGTCATTATTTTTGTTGAGTATTCTAATTATAGACTTGCCAAAAACATTATAACCTTTTGATTTATTAAGTTTACCTGAAAAAATTATCAGATTTTTTTTTTTTGGAAATTTTTTTAGTTTATCTATTGCGTTTCCCACAATCTCAACGTTATTTTTGTGTTTAATATTTAAATTCTTAAAAAATTGCCTTCTTAAATACTCGCTAACGAATATTATTTTATTACAATTATTTAATAAAAAATTTTTCTTTTCTGTTGTATCGCTGTCTCTCAAACTGTTAGGGTCATTATGAAAAATTAAATTTACTTTTAAATTGGTATTCTTTAAAAGAAATTTAGCGTATTCCGGTCTATTATGTACTTCTGCAGAATATAAATTTTTACTTACTATCCTGTCTGATATTTTTTTTATATACGAGTAATTTGAAAATAATTTACTTTTATTGTCAATAATATTTAAATTTTTTTTACTTAAATAGTTGCTTTTATGAAGTTTTGAGCAAAAAATATGAATATTATTTCTAAAATTGGTTTTTTTTAAATAACTATTAACCCAAATTGATACGGCGCCTGACTCTTTCGAACTAAAGTTTTCCTTTAATGGTAAAATAATTGCATGTTTTATTATTGTTTTCATAAAAATTGTTCTTTACAGGTCAGTGAGTTTAAATAATTTATTAAAATTAGATGTAGTTTTCTCAGATATTTCTTCAATTGTTTTATTTTTAATATCAGCAATTTTTTTTACAATTATAAAAGTATTTTCAGGATGGTTGGTTTTGCCTCTATAAGGAGATGGTGATAAATATGGCGAGTCTGTTTCTACTAAAATTTTATCTAATGGTATTTTGTAACAAATTTCGCTAAGAACTTTTGATTTATTAAAAGTAATAATTCCACCAAAAGATATATAGCCATTTAAATTTAAACATTCCATTGCAAATTTCTCTGTACCACTAAAGCAATGTAAGACAAAACTTAATCCTTTTTTAGCATAATTTTTTAAAACATTTATTGTTTCTTTTTCAGCGTTTCTTGAATGTATAACTAGTGGTAATTTGTTATCAATACAAAATTCTATCTGTTGCTCAAAGCAATATATTTGGTCTTTTAAATTATCATTTGACCTGTAAAGGTCTATTCCAGCCTCTCCTATTCCTAAAATTTTTTTATTTGGAATATATAAATCTAAAATTTTATTTAATTTGTATTTTTCGTTAACAACTTTATTTGGGTGTAGACCAATTGTACAAAAAACCTCATCAAATTCTGAGACAATATTTATATTTTTTAATGAAGTTTCATAATCAACAGATATTGATAAAAGTCGTTTAACATTTTTATATTTACATTCATCAATTATTTTTTTTAAATTATCAATGTATGGTTCATAATATAAATGGCAATGGCTATCTACTATATACATTAATATTTCTTAAATAATATATTTGGTTTTGATAATTTTTGATTAGGCACAAATTCTTTATTTATTAAGTCTAGGGCTATATCTTCTCTATTGATACTAAGGTTTTTTAGAAAAGAAATGCTAGATTTTGGTGTAATTGGATACAATAAAATAAAAATGTTTTTTAATCCTATTATTGTTGAATATAATATATTTTTAATATTTTGCTCTGAATTAATTTTTTTGTTCCATGGTTCGTTATCATTTACATACTTATTTAGCATCGAAGAGTAGGTATGTATTTTTTTTAAATAATTATGAATTTCATATTTATTAATGAGATTTATAAAGTCTTTTAAATTAATTAATAAATTTTCATTTATTGTATAACCCGAGGATATTTCGGGTATTTTACAATCATAATTTTTATCGAGTATAGTAAATATTCGATTAGATAAATTTCCAATATTATTTGCTAAATCGTTAATAGTATTTCTAAAATTATCTAGATTTATAGTTCCGTCTAATCCAAAAATCACTTCTTTCATTAGATAATATCTTAATTCATCAGATCCATAATCATTTACTAATTCTATAGGATCTAAAATATTACCTTTTGATTTAGACATCTTCTCTTCACCAGACAATATCCATCCATGACCAAAAACTTGTTTTGGCAAGGGTAATTTAGCAGCCATTAAAAACGCTGGCCAATAGATAGCATGGAATCTTAATATGTCCTTACCTATGATGTGCAAGTCTGCAGGCCAGAATTTATTTTTATTTTCAAAAAAATTTGTAGCACTAATATAATTTGTCAAAGCATCTAACCAAACATACATAATATGCTTACTATTATTTGGAACAGGAATACCCCATTTAAAAGTTGTTCTTGAAATTGATAAATCTTTAAGTCCACTTGTTACAAAATTAACAACCTCATTTTTTCTACTTTCAGGCATTATAAAATCTGGATTCTTTTCATAAAAGTTTAATAATGGTTTTTGCCACTCAGACAATTTAAAAAAAAAACTTTCTTCTTCCATCCATTCAACTGAGCTACCACTAGATTTTGAAAATTTTTTTCCATCTATCTCGTCTATTTCATCTTCGGAATAGTATGCTTCGTCTGAAATTGAATACCACCCTGCATACTTGGATAAATAGATTTGTTCATTTTTATCTAATAACTTCCACAACTCTATTGCAGTTGCTTTATGTCTCTCTTCAGTAGTTCTAATAAAATCATTATTACTTAAATCTAAAATATTTGTTAAATCTATAAAATTTTTAGAAATTTCGTCACAAAAAATTTTTGGATCTTTTTTTTCTTTCTCAGCTGCTTTTTGAATTTTTAAGCCATGCTCATCGGTTCCAGTTAAAAAAAAAACGTTATAACCTTGAATTTTTTTAAAACGAGCAATAACATCTGCTGCTATGCTCGAATAAGCATGACCCATATGTGGCTTAGCTGAAGGATAATAAATTGGAGTTGTAATATAAAATTTGTTACTCATTTATACTAATTTTTTTTAATAATTTACTTATATCATTTTTTAATATTAAATTAAATTTGATTTTTTTTAAAATTTCTAGATGCTCCCCTTCAAATTGTTTTATAATCTTTTCACTTATTATTTTATAAAAAATATTTTCATCATTTTTTTTAATTTTTTCAAGATTATTTTCTGCATTATGCAAATATTTTCTTATATATATTCCTGGTGTATCTTTAATTTCTCTTTCGAGTTCATCTTTAGTAAAATTATTAGTTTTAAAAAAATACGAAATTATCTGATTGTAGTAACTTTTTTTTAAAAAAAGTTTTTTTTTGAAAAATCTAGATTCTAAAGTTTTAGAATTATATTTCATAAAATTCGACGTAAAAAAAAAATATACATTTTCTTTTGTCTCCTCTGTTAATTTTAAAAGAGCATTCACTGAGCTTTTATTAAGTAAATCAATAGACTTAATAACAATAAATTTTGGTTTAATATCGAGGGATTTATATTTGCAAAAATTTATAATTTTTTTAACATCCTCAAATTTATATTCAACACTATCTACGTTTTTTTTTAAAATAAAAACATTATTGTTATTCATCAAACTTGTTTCTAAGTTAACAGTATTTTTATTATTCATTAAACTATTAATTAAATGTAAAACAAAAGTATATTTGCCTATGCCTTCCAAACCTTGTAGTAATATAGTATTTGGTAAATATTTATTATTATAAAGTCGTAAAAAAAAAGACCACTCTTCATCGTAACCAATAATTTTGTCAGAAGTTTTAAATAACATTTTTATTTAATAAATATTGAATAATATCATTATGAACTCTATTTTTGTCTTTTGTTCCATCTATTTTAATTATTCTTTTAAATTTTTTTGTTAATATTAAAAAACTTTTTCTTAAATTATTCATTTTTTTTTGGTTATATTTATCAAATCTATCTCGTTTTTCCCTGCTATATATTCTTCTTTTCGATAAGCTTGCAGGAATATCTAAAAAAAAAGTGATATTTGGCCTTACATTATTATCTATTTTTTTTTGTAAAAAATTAATAAATTTTAAACTTTGGCCTTGTTCATAATGTTGATATGCATATGTTGAGTCAATATATCTGTCACATATAACTATATAATTTTTTTTTAAATATTTTGATATTTTAAGAAAGTGATTTGCTCTAGATGCAAACAAGAGTAATAATTCAGTTAAATTATCCTCATTATTTTTTAAATCATTTATAATTAATTTTCTTATTTTTTCTGATAATTTTGTGCCACCTGGTTCCCTGGTTTTAATGCATTTAATTTTTCTTTTTTTTAGTAATTTATATAATTTATTAATTTGTGTTGATTTACCACAGCCTTCTATTCCTTCAAATGTAACAAGAACACCTTTTTTCAACCCCATATGAAATAACTTACTGAGTTTATAAATCTAATAAAAAAATTTTCTTTTTCTGTTTTTGTAGAGGAGTATAAAATTTCACTTTTAAATAATCTATCATCATAGTAAATATTTAACTTTGATACGGCCTGTCCTTTTTTTATAACATTTTTTAACAATTGATCTTTATGCACTATTTCAATTTTAATCTTACTTTTTTGCCTTTTGGGGATGGTTAAATAAACGTCATCTGATAATGTTAATTGAACTTTATTTGGTTTTAAATTCCAAGTTTTAATCATAAAATTTTCGTCTAATTTGTTAATTTTTAGCAAGTCGAATCTGTTTTTTGCATAACTGAGTAAACGCACTGTTTCCCTCGATCTTTCACTTTTTGAGTTCAGCCCGCTAATTACACTTAATATTCGCCTTTCATCTTTTTTTATTGTTGCTGCCAATGAATATCCAGAATCCTCTAAATGACCAGTTTTAAGACCATCACCACCCATGTCTTTGTACAAAATGGGATTACGATTACCTTGTGTTATTGGAGCGCCACCAGTTCTATCCCACTTAAATTTTTTTACTTTATAATATTTATATAATTTTGGAAAATTATTAATTAAGTAAATTGACATCTTTGCAATATCTTCCGCTGTGGAATAATTATTTTCATTAAACAGTCCTGAAGAATTTGAAAAATTTGTATTTGGTAAACCAATTTTTTTTGCCATAGAGTTCATCATATTTACAAATTCCTCCTCAGTTCCTGCAATACCTTGAGCTAAAGCAACACATGCATCATTTCCTGAAACGATTATAATTCCCTTCAAGAGATTTTCTACACTTACCTTATCACCTGGCATAATAAACATTGAAGAGTATCCCTTTGAAGACATTCTCCATGCTTTTTTAGAAATTTTAATTTTTTCATCTAACGTTAACTCACCTCTTTTGATCAAATCAAATGCTACAATTGTCGTCATAATTTTAGTAATTGAAGCAGGAGAAATTTTTTCTTTTTCGTTCTTTTTTAATAACACATTACCAGAAAGAACATCAATTAAATACGCTTGTTTAGCAGTAGTTTCAAAAGCTGAAACTGTAATTGTATAAAAAAATATATTTATTAATAAAAGTATTTTTCTAATCATTGAATTTTTATATCGAAACCAATTAAACCAATTTTACCTAATTTTAAATAAATTTCATCATATTCTGTTAAATTTTTCAGTGGACCAATTGATATTATATAATTTTTATCCTGATAATCTCTAAAAACAAGATTTTTATTATCGATTTTAGCTTTTAAAATTTTATACATCTGATTTGCATATATTTTATTATAGAAAGGCCCAAAATTAAGATAAATTTTATCTTTAATTTTTTTTTCTTTATTTAAATTCAAAATATTAATTTTTTCTATTTCTACTTTTTTATTAACCCTTTTTTCTTGTTCATATGTTTTTGTTTTTTTTGCTATAAAAATTTTATTTTTTCTTAAAGACTGCATGTGAATTAATGGTAAGTTTTTATTTAATTTTAATTCCTTGAAAATGTTATCTGGCAAAATGATTATTCTTGGACCTAAATTTTTACTAGTCTCATTTGTTGTAATTACTATACTTTCTTTATTTTTTGGATTTGTAACTTTTAATATTGTACCTTTTGGTAAAGAAGAAATTACCTTATTATCATTATTAATTTTTACAAAACCTTTTTGCTCGTAAATACTATAATTAAAAGTACAAGAAAAAAAAATTACACAAAAAATTAAATAAATTTTTTTATGCATTCGATAGCAGGTCTGCAAAAATACCTATTGTTATAGCAAACCTTAAAGACCTGTTCCAATTTAATAGTTTTTCGTAATTATTAAAAACCATATAAACATCAGATACTTTTCCATCTGGTTTTACAAGCCGCGCTTTAGTATTTGGATTAATTTTAAATTTTTCTGGTATTAAGATACCTTTTTTTACCCAGTCTTTGACCTTTTTTTGTTTTGCAAGTTTTCTGGCATCATATGTAAAATTTTTAGAGTCTATTTTTTTTGACAATTTAACTTTTACGCCCCACGGATTTTTATCCCACCCTATTTTCCTTAAATAATTTGCGGCTGACGCAAATGAGTCTTCTAGAGATTCATATAGGTCAATTTTTCCATCTTTATTATAATCAACAGCATAATTTTGAATTGACGATGGCATAAACTGAAAGTTTCCATGAGCTCCAGCCCATGACCCTTTTAGATCATCTAGGTTAACAATTTCTTTATCTATTAATTTTAAAAGTGTTATTAATTCTCTTGAAAAATATGCTGACCTTCTTTTATCATAACTTAAAGTTGCAAGTGCAGAAATAATATCTACTTTTCCTTTATGTTTTCCAAATACAGTTTCAATTCCCCAAAGAGCTACTAAATAATTTTTTGGAACATTAAATTTTTTTTCTACTTTATTTAAAAGATTTTTATTATTTCGAATTAATTTTTTTGCATAAATAACTTTCTGCTTATTAACTCTTTTACCAATATATACATTCGTTTTCTCAATAAACTCTGGTTGATTCCTGTCATATTTAATTATTCTTTTTAAAAGTTTTGTATTTTTGAATGCTTCATCCACTGTTTTTTTTGAAATACCCTGTTTGACTGCATATTTTTTATATTTTATTAACCAATTACCAAAATCATCATTAGAGTATGAATTTGAAATTAAGTACAAAAAGATAAAAAGAATCGAACTTAAAAATCTCATAACGTTTATTAACATATCAAAAAAGTGAAGTCATTTGTTGTATTTTTGATTATGTTAACGTATAAACCGCTTTTCAGGAGAGATGGCTGAGCGGTTGAAAGCACCGGTCTTGAAAACCGGCAATGGGGCAACTCATTCGTGGGTTCGAATCCCACTCTCTCCGCCACTACAAATAACTTATTCCATCCATGTATTTTTTTAAAACATCTGGAACAGCAATTTTTCCATCTTTGCTTTGATAATTTTCTAAAATAGCAACAATAGTTCTACCTACTGCTAAACCTGAACCGTTTAATGTAGCTAATAAATTATTTTTTTTATCTAATGATTTATACCTTGCTTTCATTCTATTTGCTTGAAATGTACCGCATGAAGAACAGCTAGAAATCTCTCTGTACTTTTTTTGAGACGGTAACCATACTTCTAAATCATATGTTTTTTCAGCACTAAAACCCATATCTCCGCTTGAGAGTAAAACAACTCTATATGGTAGATTTAGTTTTTGTAATATTAATTCAGCACAATTGACTAATCGATCTAACTCTTTTAGCCTAAATTCTGGTTGAATAATTGAAACCAATTCAACCTTAGTAAATTGATGCTGACGTATCATACCTTTTGTATCTTTTCCAGCGGCACCAGCTTCAGCTCTAAAACATGATGTAGCAGTGACCATTCTCAATGGTAGTTTATCGTACTCAACAATAGAATTAGAAACTACATTAGTTAAACTTACCTCACCAGTGGGAATAAGCCATTGATCATTATTCAGTTGAAACTGATCATCTTTGAATTTTGGTAACTGACCTGTACCATACATTGTGTTTTCATTTACAATTACCGGTACACTGTACTCGGTATAACCGCTATCATTTATATGGGTATCAATCATAAAATTTACGAGAGCACGTTCTAATTTTGCAATGTTCTTTTTTAGAATTACAAATCTAGAACCAGAAATTTTTACAGCTGTCTCAAAATCAAGTTGTCCAATTTTTTCTCCAATAATTTCATGTGAAAGGACTTTGCCATCAGATTTGCATTCTCCATATTTTTTTATTTCTTTATTAAACGTATCATCTTTACCAATAGGTACATCTTCATGAGGAGTGTTTGGCAAAACCATTAATTGATTATTCAACAATTTTAGCTTTTCATTTGTTTGATTTTCTAATTTTGTTATTTCATTTTTCAATGAAGAAACTTTTGTACTAAGTTCATTAAATTTTTTTTTATTATTTTTAAAATTTGCGAGTTCTTTAGAAATTAAATTTCGTTCACCTAATAATTTTTCTTTTTTTTCTAAATCTTCTCGATAGTTTTTGTCAATTTTTAAAATTTGATTTATAATTTTTTCTGGATTATCAAAGTTCCTTTTTTTTAAACTCTCGATTATATAATTAGTATTAGTTCTTATTTCTTTAATATTTAACATTATTTTTTCTCAACTAATTTAACCGTATAGATAGATATTTCATACAAAAGTAATAGTGGGAGGGCTAGTCCAATTTGTGTTATTGGGTCTGGGGGGGTTAATAAAGCCGCCATACTAAATATTATTATAACTACATATTTTCGTCTAGTTTTCAAATATTCAGATGTAATAAATCCTACCTTTGCTAATAAAGTTAAAAAAACAGGTAATTGAAAACTTATTCCAAATGCTAATATTAAACGCATAACTAAAGATAAATATTCATTTACTTTGGCCTCAAGTTGTATTGGCAATGAACCGTTAACAGACACTGACTCAAAAGACAAAAAAAACTTTATAGCTATAGGCATTATTAAATAATAAACTAACATTCCACCTAATAAAAAAAGAATTGGAGTTGCAACTAAAAAAGGAAATAAAGCTAGTTTTTCATCTTTATATAAACCTGGAGCTATAAATTTCCAAATCTGAATTAATATTAATGGACAAGAAAAAAAGAATGCAGAAAAAAAAGCAAGTTTTAGGTATGTCAAAAATGTTTCGTGTAGAGCAGTAAATATTAATCTTCTATTATTGCCATCGTCTTTTACAGCTTGGGCATATGGGTCAACTAGAAAATTATAAATTTTATCAGAAAAAATATAACAAATAATAAATGTAAGAAATAAAAATATAATTGATTTAATAAGCCGGCTTCGTAATTCTATGAGATGTTCACTGACAGTTGTTTTTTGCTCCGTCATTTAGAGGTTTTTTTTGTTTTTATTACTCTTGTCAGTTTCAGTATCAACATCTACAGAATGCTCAATATCATCTTGAATATTTGATATATAAGATTTGATTTTTTTTACCGAACTTGCAATTTTTTTTAACACTACAGGCATATCTTTTGGACCTATGATTAACACGGCCAAAATGACAATTACTAATAACTCAGACCATCCTATCTGAGGCATTGATTAACTTTCTGATTTATTGTTATCGTTATCCGAAATTGATTTGTTATTACTAGGGTCATCATTCAAACCCTTTTTAAAACTTTTAATTCCTTTAGCAACGTCACCCATCAGCTCTGAGATCTTGCCTCTTCCAAAGAGCAAAACTACTAAAGCAATTACGATTGCAATTTGCCAAAATCCTATCTGCATATCTCAATTATATTTAAATTAAAATTTAAATACAAGAGGTTATTTATCCTCATTTAGGGTATCAGAAATCATATCGTCTATGTTTGAATAAATATTCTCGTTTTTATCATTTTTTTCAGTTTCAATGAATTTTGAAGTACCAAAAATAGAGCTATCAACTCTACTATCAATCAATCCTGCAGCTAAAAGCTCATCAGCATTAGGTAGATCATTTAAGCTATTGATATTGAAATGGTTTAAAAATTTATCTGTTGTAACATACAACAATGGCTTTCCTGGAATTTCTTTTCTACCATTTGGCTTTACCCATGCCAGTTCAAATAATATTTCTAAAGTACCTGTACTAAAAGATACACCCCTTATTTCTTCTATTTCAGACCTCGTCACAGGTTGGTGATAAGCAATTATAGCCAATGTCTCAATTGCAGCTTTTGATAACTTTTTCTGAATTATAATTTCTTTTTTTAATTTACTCGATAAATCATCTGCAGTTCTGAAAGACCACTTATCTGCCAACTGGACTAAATTTACACCTCTATCTGAATAGTCTTTTTGCAATTCATAAAGAATTTTTAAAACATCCGTTCCAGTTTTTAGTTTAGACTTAATGGTTGAAACATCTAAAGGTTCACTGGCTGCAAACAATAAAGCTTCAACAAGATTTTTATCTTTTTTTTTCATTTTTTTATTTTAAGATATATTTTATCAAACAATTTTTTTTGTTTAATTAATAAATCACCTTCCTTTACTAATTCTAGACCAGCTACAAAAGAACCAGCATAACCAGTTCTTCTAAGTTTTTTTTTTATTTTAAATGTTTGTGGTATTAAATCCATAATATCGCACCAATCTTTTAATTTCTCAAACATTGAAGTAATTTTTTTAATAGCTTCTTCCATGGTGTAAGTTTTTAGCCTTTTAATTTCAATTGTCGAAAAATTCTGTCTTTTTTTAAAATCTGCATAAGACTTGATTAATTCATATAAAGACAAGGAATACTTGGGTGTATTTTTTTTTTTAATTCCCTCTTTTATTCCTCTAAAAAAAATATCAACACCCATTTGTTTTTTAGTCATCAATTGGTCTGACAACAATCTTATCATTTCAAGCTTTCTCAATTGTAATTTTAATTTTTCTGCCATTTTTGTAGCAGAGAAATCATCATCAAAATCTTCTGGCAGTAGCAATCTTGATTTTAAATATGCCAACCATGATGCCATAACTAAAAAATCTGCAGCTATTTCTAAGTTCTTCTTGATTCTTTCGACAAAAAAAATGTATTGATCAGCAAGTTGAACGATGGATATTTGCATTAAATCAACTTTTTGAGTTTTTGCCAAATCCAACAATAAATCTAACGGGCCTTCATAATTATCTATATTTAACTCAAGAACTTTTTCATCTGTAAAATTTTCTTTATTTTGAGAGTTTATTTTTTTTGATTCTTCCATTTTTTAATAATACTTACTATTTTTTCCATTTCATTAATATTACCGTTACAATGCAAAATAATATCATAACCTGCAATTAATGGTTGCAGGGTTCGATTAACTAAATTTTCTTTAAGTGCCTTCATACAAATATCGTCTGTCATAATCATTCCTTTAAAATTAAGTTTATTTTTAATAATGAAGTTTATTTTTTTTGAATATGTAGCTATTTTTTTATCTATTGATGAGAAATTGATATGAGCAGTCATCATAAATTTAGATTTAATGTTTTTAAAACATGAAAAATCATTTTTTGTTAGATAATTATAAGTTTCTTTAACTACAGGAAGGTCGTAATGACTATCCACTACTGATAGACCATGGCCGGGCACATGTTTTGATATACAATTTATACCTCTTTCCTGGTATTCTTTTATAAATACTTTGGAAATTTTTTTAACTATATTTGGATCGTTTGAAAAAGATCTATCGCCTATTACATGATGGGTTTTTTTATATTTTAAATCTAAAACAGGGTATGCAACAGTATTGATTCCTAAAAAATTGAAAATTCTACTATTAAAATTTACAAAAAATCTTGCAATTTTGAAGAATTTTTTTTTATCTTTACAATATAATTCTCCAAAATATTTTGCCGAGAGACTTCGTTGAGAAAATAAATTTGAAAATCTATTTACCCTACCCCCTTCATGATCTATCATTATTATAGGATTATTTAATGACAATTTTTTTAAATGGTTAATTAAAATGCGTAATTGTGAAAAATTTAAAATATTTCTTTTAAATATAATAAACCCAAATATCATATTATTTTTGATGAAATTAATTTCCTTTTTAGTAAGGGAATAGCCTTTCAAACCAAATATAGCTGGTATTATTTTGTCCTTAGAAGATTCCAAAATTCCTTCTCCTGATCAATTTTAAAATATTTAGAATTATCTTTAAATTTTTTAAAATTCTTTTGACTTTTGATTATACTAATTTTCTCAATTTCACTCTCTAAAAAAGAGATGTAATTTTCTCTTGCTAATTTTTTTTTATTTAAAAATTCATCCGAAAAATAATTATTTATTATCAAATATGAAAAACATATAAAAAGTACATAACAAAGTATTTTAAAGTAATTCATTACATTTTTTTTGGTATGTCAACATCAAGAATATTTAAACCAGTCTTTAAAACTATATATAGTTTTTGGAGTAAAAATAACCTGGATTTTGACAAATTTTCGTTTGAATGCTCAATAATTTTAAAATCATCATTTTCTTTTCCCAGATTCCAAAAAGAGTGAAATTCAGATGATAATTCGTAAAGATAAAAAGGAATATAATGAACCTCAAAATTTGAATTGCACAAATTTACAATTTTAGGCCATTGTAAAATTTTTTTTATTAAATTGATTTCTTGTGAACTATTTAATAATTGAAGATTTGCATCTTTTATTTCTTTATCAATATTAAATTTTGATTTTTGAAATAATGAATTTAATCTAGCACATGCATACTGAACATAAAATATAGGATTTTCCTTTGATTTATCATTAACAACATCGAAATCAAAATCTAGAGGGGATTGTGAACTTCTATAAACCATCATAAATCTGGCAGCATCTTTGCCAACAGCATCTATTAAATCTTTTGCTAAAATAAAATCACCAGCTCTTTTAGACATTCTATATGGCTTGCCAGATTTGTATAATTTTACAATTTGGCTGATTTTAATTTCAAAGTTTGCATTTTTATTCAAAGCTTTTACTGCTGAAGAAAGTCTTTTTATATAGCCGCTATGATCAGCGCCCAGTATATTAATATAATAATCATAACCTCTCTTTAATTTATGGTAATGATAAGCAATATCGTTTGCAAAATAAGTCCATGTATTGTCAGATTTTTGCAGAGCTCTATCAACATCATCACCATAATTTGTCGACTTAAATAATAATTGCTCTCTTGGCTCCCAATCTCCAGTATCACCCTTTGGCTTAGGCAAAACTCCTTTTGTTATAGCCCCTTCTTGTTTTAATATTTCAATAGATTTGGATAAGATATTATCTTTAACAATATCACTTTCTGAAATGAATATATCATGTTTTATACCCATAATTTCTAGATCATTTTTAATAATAGCCATTGATAATTTTATTGCTACTGGAGCCAAAGTAGATTTGACATCTTTAAAATTATCATATTTTCCGACATCTATCGTTCTCAATATCTCGTTTGCAATATCAATTATGTACTCTCCTGGATAAAGTCCCTGGTCATCTGGAAATTTATTTTTTTTTAATATTTCTATTGCTCTAAAATAAATAGATTTTAAAAATATGTTAATTTGGTTACCATAATCATTAATATAATATTCTTTAGTAACACTATGACCGTAATACTTAAGAAAATTACATAATATATCACCAAATATTGCACCTCGACAGTGCCCAATATGAAGTGGCCCTGTAGGATTTGCTGAAACGAATTCAATATTAATTTTTTTTTTAATAATATTATTTGACTTTCCAAAATTATTTTGAATTTTACTTAATAATTTTAATAAAATTGATTTTTTGAAAGTAAAATTAATAAAGCCTGGTTTAACAACTTCAATTTTTTCAAAGTCATTATTATTATTTATTATATTTTTTTTAAAATCCTCAGCTAATACTAAGGGTGATTTTTTCAAAAAGGATCCTAAAATTAAAGGGGCATTAAATGATATATCTCCAAAAATTTTTTGTTTAGGTATTTCAACTGCTATTTTATTTTTTATTTTTTTATCAATATTTTTAATATTGATCGACTCAATAAAAATATCTTTATAGTGCTCAAATATATTCATATTATTTTATAGAATTATATACATTCAAAGCAAACTTATCTGTCATACCTGATATGTAATCAGCAATATTTCTGTTCTCATTATATTTTTTGTTAAAATTTGGAATTTTTTTTATATTTTTTTTAAAATATTCATAAAGACGATATATAATTTTTTCAGAGTTTATATTCCATTTTTTAATACTGTGATGATTATACATTTTAATCTTTAAAAAATTTCTTATTTCATTTAACCCAATATTAACATTATCAGAAAAATTAATAATATTAATTTTTTTTTTATAAACATCATCTATATTTTTTATATTAGCTAAATTGATTTCATTTTTTGAATTTTCAATTAAATCAGTCACCAGTATATTTAGAAGTTTTCTAACTACCTCATTTTTATTAATTTTTGGATCATTTTTGAAAATTTTATTCAAATATTTTAGTTCAAGTAAATCCTTTATATCAAACAAACCAGCTCTTAAACCATCGTCAATATCATGACAATTGTATGCGATATCATCTGAAAGTGAACTGATTTGAGCCTCAAGGCTCCCAGAGTTTTTAATATTAATTTTATAATCTAAAATTTCAGGTAATTGGTTTTTAATGATATTTAAATTTTTAATTGGGCCATTATGCTTTAGAAGACCGTCTATACAGTTTAACGAAAGATTTAAACCTTTTTGATTTTTGTAACTATCTTCCAGTAAAATTAATATTCGTAATGATTGTATATTATGATCAAAACAATCATTACCTAGACAACTTGAAAGAGCTATTTCTCCTGCATGTCCAAATGGTGTATGACCAAGATCATGAGCTAAACTTAGAACCTCACAAAGATCTTCATTTAAATCTAAAACTCTTGCTACCGATCTCGCTATTTGAGAAACTTCTAAGGAATGAGTTAATCTTGTTCTGAAATGATCTCCTTCGTAATATACAAATACCTGGGTTTTAAATTTTAACCTCCTAAATGAATTGCAATGGATAACTCGATCTCTATCTCTCTGAAATTCTCCTCTATATTTGCTTAAAGTGTATGGGTATTTTCTACCCAAAAAATTATCATCTTTTGATGCAAATGATGCTAAATTGGAGTATTTATTATTAATATCCATTAAAATTTTAAGTTATGAACACACTTCAAATAACAGAAAATGCAAAAAAACAAATAGCAAAACTTCTTCACAATGAACCAAAAGGTTCTTTTTTTCGAGTTTCTGTAACTGGTGGCGGTTGCTCTGGCTTTAAATACAGTTTTTCAATTGATAGTAAATCAAATACTGACGATATAATGATTGGTGAAGTTTTAATCGACAAAATAAGTCATGAATTCATTAAAAATTCAAAATTAGACTATGAGGAGAATTTAATGAGCAAATCATTTAGAATTAATAATCCAGACGCAAAAGCTTCTTGCGGATGTGGAATATCGTTTTCAATATGATAATTTCAAGTTGGAATATCAACTCTATAAGAATAAGAACAGAAAATATCGAAAAATATATTAATAAAATTAATCCAGATATTTTAATGTTTCAAGAAATAAAATGTGAAGATGATAAATTCCCTTATAAATTTTTTGAAAATAAAAAATATAACTGCTATGTCTACGGACAAAAATCATATAATGGAGTTGCAGTTATATCAAAAAAAAAACTCGCAAATATTGACAAAAGTTTCAAAGACCCGAACAATCAGTCAAGATTTATATCAGCAGATATAAATATAAATGACAAACTTATAAAATTAATTTGCATATATTTGCCAAATGGTAATCCAGTTAATACAGATAAATATCCATATAAGCTTAAATGGTTAAGTAATTTTTTTAATTTTGTTAAAAAAGAAATTAATAAATATGATGGAATTATAATTGGAGGTGATTTCAATATTATACCTAATTCAAATGATGTTGGAAATCCTGAAGATTGGGAAAATGATGCTCTATATAAATTAGAAGTTAGAAAAGAATTTAGAAAAATAATAAACCTTGGTTTTAAAGACAGTTTTAGATTATTTAATAATAAAGATAAACAATATACATTTTGGGATTATACTCAGGGGTCGTGGCAAAGAAATAAAGGATTAAGAATTGACCATTTTCTAGTGACAGATAAAATTTCTACTAAAATTAAAAATGTTGAAATAGATAAGTTCACCCGTGGTCTTGAAAGACCGTCTGATCATGCGCCTATAAGAGTTATTTTTTAATACGCCCATAAATATCATCGAAACGTATAATATCTGACTCCCTTAATATTTTGCCTATTTGAGCTTCGATAATTTTCACTGGTTGTTTGAATCTATTTCTTATTCTATGAATAGAACCTTTTGGTATAAATACCAAATCATCTAAAGATGGTTTTAAAATTTTTGTTTCCAATGTAATTTCTGGTTTTCCTCCAAATATCAACCAATGTTCCGACCTATATTTATGCTTTTGTAAACTTAAACAACCGTTTTTGAAAACTATAAGTTCTTTAATTAAAAAATTTTTTCCTTTATAAAGATTACGATAAGTTCCCCACGGTCTTTTAAATAAATTTCTTTTATTATAAAATTTGAGTCTATTTTTCTTAAATAATGCATTTATAGCTTTCCAACTTCCAAGGTCTGACCAATCTGTAATCAACTTTATAGATTTGATATTTTTAATTTTTTCTAATATTGCACAATCAAAAGATATAGGTTTAATTTTACTAAAAGATTTTTTCTCTAAGTAAATACAACTATTTTTTTTTAAAGCTTTTTTGACAGAATTTAAGCAGTCGCCAAACAACTTTTTTTGATTGTTCAAAAATTGATATACTAAAGTTTCTTTTGTTGTCAGAAAAATACCAGCATTCCATAATGCTTTCTTTTTCATCAATTTTTTAGCAGCAAATTTATTTGGTTTTTCAATAAAATTGGAGACTTCGATTGAATTGTTCTTTCTCAAAAAATACCCATACTGGTCTGAAGGTTCTTTTGGTTTTATTCCAAAAATAAATATGTCTTTATAGCTCATTTTAGTGGCATATTTTTTTACGGCGGCATTAAATTTTATTTTACTTTCTATTAGTTGATCTGATGGTAAAAAAATCATTGGTTGAGATGATTTTATATTAGCTAATAATGAGGTAGCCAAAATAGCGGGTGCAGTATTTTTTTTAACAGGCTCTAAAACTATATTATATTTTTTTACCTGGTATTTTTTCAAATATTTTTTTACTAAAGATAAATATTTTATATTTGTACTAATAATTGGCGGCAAATAAATGGATGAATTTATTCTTTCTAGCGTTTTTTGAAACATGTTCCAGTTACCAAAATCAACAAACTGCTTTGGTAAGTAATTCTTGCTCTCAGGAAAGAGTCTTTTACCTGCCCCCCCACAAATAATAACAGGTAAAATCTTCATTTAACTATATATCAGCGTATATTTTTTTCTCTTTAAACCCGCCTGGATGTGTAACTGCGCCATTAGTTGCATCACCTACACTTTGGGCATACTTCCATAACGTACCACTTTCAAAATTAGAGTCTTTTGGTTTCCACTGAGACTTTCTCTTTTGGATTTCATCATCTGATAATTTTACAGATATACTGCCTTTTTCAGCATCAATTTCTATTTCATCGCCATCTTTCAATAATCCAATCATTCCACCAACATACGCCTCCGGAGATACATGACCAATGCAAAAACCTCGAGTAGCTCCAGAAAATCTACCATCAGTAATTAAAGCAACTTTTTCGCCCATACCCTGGCCATAAATAGCTGCTGTGGTCGAAAGCATTTCTCTCATTCCCGGACCACCTTTGGGTCCTTCGTAACGAATAATTATAACATCACCCTCTTTATATTTTTTTTCTTTTACAGCTTTAAAAGCATCTTCCTCGCAATCAAAACATCTGGCATTACCTTTAAAATTTAATCTTTTCATACCAGCTACTTTAACAATGGCGCCACCTTCTGCTAGGTTTCCTTTTAAGCCTACAACCCCACCAGTTTTGGTTATTGGGTTGCTATAAGGTCTTATAACATCTTGATTGTCATTAAATTTCACATTCTTTAAATTCTCTGCCATCGATTTCCCTGTAACTGTTAAACAATCACCGTTAATAAAACCGCCATCTAGTAGAGTTTTTAATAACATGGGGACGCCTCCAGCTTCAAACATATCTTTAGCCACATATTTTCCTCCAGGTTTTAAATCTGCAAGATAAGGAGTTTTTTTAAAAATTTCTGCCACTTCCATAATATCAAACTTAATTCCGCATTCGTTAGCAATAGCTGGCAAATGAAGCGCTGCATTAGTAGAACCGCCTGTTGCGGCAACAATAACAGCTGCATTTTTTAAAGCTTCAATCGTAACTATATCTCTGGGTCTAATCTTTCGCTTTAATAGCTCCATAACCTGCATACCACTCTCCAAAGCGTATTTATCTCTTTCTTCATAAGGTGCAGGAGTTCCTGAAGAATAAGGTAGAGCTAAACCTATTGCCTCTGAGACACATGCCATTGTATTTGCAGTAAATTGTCCACCACATGCCCCTGCCGATGGGCATGCAGCTAATTCTAATTCTCTCAAGTCTTCATCGGACATTTTACCTGCTTCATGCATACCCACAGCTTCATATACATCTACAACTGTAACATCCTTACCTTTAAATTTGCCTGGTAATATTGATCCACCATACATAAATATACTTGGTACATTTAGTCTACACATTGCCATCATCAGACCTGGCAAAGACTTATCACATCCCGCTAAACCAACTAAAGCATCATAGCAATGACCTCTAACAGTTAATTCAGTTGAGTCTGCTATTACTTCTCTTGATATAAGAGAAGATTTCATACCTTCATGTCCCATAGCAATTCCATCAGTTACTGTAATAGTACAAAACTCTCTAGGAGTTCCCATGTTTTGACTGACACCCTTCTTCACGCTTTGGGCCTGTCTCATTAATGCAATATTACAAGGAGCCGCCTCATTCCAAGTAGAAACAACACCAACAAAAGGCTTTGCAACATCCGTCTCGGTTAAATTCATTGCATAATAAAAAGATCTATGAGGAGCTCTCTCAGGTCCAACTGTAGTATGTCTACTTGGTAATTTTGATTTATCTACTTTCATTTTAAACTATTTATTATCTCCGAAAGGTTTTTATACTCGTTTTTATTATTTTCTAAAAGATTTTTTTCCTGATTAATAATATTTTTAGGCGCTTTTTTTATAAAGTTATCATTTTGAAGTTTATTTTCTGAATTATTTATTTGACTTTGCAATGTCACAACCTTTTTATTAAGTATCAAAATTTGTTGATCTAAATCAACATCGTCACCAAAAAAAATAGATATTTTGTTGTTGGCTAAAATAACTTTTGCGATTTTGGATTTAACTTCTTTAAGATTAAAGTTTTTTATTCTACCTATTTTTTTAATTATCAGCTCATTATTATAAATTATTTTCTGATTTTTTTTTGGTAATTCATCAATATTTAGGTCAACAAAATTACCAGGTGAAATATTTAATTTTGCTTTTATTGATCTTAAATCAGTTATAAAATTTATTATAAAATCAATATCTTTTATACCTCTGGAATTTTTTAATTTATGGTCTTTTTTAAAATTAAAATTAACCAGATCTGTTTTTTCCATTTTTCTAAATTTGGTCAAAGCCCAAAGTTCCTCAGTCACAAATGGAATAAATGCATGTAAAATCGAAAGATTTTCTCTTTGAACGTACAGTAAAATATTTTTGGTTTCTTCTATTACTTGATTATTTTTTGAGTTTAATAATGGTTTAGAAAACTCAATATACCAATCGCAAAAATAATTCCAAATATAGGAATAAATGTTTTTAGCTGCCTCATCAAAGCGATATTCATTAATATTTTTAATAATTTTTTGTTTATACAAATTCAATGTTGCAATTATCCATTGATTAGCTGGTATTTTAATATTAGCCAATTTTATTTTTTTTAATTTAAAAACATTATTTATTTCGCAATAAGTAAAAGTATTCCAAATTTTTGTTATAAAATTTCTATAACCTTTCACCCTATCTAACGATAATTTTACATCTCTACCTGGAGACGACATCGAGATAAGAGTAAACCTTAGAGCATCGGCACCAAATTGATTTATGATTGTTAGAGGATCAATTACGTTGCCTTTTGATTTAGACATTTTTTGACCTTTTTCATCTCTAACCAAAGCATGCACATATACATTCTCAAATGGAACCTCTTTCATAAAATAAAGTCCCATCATCATCATTCTAGCAACCCAAAAAAATATAATGTCGAATCCAGTAACCAATACAGATGTTTTGTAAAATCTCTTTAATTCATAAGAATTATCATTTGGCCAACCTAGAGTTGCGAAGGGCCAAAGAGCTGAAGAAAACCAAGTATCAAGAACATCGGGGTCTTGTTTCAAATTAACTTCTTTTTTAAATTTCTTTTTAGCAATATTCTTTGCTTGCTTAATATTTTCAGCAACAATAATTTTTCCTTCCTCTGTGTACCACGCTGGAATTTGATGACCCCACCATAATTGTCTAGAAATACACCAGGGTTCTATATTTTGCATCCATTGAAAATAAGTTTTTTTCCAATTATCTGGGAAGAAATTTGTTTTCTTTTTCTTAACCTGTTTGATTGCTTCTTTAGATAGTTTTTTTGCGTCAACAAACCATTGTTCGGTTAATAGTGGTTCAATGACTGAATTTGATCTATCCCCGTAAGGAATAGTATGATTGATATCTTCAATTTTATCTAGATAATCTTTTTGATCCAATTCAGATATTAATTTCTTTCTTGCATCCAATCGATCAATATTTTGATAATTACTCGGTACATTCCCATTTAAGGTTCCGTCCTTATTTAGTATATTTATCAAGCCTAATTTATTTCTTTTTCCAACTAGATAATCGTTAAAATCATGAGCAGGAGTAATCTTGACCACTCCCGAGCCTTGGTTTGGATCTGCATAATCATCAGTAATAATTTTTATCTTTCTATTTGATATAGGTATAATAACTTCTTTAGATACTAAATCTTTATATCTTTCATCTTTTGGATGTACTGCAATTGCGGTATCTCCAAACATAGTTTCAGGCCTTGTAGTTGCAATAATAATATTTTGATCGCTTTCTACTAATTTATATTTAATATAATAAAGTTTTCCTCTTACGTCTTTTTGATCAACTTCTAAATCTGAAATGGCAGTTTGTAGTTTAGTATCCCAATTTGTTAATTTTAAATCTTTATAAATTAATTTTTTTTTATATAAGTCGACAAATACTTTTAGTACTGCTTTAGATAAACCCTTATCCATTGTAAATCTATCTCTAGACCAATCACAAGATGATCCAAGTTTCTTAAGCTGATCAGTTATTATACCTCCAGACTTCTCTTTCCACTTCCATACCTCTTTAAGAAATTTTTCTCTTCCAAGATCTTTTCTAGAAATTCCCTTTTCATTAAGTTGTTTTTCAACAACTAATTGCGTTGCTATACCAGCATGGTCAGTTCCAGGTTGCCATAATGTTTCCAGGCCTTTGTTTCTATTATGTCTAACTAATAAATCCTGAATAGAATTGTTTAAAGCATGTCCCATGTGCAAACTTCCAGTCACATTTGGCGGGGGTATAACTATAGAAAAATATTTTTTATTTTTATTTTTTTTAGGCTTAAAACAATTATTTTTTTCCCAATATTTATAAATTTGATGTTCAATATATTTGTGGTTATATGACTTAAACGTAGACATTTTATTGAATATTACAAAACTTTATATATATCTCAGGACTAATAAACAATTTCTAAAAATTGGCCACGTGGCGGAATGGTTACGCAGAGGATTGCAAATCCTTATATCCCAGTTCGATTCTGGGCGTGGCCTCCAAAAAAAATATTGTTTTGAATTAAAAAATCTATAATAAGGACATATTCCCCGGTAGCTCAGTTGGTAGAGCAAGCGGCTGTTAACCGCTCGGTCGCTGGTTCGAGTCCGGCCCGGGGAGCCAGCTTAAATTGCTTTTTTTAAACCTCGGTTATCCCCCAAAACGTCAAGTAACTTTTCTTTTTGTTGTTGCTCAAGGTCGTTAAATAATCTTACTAAAAAGCTGTAATTTATGTCTTTTGATGACTGATTTGACTCATTAGTTGATGAAAAATCCTGATAATCTTCAAAAAAATATTTAATCGGTACCTTGAGAAAATTAGCCAATTGTAACAATCGTGCCGAACTGACCCCATTAGTACCTTTTTCGTACTTTTGGATTTGCTGGAATGTTACGTTTATTGCTTTTGCTACTTGAGTTTGAGTTAATCCTAGTGAAGTTCGTCTTAATCTTAGCTTTTTCCCCAAATGTTGGTTTAACTGTGCGCTCACCAATGTCTCCCTTTGGAACAATGTTAAATACCTTTTTCATAACTATGGCAACAAAAAAAATATAAAAAATCTGTAAAAATTCTCTTGATTTTGTTACTGAATTAACAGTTTTTTTTATAAAATTATGCTTATTTATTGGATTAGAAATGATTTTCGCTTCATTGACAATGAGGCTTTAAGGTATTTTTCAAATTATAACGGCAAAAAATTATGCTGTTACTCATACGATGAAAATAAATTTAAGGATAGATCTGCTCAAAGATGGTGGCTTTATAAATCTTTAACAAATTTTAGAAATAATTTGGATGAAAAAAAATTTAAATTTAATTTTTCAAATGATACGGAGATAAATACAATAAAGAGATTATTAAAGGAAAATAAAATTAGTCAAATAATATGGAACAAAATATATTTACCAAATGAAATATTGATTGAGGACAAAATAATAAAAATTTTAAACGATAATGATACCTCTTATAAAATTTTTAGCTCAAGTTTATTACTAGAACCTAAAAAAACACGTAAAAAAGATGATACTCCATTTCAAGTCTTTACACCTTTTTGGAAAAATGAGGAGAACTTATATCTAAACAAATATAATTATAAAAATTATAATATTAAATTACCAAAAATAAAAAATTTAAAAATATATAAAGAATTTCTAATAATTCTTCCCAAAAAAAATTGGTATAAAAAATTTGAACAATATTGGATAGTTGGTGAAAATGAAGCACATAAAAAATTAACTAATTTTAAAACTAAAAATATTTTTAATTATGATAAAATTAGAGATTTTCCTTCCATCGATGGAACATCAAAACTTTCACCTCATTTATCATTTGGTGAGATAAGTTCTAGAGAAGTATTTGATCAATATCAAAATATTAAGAAAAAAAATATTAGAACAAGAAAATTTATAAATGAAATAGGTTGGAGAGAATTTGCTTATCATTTAGTTTATCACTTTCCTGAAATGTTAAAAAAGAATTTAAGAAAAAATTTTGATAACTTTCCATGGTCAAAGAATAAAATTCATTTAGAAAAATGGAAAAGTGGAAAAACTGGATACCCTCTTGTGGATGCGGCAATGAGACAAATGTATGAAATTGGTTGGATGCATAATAGATTGAGAATGGTAACTGGATCTTTTTTGGTTAAGCATTTAAGAATAAATTGGATTGAAGGTGAGAAATATTTTAAAGATACATTGCTGGATTATGATACCGCAAACAATGTATCAGGTTGGCAATGGATAGCTGGGTGTGGTGCAGACGCAGCTCCATATTTTAGAATCTTTAATCCGATAACTCAAAGTGAGAAATTTGACCCAGATGGTGAATTTATAAAAAAATGGGTACCTGAACTAAAAGCATTACCTAAAAAATTTATCCATAAACCCTGGGAACTTCCTGGAGATATAGCAACCAAAATAAAATTTAGTTTAAAAGAAAATTATTATGAACCAATTGTAGATCATTCTGAAGCAAGACAAGCAGCCTTAGCTGCATTTGAACATACAAAAAAAAAATGAAGCAACTGATTATAATCGGATCTGGGATTTCTGGACTAGCCAGTGCTTACTATTTAAGAAATAAATTTAAAATTAAAATTTTTGAAAAAAACGATTATCTAGGAGGTCACACACATACACATTACTTAAAAGATGAGAAAATTTTTTTTGATAGTGGATTTATTGTTTTTAATGATAGAAATTACCCTAATTTCATCAACTTATTAAATACCATCAAAGTTGGATATCAAGAAAGTAATATGTCATTTTCTGTGACAAATAACAAAATTAAATATGAATGGGCCGGAAAAAATTTAAAAACAATATTTGATTATAATAATCTTTTTACAATTCGTTATTTGAAAGTTTTAAAAGATATATTTAAATTTTCAAAATTATGTGAAAAGGATGCATCTTTATATAATATTAGTTTAAAGAAATTTTTGAAAAAATATAATTTTTCGAAAGAATTTATTGATCTTTATTTTTTACCAATGTGCGCTTCTATATGGTCATCTAATCTTAAAAATATCATGAATTACAGCACCTCTTTTATTTTAAATTTTTTTAAAAATCATGGGTTGAATAATATAATTAGCAAAAGACCTATTTGGTTTACAATAAAAAACGGAAGCAAATCATACATTGAAAAAATAATAAAAGAGGTAAAACCAGAAATATATTTAAAAGAAAAGGTAATTGAAATTAATCAGAAAAAAAAATATATAAAAACAATAAATAAAAAAAAATTTAAATATGATCATCTTATTTTAGCAAATCATACTGATCAAATAAAAAAAATTTTAAAACAAACCAAAAAAGAACAATTAGAGCTTTTAAATTCAGTAAAATATCAAAAAAATAAAGTTATTGTTCATACTGATAAAAATTTAATGCCAAAAAAAAAGTCTAACTGGTCATCTTGGAACTATTTATATAATAGGGATAATCTTATTTTAACCTATTGGATGAACCTTCTTCAAAAACTAAATTGTAGAAAAAATATTTTTGTTACTTTAAATTTTGATAAAATTAAAAAAAAAAGTATTATTAAGAAAATAATTTATGAACACCCTGTGTTTACAAGATCACTTAAATCAATAAATAAAATTAATCATAATGCACAAGGAATTAACAATATATGGTTTGCTGGTGCCTGGCTAGGCTATGGCTTTCATGAAGACGGGGTAAAGTCAGCATTAAAAATACGGAGATTAATTAATGCTAAATAATTTTTTATGTGAAAGTGATGTATATCACACTAGAAAATTACCATTTAAAAATCGTTTTAATTATAAAATTTGTTCAATTTTTTTTGATATTAAAAATATTAAGAAACTCAAAAATCTTAAATTTATATCATTAAACAAGTTTAATATTTTTAGTATAAACCTGAAGGAATATGGTAATTTAACCGGTAACCTATACTCGTTTATAATTAATAAATTAAAAAATAAATATAAAGTAAATAAAAATTATAATATATTTCTTCTAACTTCACCTAAATTTTTTGGATATATTTTTAATCCTATTTCTATATATTTTGTTTATTATAAGAAAAAAATCGAATTCATAATTTATGAAGTAAGGAATACCCATCATGAAAAACATATGTATTTTAAAAAATTAAACGCTTACAATTTAAAAAAACACCAAATAAATAAAAAATTTTATGTATCACCTTTTTTAAAAATGAATCTCAAATATTTTTTTAATATTAATTTTAAAAAGAATGGTCTCAAAATTATGATTAATGCAATAAGCAAAAAGGAAAAGCTTTATACTGGTATGAATATTAAATTTATTAACTTAACTGACAAAAATCTATTATTTACAGCTATTAAGAGATTTTTTTACGCTCAAAAAATTATGATTATGATACACTACCAGGCAATTAAAATTTTATTTAAAAAAAGAAATTTTAATTTTAAAGA
>CABZEY010000001.1 GCA_902524955.1 uncultured Pelagibacteraceae bacterium | reverse complement strand
ATGGACTTTAGAAAATATTAAAGCTATGAAAAATCAACTAAAATTATTAGGTTTTTCTATAGACTGGGATCGTGAAATATCTACATGTGATGATAATTACTACTCGCATCAACAGAAGTTTTTTTTAGATCTATTAAAAAAAGGTCTAGTTTATAAAAAAGAAAGTTTAGTAAATTGGGATCCAGTTGATAACACTGTGTTGGCTAATGAACAAGTAATTGATGGTAAAGGGTGGAGATCAGGGGCCCAAGTTGTCCAAAAAAAATTGTCTCAATGGTTTTTTAAAATTACCGCATTTGCTGATGAGTTAGACTCATCACTTAACTCACTTAATGAATGGCCAGAAAAAGTTAAGATAATGCAAAAAAACTGGATTGGTAAGTCGATAGGTTGCGAACTAAATTTTAAAGTTAAAAATAATAAAAATATAATTACAGTTTTTACCACTCGACCAGATACAATTTTTGGTGCCTCGTTCTTGGCTTTGGCAGTTGATCATCCTCTGTCAAAAGAATACGAAAATGACGCTGAGTTCTTAAAATTTAAAGAGAATTGTTATAAAACTGGAAATACTGATGAAGCAATTGCTAAAACTGAAAAGCTCGGTTTTAAATCAAAATATCAAGTAATTCATCCATTTATCAAAAATAAAACACTGCCAGTTTTTTTTGCTAATTTTGTACTGATGGAGTACGGGACTGGTGCAATATTTGGCTGTCCTGCACATGATCAAAGAGACTTGGATTTTGCAAATAAATATAAATTAGAAGTTACACCTGTAATACTGCCAAATGATGAAGATCCAAAAAAATATAAAATTACAAATGAAGCTTACACTGGTGATGGTAAAATAATAAATTCAGATTTCCTAAATAACCTAACTGTAACTGAAGGAAAATCTAGAATTATTCAAGAGATAGAGAAAAATAAACTAGGTAAATCCCAAACAACATTTAGATTAAGAGATTGGGGAATTTCAAGACAGAGATACTGGGGATGTCCAATACCAATAATGTATAATCAAAAAGGCGAGGTGATTCCTGTATCTGAAGAGGATCTACCAGTAAAACTGCCTGATGATATTAATTTTAACAAAGCCGGAAACCCTTTAGACCATCATTCAAATTGGAAAAATGTTAAATGTAAAAAAACTGGTGAATTATTAACTAGGGAAACAGATACCTTAGATACTTTCGTGGATTCGTCTTGGTATTTTTTAAGATTCTGTTCTAGTGATAACAATAGGGAAGGTTTTTCGAAAGAAGATGCAAAATATTGGATGCCTGTCGATCAATACATTGGAGGTGTCGAACATGCAATACTGCATCTACTTTACTCTAGATTTTTCTCTAGGGCGATAACTCAAAATACCGAATTTGAAGTTAAAGAACCGTTCAAGGGTTTATTCACACAAGGTATGGTTTGTCATAAAACTTTTAAAAATGAGATCGGTGAATGGATTTTTCCAGAGGATGTAGTCGAAGATAACGGAAAATTTATTGAGAAGAAAACAAATCAAATTGTTAAAGTTGGACCATCAGAGTCAATGTCGAAGTCAAAAAAAAACGTTATAGATCCACAAACGGTTATAAATCTGTTTGGAGCTGATGCAGTGAGATGGTTTGTATTATCAGATAGTCCACCAGAAAGGGACATCCAATGGAGTGATGAAGGAATCTCAGGTTCCTATAAATTTATACAAAAAATTTGGACAGTTTCTGAAATGATTCAAAATATAGATAAAAATAACACTCTAAGCAAAGATGATATATCGAAAATTGATAAAGTAATAAATAAGCTGATCAAAGAAGTAACATTTAATATTGAAAATTTTCATTTCAATGTTGCAGTAGCAAAATTTTATGAATTCATGAATTTTTTATCCAAAAACCTCCATGAGAATAAGTCTGAAATTAAATTATTTAAAAAAATATTAAAAGATTTTCTAATACTAATTTATCCGTTTACACCACATATTGCTTCAGAGTGTTGGGAGAAAAATTTTGATAATCAGAATATACATGCTGCAAGTTGGCCAAAATTTGATGAAAAGATTATTAAGGAGGAAAAGATTAATATTGTTATTCAAATAAATGGCAAAAAAAGAACATTGCTAAATACAGAGAGCGATCAAGATCAAGAAATAATATTTAAAAAATGCTTAGAAATAGAGAGTGTAAAAAAACTTCTAGCTGATAAACATGTTGTTAAAAAAATATACGTAAAAAACAAATTAGTAAATATTGTAGTAAAATGAAAAAATTTAGTCACGTTCTGTTAATTATGCTCTTATTGCTAACATCGTGTGGATTTTCACCAATGTTAAAAGATGTGAACCTTAGAGATATTAAAATCAACAAAATAGAGTATTCTGGTCCAAGTGATTTAGTTTATTCACTTAGAAGTAACTTAAATATTCCAATTAATAAAACTGCTAGAGACGCATACATTATCAACATTAAAATACAGGAAGGAACATCATCTGAAACAAAAGATAAGGCTGGTATTACTACACGTGAAGAAATTACAATAGGAATAAGTTTTGAAATTTTAGATAAAAAAAATACTATACTGGCTAAAGAAAGTCTGAGTGATAGCAAAACAATCAGGGTCACTAATAATATCTCAACCGATGCTGAAATTAAAAGAGTAGAAAAAGAAAATATTATAACAAATTTAATTCAACAACTAACATTTGCTATTAGAGCAAAAATAATTTCTATCAAAAAATGATAATAAAAAGTTTTTCAATAGATTATGAAAAACTTTTTGAAACATATAGAGTCAATTTATTATATGGAGAGAATTTTCATCTTAAAGATGAGATAGTAGAAAAACTTATTAAGATTTATAAAAAAAATAATTATAAAACAACATTTTTAGAACAAGATGATTTATTAAAAAATATTGAGATATTAGACAACTATATAAATCAAGATAACCTGTTTGGCGATAAAGAGATTCTCATCATAAAAGATGCAACAGATAAATTATTAGATTATCTAAATATCGATAATTTTGATAAACAAATTATAATCATATCTGGTAACCTGCCTAAAAATAACAAACTAAGAAATTTTGCTGAAAAAAGTAAAATAGTTTCCTGTATTGCCTGTTACGATGATGATGACAAAACACTTAAAAACTTACTAAGGCAAGGTATAAACCTACTAGGTTTGAAAATTAATAATGAAACAATCGATCAATTATTCAATTTAAATAAATTAAACCGAAACGATGTTAATAGTGCACTAGAAAAACTTAAGCTTATAGCGAAAGAAAAGCAATTGGATGAAGAAATGTTATCTTCATTATTTAATACTACGTCATCATATGATGCATTCCAGATTTCGAACGCTTTATTAGCTGGAAACAAACAGGAGCTAAATAAGATCCTATCAAGTTTTTATCATTTTGCTTTTAATTTTAATGAAATTGTAGGACCTTTGAAATATAAAATTAACAAACTAATCAGCATATACGAATATGATGTAAACGAGAAAATAATATCTAAACTTATAGAAAAATATAAACCGCCTGTTTTTTGGAAAGAAAAAAGTATTATACAAACTCAAATGACAAGATGGAACAAAGATGAACTAATGGTTTTGTTAGAAAAAATAAATCAAATAGAAATTATGTGTAAAACAAACTACGAGATTTCTGAAACGATTTTTAACAAATTTCTGCTTGATATAGTTACCAAAGACGTTTTGGTCAATACCTACTTTTTACATTAGCTATAAACTTATTTAATTGATCTAAATTCTTATATTCAAAAGTAATTTTTCCAGTATTATTTTTTTTATAATCAATGGATACTTTCATGCCAGTTTTTAACTCCAAAGAATTTTGTAAATCTTTCACATTAGGATCAATGTTTTTTATTTTTGAATTATTGAAAGACGTATTAGCCTTCTTAGATAAAAGTTCGGATTGTCTGACAGATAAGTTTTTATTGATTATAACTTTAGCTAACTTAATATTATTCTCTACATCAATTAATGACCTAGCGTGACCAGCCGTTAATAGACCATTAGTCACCATATTCTGTATTTCTTTAGGTAATTTTTTTAACCTCAAAGTATTCGTTATATATGCCCTACTTTTTCCTATCATTTCTGCGATTTTATCTTGAGTGTAACTAAACTTATCAATCAAAGTCTGGTATCCATCAGCTTCTTCAAGTGAATTAAGCCCTTCTCGCTGTACGTTCTCTAAGACCGCGAATTCAGCGGCTAATTCGTCATTTGCATCGAGTAAAACTGTAGGCACTTCGTGCACATTAGCCAATTGAGCTGCTCTCCATCGCCTTTCACCTGCTATAATTTCAAATTTATCATCTGAAATTTTTCTCACAGCAATGGGCTGAATAATTCCTCTGCTCTTAATAGATACTGCAAGTTCATCTAACTGTTTTTTGTCAAAATTTTTTCTTGGTTGGAATTTATTTGGCACCAATCTGTGAATAGGAGTTTTGTCGGATTTATAATTTTTGAGGTCGACTATATTTTCATCACTATTATTATCTCCCAATAAGGCTGACAATCCTTTTCCTAAACCTTTTGATTTAACCATTATGCTGCAACTCCACTTTTATATTGTTGTAAAACTTCTTTAGCTAATTCTTCATAAGCTAAAGTTCCTGTACAATTTCTATCATATTTAATTACCGGCATACCGTGTGATGGAGCTTCTGAAATTCGAACGTTTCTAGGTATTACAGATTTATAAACTTTATCATCAAAATATCTTCTTGCTTCACTTTCGACTTGTGAACAAAGCTTATTTCTTTTGTCATACATTGTTAAAATTACACCCTGTATATCTAAAGATTTATTCAAATTTTGTTTTACCCTTTCTATTGTTTTTATTAACTGAGAGACTCCCTCCAATGCAAAAAATTCAGTCTGCAAGGGAATAATAACTGTATTTGAAGCTACTAAAGCCATGATAGTGAGCAAACTTAAAGAAGGTGGACAATCAATAAGTATCTGATTATATTGATTTTTTTCATTAATTTTAGATATAATTTCCTTTAAAAAGAAAGCTCTTTTATTATTTTCAGCAACTTCTGTTTCTAAACCTGATAAATCAACATTTGCTGTTATTATATCAAGGTTATCAATTTTAGAGTTTGTTATGAAAGCTGATGGATCTAATTCGGGATTTAATAAAAATTCATAAATAGTTTTTAGTCTTGTACTTGGCTCAATACCTAAACCAGTTGAAGCATTACCTTGCGGATCTAAATCTATTAATAAAATTTTTTGACCTTGATTAGCGAGTGCACATCCTAGATTAATTGTTGATGTCGTTTTTCCAACCCCTCCTTTTTGATTAATAATTGAAATTACTTTTGTCATTATAATTTATTTACACCTTTTATTACGAAAAGTTTCGAACCAGGATTTGTCATGCTTTGATGGATATCACAATTTATTTCAAAATATTTTTTTGCTTCAATAAATTCGTCCATGAAATTTTCACCCTTCATCATTATAATTTTTTTGAACTTAAGCTGCGCATTGCTAATAGTTTCCAAAAAACTTCTCATAGGCTTGAATGCTCTGCTTATCAATGTTGTAAAATCTTTTTTATTCATCGAATTAACATCACAGTTATGTATTTTTAAATCTAGATCAAGAAAACTATTTGCTTTTTCCAAGAATTTTCCCTTTTTTGGGCTTTTATCAACTAAATGTGTTGAAAAACTCATATCATGATCGTTTTTAATGATCTCCAAAATTATTCCCGGTAATCCTGCCCCTGTTCCTACATCTAAAATTGTCTTATCTGTTTTATCTATGTATTTTATCAGTTGCGCACAATCTTCATAATGTCTTTTTACAGCTATTTTTTCTGTTTTCTTTGATATTAGTGACATTTTTTTATTATTTTCTATTAAAAATTCGTGATATTTAGTCAATTTAAGTAATGTTTCACGTGAAACACTATTCTCGAAATACAATGATCGAATCATTTAAGCAGTACGCTTAAAATTATACCTTTTAGAATAAGTTAAAAGAAGATTAATAGCAGCTGGGGTAATTCCCTCTATTCTTGACGCCTGACCGAAGGTTTTAGGTCTAATAAGCTCTAATTTCTGCCTGATCTCATTAGATAAACCACTTATTTTAGAATAATCGATATTTTCTGGTATTTTAAGGTTTTCGTCCTTTTTAAAGACTTCAATATCGTCCTCTTGCTTAGCGTAATAGCCCGAATAATGATTATCTATCTCAATTTGCTCTATAACATCGGCATCATATTCATCTAAACTAAAAATCGATTTTAGTTTATCGAAATTTACATCTTTGTACTTCAATAACTCCAAACCATTACGCTTAACACCATCTTTGGAGATTTTTATTCCATGTTTAGACGCTTCATTAGGAGTTAATGACCTAGAAGACAAATGCACTTTTAGTTTATTAATGTTTTCTAATTTCTTTTCGAATTTTAATGATCTAGACTCACTTAATATTTCTAAATCTTTCGCAAGACTTGATAATCTTATATCTGCATTGTCAGCTCTTAAAGTTAATCTATATTCTGCTCGAGAAGTAAACATGCGATAAGGTTCTGCAACTCCTTTAGTAATAAGATCATCAATCATAACACCAATGTAAGCTTGAGATCTATTTAACGTGAATGTTTTTTTATTTTTACTTTGAAGTGCCGCATTGATACCAGCAATTAAACCTTGAGCTGCCGCTTCCTCATAACCTGTAGTTCCATTTATTTGACCCGCTAAAAACAGTGATTTAATTTTTTTTAATTCTAATGTTGCATTAAGTTCCCTTGGATCTACATAATCGTACTCAATTGCGTAGCCAGGTCTGATCATCTTGACATCAAATAAACCATTGATTTTAAACAATATTTCCTGCTGTGCATCAGCTGGCAAAGACGTAGAAATCCCGTTTGGATATACCGTGTGATCGTCTAAACCTTCAGGCTCTAAGAAAATTTGATGTCTAGATTTATCTTTAAATTTAACAATTTTATCTTCGATAGAAGGGCAATATCTTGGGCCAACACTTTTAATATTACCACTATACATAGCAGAACGATTTAAATTTTTTTCTATAATTTTATGCACTGCATCGTTTGTGTAAGTCATAAAACAAGATATCTGTTTCGCATTAATTTTTTTTGTATCAACGGAAAAGAAATATGGGTCATCATCAGCTTTTTGTTCTTCCAAAACTTCAAAGTTAATAGTTCTTCCATCAAGTCTAGGTGGCGTACCCGTTTTTAATCTTGCAATATTTAAATTAAATCTTTTTAACTGTTCGCTTAAACCTTTAGTTGGGTCTTCACCATGTCTACCGCCTGGTTTCATTTCATTTCCAATATGAATGACACCATTTAAAAAAGTTCCTGTAGTTAAAACAATTTTTTTTGCTCTCAGCTCTTTTCCAGAATTTAAAACAACACCAATTATTTCATTCCCATTAAAAATGAATTTAACAACTGGATCATAAAAAATGCTTAGATTACAATGACTTATTAGACATTCTTTCATATATTTTTTATATAGTTTACGATCAGACTGAGTTCGTGGACCTCGAACAGCGGGACCTCTACTTCTATTTAATAATCTAAACTGAATCCCAGATGCATCAGCAACTTTAGGCATGACACCGTCAAAAGCATCAATCTCTCTAACGAGATGACCTTTGCCCAAACCACCTATGGCTGGGTTACAAGACATTTCCCCAATTGAATTTTCATTTGTTGTAACTAGAGCTGTATTAACTTTCATTCGTGCAGAAGCTGCTGCAGCTTCGCATCCTGCATGACCAGCCCCTATAACAACAACATCAAATTTTTCCATTTCTGGAATTTATAACTCAAAGATAATTTTACAAGAGAGATTTAGCTATTTTCCAATACAGAAATCTTTGAATATCCTGCCTAATATTTCCTCTACCCCAATAAAACCTACAATATAACCTAGGTTATTCGATGCTAATCTTAGTTCTTCAGCTGCTTTTTCTAATTCATTTGATTTGGTGATTTTCAGATAATCATGTAGTCTATTAGAGCATTTTTTTAATAACGCCCTGTGTCTTGCCCTGGAAATCAAAGTTGTTGATTGAACGGTATCAATTTGTGACACAATTTTTTTTAGCTTAGAATTTAATTTATTAATTCCAGTTTTGTCTTTTATTGACACTTCTATTAAATCTTTAAACTTATACTCTTTTAATTCTTTAATAATTTTTTTTGAATTAAAGCTTTTTTTATCTTTTTTATTTAAAACAATTACCGTCTTATCTGAGATTAATTTTAGTATGTTTTTGGGTATTTTTTTTTCAGTTCCATCTATTATTAAAATATCTAAATTAGCCTCTTTACTGGCATTTATGGCCAATTCTACACCTGTTTTTTCAATTTTATTTTTAGCGTTTCTTATACCAGCGGTATCAGTCAGAATAACAGGATAATTATTTATGTTATATTTAACTTCAATTATATCCCTTGTTGTACCTTTAACACTCGACACTATTGCTGCTTGCCTTTTTACAAGTAAATTTAAAAAACTTGATTTACCAGCATTTGGAGGACCTATAATGGCAATTTTATATCCGTCTCTTATAATTTCTCCCATCGACTCATCTAACATTTCATCAATTTCAGAAACAATTAATTTAATTTTTTTTTCATTGTCCTGATTAATACCTGTCGGTAAATCTTCTTCTGAAAAATCGATTGAAGCTTCCGTTTTGCTTAATACATCTAAAATAGTTTCTCTCCACTCTAAAAATTTTGGACTACTGTTTTTTAGTCTTAAAGCTTGTATTCTTTGTGCTTCAGTTTCTGCTTGTAAAAGATCGGCAATTGATTCAGCTTCATACAAATTAATTCTATTGTTTTGATAAGCAGTCTTTGTAAATTCGCCAGGTTCAGCTAATCTACAATCTTTTCTCGCTTCTAAATCATTTAGTAATTTATTAATTACTGCTTTGCTGCCATGAGTATGTATTTCAATAAGATTATCCCCGGTGTAACTCTGACCCTCTGGATACCAAATTAAAATACCTTCATCTATTAATTCCCCTTCTTGATCATAGAAAGATTGCAATAATGCTGATCTAGGCTGATCAATGACTTTTCTCGTAATTTGATTAGCAATTTGTAATGCGCCTTTTCCAGAAATGCGTATTACAGCAATTCCAGAAACACCTGGTGGAGTTGATAGTGCATAGAAGTTCATGTTAAAAATATATCAAATATGAAATTAAAAGGAACACCACTTCAAATTAAAGTTTGGAAATACTTAATGAAGATACCAAAAGGTAAAACTAAAACATATTTAGAAGTAGCTAAGGCAATTGGAAAACCGAAAGCTGTGAGAGCTGTAGCAAATGCTGTTGGCAAAAATCCATATCCAATAAAAATACCATGTCATAGAGTTGTTCGATCTGACGGTAAGTTAGGTGGCTACTCTGGTCCTGGGGGCATTAAAACAAAAAAAAGGTTGCTCGCCTTAGAAAGATAAACCTTTATCTGCAAATTTTATAATTTCATTCTTAATTTCAGGAAACTTATCTAATTGTCTGAAACCTTTTTTTCTAAGATTTGAAATTTCTTTATTTTTCAATTTAAACAATCTTCTAACAAGATCTATTGATGATGCAAAAATTAAATTATTAAATTTAACTTTTGATTCATATTGTTCTAATAAGGATAATTCACCATAATCATAACCGTATTTTTTTTTCGATTTGTACAGGTCGTATAATTGTTTAATATCTCTTACAGTCATATTCCAACCCTGTCCTGCAATCGGATGTATGCGGTGACTAATATCTCCAAGTATAATTTTTCGTTGTTTAATAGTACTAGTTAAAAAATCAAATTTTAGTGGAAAATGTTCTATTTTTGAATTGATTTTTATATTTTTATAAATTTGGAAAGAATTATTTAAATATTTTTCTAATAATAATTTCGAATTCATTTTTTCTCTTATTTTAGAATTTTTTGATAAAGACCAAACTAATGAGGTTTCATTAGAACATATGGGTAAAAAAGCTAATGGACCATCCTCTAAGAAAAATTGTCTAGAACAATTATTTAAGAGTTTTTCATGTTTTATAATAAACGTAAAAGCATCTTCTTGATAATTCCAATTTATATTTTTTACTTTAATATCATTTGCGATTGTATTAATAGCCAAAGCATAATTTTTATCATTATAAACTTTATTAATTTTTTGTTTTTTGATTTCAAGTTCTAGCTGATTATTAAGTTTATCCTTTAATACTATATAACTCAGAGGTACTTTTTTGGTTTTATTAAAAAAAATACTATCAGGATCTAAGTAATTGTTGTGGTTTTCATAAAGTTTAATTGTATTAATTGGATTACAAATTTTTTCTAAATTATTAATCTTAAGTTCTTTGAGAAATTTGAAACTATCATTAGAAATTGAAATTGAGGCAACAGATGCAGAAGATTTTGAACTTTTTTTACCTATAACTTCTACTGGATAACCAAGTCTAAATAGGGCAATTGTAGTAAGTTTACCCGTCAAACCATCGCCAATTATGCCTATTTTTTGAATTATTTTTTTATCCATTTTTATCAATCTTACAAAAAATGTTAAAAAGTAACAAAGGTTGATTCGTTAAATTTTAAATATGCTACAAAAAATACTCGATTTTTTAAAACTCAGGCTGATAGAAACCTCAGGTTTGGTGATTCTTACATTTTCAATATTCTATCTTTATTCGGTAATCACATATTCACCAGAAAATGCAACATTAATTACCCCTGGAAAAACCAATGACTTCTTTTTGTTAAATTACAGTTTTTACATATCAGACTTTTTATTACAAGCATTTGGGCTCTCGTGTTTTTTATTATTTGTGAATTTATTTGTTTGGAGTTGGCTGATTATAATAAAAAAGAAAGTATCTAATATATCGATTAAACTTTTGTTTATTGTAATTTATCTGTGCTTATTTACCTTTGGAGTAAAGATTTTATTTAATCAAAATTTTTGGCTGCCAGATAATGGTAATAGTGGTTTTCTTGGCGCTTACTTAATTACATTAATTCCTTTAGATTATTATAATTATAATAATGTTTTTGCATATTCTGCTTTATCATTAGCTTCTATATTCTTTGTATTAAGTTTAGGTTTGAACTTACCGCAGTGGTTAAAGGTATTTAAAAAAGCTATTATTATTTTAATTTTACCATTTAAATTTATTAAATTAATTTTTAAAAAAGCTGGGTCAATTGATCAAAAAAATGTTGATGATAACCAAATTGAAATTGTTCCCACGATCAACCAAAGTTTTAAACCTAAATCGATGGAAACTCAAACAAGCCTACCATTTAATAATTCGAAAAGTTTTAGTTTTAAGTCTGGTGAGTACAAACTTCCACTAATAAATTTCTTAAATGAAACAAAGGGAAATAAAAACTCTGAAGTACTAACTGATAATCATAAAGAACTTTCTAAATTTCTTGAAAATACTCTTCTTGATTTTGGTATCATGGGGAAAATAAAGAAAGTAAGTCCTGGGCCTGTCGTTACTTTATATGAATTTGAACCTGCTGCTGGAATAAAAACTTCTAAAATTATTAATCTTACTGATGACATTGCAAGAAGTACAAGCTCAATATCAACTAGAATTGCGCCAGTTCCTGGAAAAAATACAATTGGTATTGAAATCCCAAACAAAGAGATAGATCCTGTGAACTATAGACAAATTATTGAAAGTAGTGAGTTTGCAAACCCAAAAGTAAACATTCCTATCACATTAGGAAAAACTATTGCAGGGTATCCAATAGTTGGTGATTTGGTTAGTATGCCTCATCTACTTATTGCTGGAACAACAGGATCTGGAAAATCCGTATGTATTAATACTTTAATACTTTCAATTCTTTACAAACACACTCCTGAAACATGTAAATTGATTTTAATTGATCCCAAAATGTTAGAATTATCTGTCTACCAAGGAATTCCACATTTACTCTCCCCGGTTATTACTGAACCAAAAAAAGCAACTTCTGCACTTAAGTGGACTGTTAACGAAATGGAAACACGTTACAGAAAAATGACAGAGGAAGGTGTGAGAAATATATCTAGCTTCAATGAAAAAGCAAAAAAAGAAGGTAAAAAAGTTATGCCTTATATAATTGTAGTTGTTGACGAGATGGCTGACCTTATGATGGTCTCAGGCAAACAAGTTGAAAACTACATACAAAGACTCGCGCAAATGGCCAGAGCAGCAGGTATTCATATTATCATGGCAACACAAAGACCGAGTGTAGATGTGATTACAGGAACTATTAAAGCAAATTTCCCTACTCGAATCTCATTCCAAGTAACATCTAAAATAGATAGTCGGACAATTTTAGGTGAGCAAGGGGCGGAACAACTTCTTGGTAAAGGAGATATGCTATTTATGTCATCTGCAAGCAGAATGGTTAGAATACATGGTCCGTTTGTTTCCGATTCAGAAATAGAAAAAGTAAGTACTTTCTTAAGATCTCAAGGATCTCCAACTTATATTGATGATATTACAAAAATTGAAGATAATGATAATGAAAATATTAATAATTTAAATTCATCTGATAAAGATGAATTATTTGATCAAGCAGTAACTTTAATTAAAGCAGAAGGCAAAGCTTCAACTAGTTTTTTACAAAGAAAACTACAGATAGGATATAACAGAGCTGCAAGGATAATTGATCAAATGGAAGAAGCAAAAATCATAAGTCCTGCTAATCATACGGGTAAAAGAGAAGTTTACCCCTAATGAAATTATTAATAAAAATTATTATTATTGTATTCTATTCTAATACTTTATTAGCAAATGTTACCGATGAAATTGTTAAAAAATTAGATGAAACAAATAATATATCTTTTGAATTTGAGCAAATTACTAGTAATCAAAATGAAAACGGAAAGTGTTTGTTAGTGTTTCCAGGAAAGTTAAAGTGTATATATAATAGTAATGATGGTAAAGAAATTTTAGTTAATGATAAAAGTTTATATATTATCAAACACAAATTTAAAAAATCTTATCGATATCCTATAAAAAACTCAGCCTTTAATATCATTTTAAATAAAAAAAAAATTTTAGAAAATTTAAAAATGATTGACCAATCTAATATAAAGGAGACACCTACAAAATATTTTTATGAAATTCAAGCAAATGAAGGTATCTATGTAAAGATTTTTTTTGGTAAAAAAAATAAGATGCTCAAAGGTTGGGAAACAATAAGTTATAACCAAGAACCAGTAATATTTAATATTTTCAATCCAGTAATTAACTCTGAATTAAAAGAAAAGTTCATTTTACCAAATTATAGCAACTAAACTTTAACGTTCTCTTTCTTAAAAATATTCATGCCTCGCGCTATATAGTTTCGTAAAGCATTAGGATGGTCAAGAGTACAAGTATGAACCCATATTCTGTTTGGCTTATGTGACCAGCCAGATCTCAAAGCATGTGTAAGTAAATATCCACCTAATTTTTTGCCAAAATATTTTTTGAAAATTCCCATGTAAGTTAATTCTACTTCCTTTTTTTCGTCATGATGGAGATATTCGTAAAATCCTGCAACATCATTACCAATTTTTGCTATGAAAAATTTTAAATGCTTTTGACTTAAATAATCACCCCATTGCTCGATTGACCAAGCTAGCCTGTCCTTCCAATGAAAATCCTGACCAATTTTTTGATAAAGAAACTTACAATATTGTGGATCTGATTTATCGTTTTCTTCAACGACAAGACCAGCTATACCACACTCTGCTGGAACTAGATCCATTTTTGAATTTATATCTAAAAAATATCTTTGAACATTCATTTTTTCATTTTAGGGCTTTCGAAGGCCTCTTAAGCCCATAGGTTCACCGCCCATAACATGATAATGAAAATGTGGGACTTCCTGGCATCCATCTGGTCCGGTATTTGCAATTAATCTAAATCCATTACCTCCTTCGGTTAATGAAACTTTAGTAATCTTGCAAACCTCAGCTACTGCATGCATTAAAGAAGCTATTTCTTCTTTTGAGGCATTTTTTGAAAAATCATCAACGTCAACATACGGTCCTTTTGGAATAACTAAAACATGTACCTTTGCCTGAGGATTGATATCATCAAACGCTAAAGAATGCTCATTTTCATAAACTTTATTACAAGGAATTTCTTTTCGTAAAATTTTTGCAAAAATATTATTCTTATCGTAAATCATTGTCTATTTGCCTTTTCAACTAAACCAGATACGCCTTGACGGTTTTTTAATTCACCTAAAACTTCTTCAATTTTAACATCGTTTGCCTCCAATAAAACTAGAAGATGGTAGATTGCATCAGCTGCTTCATGTACTTCTTTTTTCTTTTTATTTAAAGCATCTATTAATTCATTTATTTCTTCCATAACCTTTTCTCTGCAAAGATTATTATCCATTAACAATTTTTTTGTATAAGACTCATGTTCAGATGAGCTTTTTCTTTCTCGAATAGTTTTAATTAATTCTTCAAGGACATTAAACATATTATAATCTTACAGCAACATTCTCTTTTTTTAAATACTCTTTTGCTTCCTGTATAGAGTATTCACCGAAATGAAATATTGAAGCAGCTAGAACAGCGCTAGATCCACCTTTTATTATACCATCTTTTAAATGTTCTAAATTTCCTACTCCACCCGATGCAATAACAGGAATATTTAAACTACTTGATATTTTTTTTGTTAATTCAATATCATATCCCTCTTTGGTCCCATCTTTATCCATTGATGTAAGTAAAATCTCACCAGCTCCATTTTCTTGTGCGAGTTTTGCAAACTCTAAAGCATTCAACTGAGTAGGCTCACGACCTCCGTGTGTAAATATCTCCCATGTATTGACATTTGTCTTTTTTGCATCGATTGCAACCACGATACATTGAGAACCAAATTTATTAGCGCTTTCTTTTATTAACTCAGGATTTTTAATTGCTGCAGTATTTATTGATACTTTATCAGCTCCAGCCAACAAAAGGTTTCGTATATCTTGAATTGATCGAACGCCACCACCAACTGTAAGAGGTACAAAACAACATTCGGCTGTTTTTTTTACAGTATCTAATAAAATATCTCTTTTATCGCTACTTGCGGTAATATCTAAAAAACAGATTTCGTCAGCACCATTTTGATTATAAATTGAGGCCTGCTCAACTGGGTCGCCAGCATCAATCAGGTCAACAAAATTTATTCCTTTAACTACTCGACCATCTTTAACATCTAAACATGGGATTATTCTTTTTTTAAGCATTAAGTTTTACCAAATCATTTAAATTAATTAGACCGTCATAAATTGCCTTACCGACAACTACTCCATAAATTTTTTTCTTTTCTTTTATTAATTTTATATCTTCAATGCTAGAAACTCCCCCGGATGCAGTCACCGGAATATCTGAGCACTCAGCCATCTTTAAGGTATCCTCAATATTAACGCCTTGTTTCATACCATCTTTGTTAATATCAGTAAAAATTATACTACGTAGTGGTAAGTTTTTTATTGTTTCCAAAAAATCAAAGCACGAAATTTCTGTTTGGTCTTTCCATCCTTTTAATGCGATCATTTTTTCTCTAACGTCAAGTCCAACAGAAATTTTATTTTGGTATTGCTGAGAAACTTCAAGTAAAAGATCAGGATTATTTACAGCACCAGTTCCCATCACAATATTTTCAACACCTAAATCAATTACTTCTTCAACCGTCTGTCTTGTTCTTAAACCACCACCGACTTGAACTTTTAGTTTAGTATTTTGAATAATAGATTTTATTGTTGATAAATTTGATTTAGACTTATCGATTGTTCTATCTAAATCTACTACATGTAAATATTGAAAACCTTTTTGCTCAAAAACTTTTGCTTGCTCTAATGGAGATCTTGAATAAATCGTTTCTCGATTAAAATCTCCTTTGGTCAGTCTTACGCACTTTCCGTCTTTTAAGTCTATTGCTGGGTATATAATCATTATATTTTTATAAAATTTTCTAATATTTTTATTCCGTTAGCTTGACTTTTTTCTGGATGAAATTGGGTTCCAAAAATATTTTCTTTCTCAATTGCAGAAACAATTTCAATAGAATAATTTGTTGTCGCCGAAATATATTTTTTTTCATCGACATCAAAAGAATAACTATGAACAAAATAAAAATGACTGTCATTATTGATGCCATTGAGTAGTTTTGAGTTTGATGAAATTTGAATATTATTCCAACCCATGTGAGGTAATTTTAATGATAAATCTTTCAAATTAATTTTTTTAACTTCTCCTCCAATCCATCCTAAACCATCGCTACCACCATCCTCGTCACCAAAGGTGGCAAATAATTGCATGCCAACACATATTCCAAGTATCGGTTTTTTTTTAAACATAACAAAATCAGTTAACTCATCTAAAATTCCATGAATAGAATTTAAAGATTGGAAACATTGTTTAAAAGAACCTTGACCAGGAAGAACCACTTTATCAAAATTATTTAAAGCTTTTGCAGAATTTATTACTTCAATATTAGATCTTTTAAGTACATTATTTGAAGCAAGTTCTAATGCTTTAGAAACTGACTTCAAATTGCCAGTTTCATAGTCGATTATCGCAATCTTCATTAAATCTTAAATAGTACCTTTTGTCGATGGTATTATATTTTCAGCTCTTTGATCAACTTGAACAGCTTCTCTTAAAGCTCTTGCCAATCCTTTATAACAAGACTCTATTTTATGGTGAGAATTATCACCATAAATATTCTCAACGTGTAACGTAATACCAGCACTTTGGCAAAATGCATGAAACCATTCTTTAAAAAGTTCTGTATCCATTTCGCCTAGTTTTTCTACAGCAAGTTTTACATTCCATACTAAATAAGGTCGATTTGATAAATCCAATGAAACTCTACTTAATGTTTCATCCATTGGAATCGTGGCACTTGCATATCTTTTAATTCCTTTTTTATCACCCAATGCTTTCTTTAAAGCTTCTCCAAGGGCAATACCACTGTCTTCTGTAGTGTGGTGTAAATCTATATGAAGGTCACCTTTAGCTTTTAAATCAATATCGATAAGAGAATGCTTAGCTATTTGCTCCATCATGTGATCTAGAAAACCAATACCGGTTTTAATGTTCGCTTTACCAGTTCCATCAAGGTTAACATCAACTTTAATAGAAGTTTCCTTGGTATTCCTATTTATTGAAGCTTTTCTCATTACCTAATTAATTTATTTATATCATTCGCTATAAAATTCATACCTTGAAGATTTAGAATTAATAACCAAATATTAGTAAAATGAAGCAAAATAAAGATGGTTTAGATTGGCATGGAACTACAATTGTGCTTATACGAAAAGGCAAAGATGTTGTTGTTGCTGGGGATGGTCAAGTAAGTATCGGTAATACCGTTATGAAAAGTACAGCAAAAAAAGTGCGTAAAATTGAAAAACGAAATGTAATAGCTGGTTTTGCTGGATCTACAGCTGACGCATTCACACTGTTTGAAAGACTAGAGTCAAAATTAGAAAAGCATGGCGGTCAATTAACTAGAGCAGCTGTGGAATTAGCTAAAGACTGGCGAACAGATAAATATTTAAGAAGATTAGAAGCATTGATGGCAGTAGCTGATAAAAATAATAATTTTATTATTAGTGGCAATGGTGACGTGTTAGAACCAGAACATGGAATTATAGCAATCGGTTCTGGTGGAAATTATGCATTAGCAGCTGCCAGAGCCATGATAAACTCAGATAAAACCGCTGAAGAAATTGCAAAACAATCTATAGAAATTGCAGCGGATATTTGTGTGTTTACTAATCATAATATTACAACTGAAAAACTTTAATGGAAGAGAACCAAAAAATTGTTTCATTCTCGCCTAGAGAAATAGTTTCTGAGTTAGATCGTTTTGTAATCGGGCAATCGCAAGCAAAAAGAGCAGTCGCTATTGCTTTGAGAAATAGATGGAGAAGGCAAGAATTGCCTGAAGAAATAAAAGAAGAAGTTCTTCCAAAAAATATTTTAATGATTGGACCAACTGGAGTTGGTAAAACAGAAATTTCAAGACGTTTATCAAAGCTCGCTGAAGCCCCATTTATTAAAGTTGAAGCGACTAAATTCACAGAGGTTGGTTATGTTGGTAAAGATGTTGAACAAATCATTAGAGATTTAATAGAAATTTCAATTGCTCTTGTTAAAGAAAGAAAAAGAAAAGAAGTTTTGGCAAAAGCACAATTAGCTGCTGAAAATAGAGTTCTCGAGGTATTAGTTGGCAAAAATGCAAGCTCAGCAACAAAGGAAAGTTATAGAAAAAGACTTAGAGCAGGAGATTTAGATAATAACGAAATAGAAATCTCTGTGCAAGATAGTCCTCAAATGCCATCTTTAGAAATTCCTGGAATGCAAGGTAATGTCGGTATGGTTAGCATTGGTGATATTTTTGGAAAAGGTTTAACAAAAAAGAAAAAGAAAAAAATGACTGTAAAAGAGTCATACGAATATCTTATTCAAGAAGAGTCGGATAAATTAATGGATGACGATCAGGTATTAAAAGAAGCAAAATTTGCTGCTGAAAATAATGGTATAGTTTTTTTAGATGAAATTGATAAAGTTTCAGCAAGATCAGATGGAAGAGCAGGTGCAGATGTCTCAAGAGAAGGAGTACAACGAGATTTATTGCCTTTAATTGAGGGCACGACTGTTAATACAAAACATGGTCCAATTAAAACTGATCATATTTTATTTATTGCATCTGGTGCTTTCCAACTTGCAAAGCCTTCTGATTTATTACCTGAACTACAGGGAAGGCTTCCAATACGTGTTGAATTAAATGCTCTTTCAAAAAACGATTTTATAAAAATTTTAAAAGAACCAGATAACAGTTTAATTAAACAATATACTGCTCTTCTTGGGACAGAAAATGTAACACTTGAATTTACAGATGATGCAATTGACGCAATTGCAGAAATATCGACACATATTAATTCTACGATAGAAAATATTGGTGCGAGAAGGTTGCACACTATTTTGGAAAAAATTTTAGATGAGATTAGCTTTGAAGCTCCTGATAAAGGTGGTGAAAAAATTAAAATTGACAAAGCTTATGTTGAAAAACATCTAGGAGATATTGCTAAAGATAAAGATTTATCTAAATTTATTTTATAATTTTAAAGCTAAATTGATATCAAATTCGTCTTTAAAAATACTATAAATTTCACTGAAGCATACTCCTTTTCTTACAATACTCATATCTCTAAAATCTATTTGTGTACTAGATAAAGATAGCCCATCATAATCAATTGTTTTACCCTCTTTGTAAAATTCACAAGGTCCATAATTAATAATAATATCAGCACAGTTTTTCACTCTATCCTCTATATCACCAACTTGATATTTCGTACCTTTTTGAGATAGATTTGCAGATGAAGCAATTAACGGAAAATTATCATTTAGACTCATGTCCGCAATATGCTCCCTTAGAGGTCCTGAATTTAGTAGCAAATTCACAGTATTATTTTTAGTTGCAAGCCTTTTGCTAAAAGAAGAAAATTTAGAAATCATAGGATGTTTTTTTTTATAAGGAGCTATTATTGATATTGGTAAATTGTACTTTTTAGAAAATTTTTTAATAATATTTTTTTTTTCTTTACTTAATATATGAAGTTTTTCATGGGTTCTCGCATTTGCTACAAGACCACTAGGTCTATCAAGGCTTCTTTTTTTTGCTGTATAAACTTTTTTGAGGGCGATATCAGTACCGCTCATGATGGCATATGCATTTCGCATATAAACAATAGCAATACCCCCTTTTTTTAGGACATCATAAACTCGTTTAGCATCCTTTAAATAATTTCTTTGCACAATAATTAATTTTATAAATTAATATTTAGCGTAAGGTAGGGTTTTATAATATTTTAACAATACAATATAAACTGTTTCAGTTGGACTTTGCCTACATTTGGAAATAACATAACTTGTAATTGAATCTAATGATGAACGATTTATAACTCTTGCTTTTTCTCTACTTTTTCCCTGTAAATTATTTAACATAACTGCACTGTTGTAACCCGTCAAAAACCCTTGAATACCGCTTGATAAAGCCAATTTTCCATTTGATCCAAATCTTTGCACAAAAGACATAGCCGCAGAGCACTTACTTCCTGTGATCCCCCAAGTAGCTAAATCTTTAGCATATACTTTACTAAATAATGTTATAAAGAAAAAAATAAATATTATTTTTAAAATTTTCACCATTTTATCTTAAACAATATTTATTTTTTTAATAGGACTATTATTGAACCAGAACCGCCTAATTTTAATGGACTTTCTTCAATTTTGATTACATTTTCTGAAAAATTTTTATTAATATGGTCTGGTACTGCATAACGTAATAAGCTTAAATCTTTTGAGGCGTAGGGGTCTTTTTCATTGTTGGAGTGCAACCCTTTACCCGTTATAAAAAGAATTTTTCTTAGTTTATTGTTGATTGCATAGAGAATTGTTTGTGATACTTCCTCTAATGCTTCATACATTTTAAATCCATGAAGATCTTTTCTTATATCAAATAAATTTTGGCCTTGATTACTATCTAAAACATTATCGTATGGAGCGTCTTTATCCTCAATATTGCTTATGTTGTTTATGAAAGAACTCCAGTCTTTAAGGTCTTGATCTGTGGGCTTAATGCTTGGTTTCTTCTTCACTTGATAGCTCTGTTAAATACCAAGTTGGATCGCTACTTTTTAAATCTTTTTTAAACACCCAGACGTCTGTAACTAATTTTATTTGCTCTGGGTCGCCTTCAATAACTTCACCTTTTTCATTTTTAATGCAATTAACGATTTCACTTACAAATTTTGTTTTCACATTATGAACTGAGCCGTTAATATCAATATCTAAGACTCTGGTTTCTTTAATTCCAATAAAAGTCATCTGGGAGGTAATTTTTTTATCTGATCTTTCTTTAATAACATCATCGAAACTTTTAAATAATTCCTTAGTTAAAAGTGGCTTTAGTGTCTTACGATCACCGTTTGCAAAAGCATTAATAATCATTTCATAAGCAGCTTCAGCTCCTTTAATAAATGTTTTTTCATTAAATTTACTTTCATCTTGCTTTGGCTCATCTTGTAAAGTAGTTTTTACAAATTCTTCATTATTTTGAGATTGTGTAAATCTTGCCTTCATAGGCATGTTATCAGCTCCTTTTCCAAGTGTGCTTCTTAATCTCAATAATATAAAACCCGCCATTATCGCAAGTAAAATTATGTCTATATATCCAAAGTTTTCGCTCATTCTTGTAATTTCTATAAAAGTAATTATTTCAACATTAGATGCAATTTACAATACTATTTTTAATATTTATTCCATTAATTGAAATATATTTTATGATTAAAATAGGTACTTTTATTGGTGCTTTCAATACCATAATGGCAACTTTATTAACTGCGGCAGTAGGACTTTATTTCGTAAGATTACAAGGAATCTCAACTTTATATTCTGCAGCTAATACTATTCGTAATAATGAAGAGCCACTTAAAGAGATTTTAAATGGATTTTGTTTAATGATCGCTGCTATTTTTTTGATCATTCCTGGTTTTTTCACCGACTCTGTTGGAGTATTGCTCTTAATTCCTTTTTCAAGAAATATTATATTAAAAATTTTTGGAAGTGATATCCATAATTCAAAAAAACAAACTCAAAATGACTCTAATACAATAGAAATTCAAGCAGAGGAAATTGATGAACGAGATAAATACTAATAAAAAATATCAAATTATAGCTAAATATATAAAAGATATATCTTTTGAAATACCATCTCCAGATTGCTTTGTAAGTGCAGCAGAAAATCTTGGTTCTTATTCAACAAAATTAGATCTTGCTAGTAAACCATTTAAAAATAATTTAGCAGAACTAAATTGCAAATTTCTTCTTGAAGCTCCCGAAAATCTAGAAAATAAAATACATGCCGAAGTATGTATTTCTATTGTATTTAAATTAACTGATCCAAAAATGACGCCTGATGAAGTAAAGAAAACTATTTTAGTCTCAATACCAAGTGAAAACTTTGAGTATATGAAAGATATTGTCACCTCTTTGTTTCAAAAATCTGGATTCAAAAGTTTTAATTTTAATAAACCTGTAGATTTTGAGGAATTATACAAACAGCAATTTGCTAATTAAGCATTGAAGATTTAGGCAAATCTTTTTTTAAAAATTTTTTATGTAATTCTTTTTCTTCAGAAGTTATTTCTTGAATTAAATGCTTTCTATTTTTTAAAGTTTTTACATTCTGAACATGAGGCTCATCATTATCAATATTTAATTCCAGGGAGGGCTCTTTTTTTTCAAAAAGCTCAATATAAACTTTAGCTAATAATTCACAGTCGAGCAACGCGGAGTGTTTTTGCCTTCTAGAATTATCAATTTTAAATCTTTTACATAACGCGTCCAAGCTATTTTGAGCACCAGGGAATTTTTCTCTTGCAACGTTTAATGTGTCAATAACATTTATGTCCTGAATTATTGACAGCCCAGCTTCTTTCAATTCTTTATTTAAAAAACCTAAATCAAAATCTGCATTATGTATGACTAACTTTTTTTCTTTAATGAATTCTTGAAATTCTTTTGCAATATCTTTAAATTTTGGTTTGTCATTCAAAAACTCTCTTGTTATACCGTGGGTTTCGTAAGCCCCCTGGGATATTTCCATTTCAGGATTTAAAAAAACATGAAATTTCTCTCCTGTAGGAATATGATCATCAATTTCAATACAAGCTATTTCAATAATTTTATCCTTAACCGATGATAGTCCAGTTGTTTCTGTATCTAATAAAACTTCTTTCATAAAACAATTTTATCAATTAAAATTTTAGCTTCTTTTTTCATCTTTGCACTATTAAAATTATTTTTAACCACAAAATCTGCTTTTTCTTTTTTTATATGAACAGGTATTTGTAAAGACTTAAGAAATTTAAAAATTTTCAAATTAAAATTCTTTCTTTTTTTTAATTTAGAAAATATTTTTTTCTGATCTGCATCGATAAAGACTAAAATATCTGTCTCAAGATCAAGCTTACTCTCAAGAAACAATGGAATATCTAAAACGATAGCTTTTTTATTTTTATTTTTTCTTAAAAATAATTTCATCTCTTTTCTAACAATAGGGTGAACAATTTTAATAATTTTCTTTAAATTTTTTGTGTTTTTACTAATAATATTAATTAATTCAGATTTTTTAATTGGGAACTTTTCTAAATTTTTCGGAAAAACTTTTTTAAATTTAGTGAATAAAGATTTACTGTTACTATATAAGCTTTGAACAACTTCATCTGCGCAAAACAATGGAATATGCAGTTGTTTTGCAAAGAAGGATTTGCCAGATCCAATATCACCAATTACTGCGATCCTAATCATTTAACAAATCTGTCACTTCCTCGTTTATTTCAGGTTTAATGCCATGCCATATCTCGAAAGATTTTTGAGCCTGGTATAAAAACATCATTTTACCGTCAATGATTTGATTACCTGAACCTTCAGCATCAATTAAAAATTTAGTCTTTGGTTTATAAATTATATCATAAAAAATTTTGTTTTTAATATTTGAAAAATCTAAACCTAAGTTATCATTTGGTTTAAGCCCGATACTTGTACAATTAATAACAATATTAAAATCTACAATTTTACCCCAGTCTAGTACGACTAGATTATAATCTTTAGCTAGAGCTTCAGCTTTATTTTTTGTTCTGTTACTTATAAAAATGTTTTTTACTCCTAAATTATTTAAAGCAATAACTACTGAAGAGACAACACCGCCCGCACCAAGAATAAAGGCAGTTTTATTTGTGCCATCAAAATTTAAATCTTTTAGTGATTGCTCAAAACCATAAATATCAGTGTTATCACCAATAATTTTTTCATCAAAGAGAGTGATAGTATTTACCGATTGTGAGTTTAAAGCCAACTTACTTAATTCTGTACAGTAATTAAGAACAGTTTTTTTAAAAGGGACAGTAACGTTGATACCTGAAATATTTTGATTTGATTTGAAAAATTCACCAACTTTTTCTTCAGTCAATAATTTTTTATCATAATTTCCATCGATTTTATTTTTATCTAACCAATAATTATGTAATTTTGGCGATAAAGAATGTTCAATTGGATTACCAATTACTGAAAATCTTTTCATATTTTTATTTCTTGGTACATTTAAAGTTCCAATTATTACTAATTCTTCCCTGCTTATTTTTTAATTTAACGTTTAATTTGTTTTCAATTTTGTTTAATTTATATGTAAATGCGGATCCAGTGTATTTGAATTTTTTAACTGCCACAATTTCCATTTTATTATTAATTAAAATTGGATAAGTTTGAAACTTAGGATTACCAGAGTATTTAAAATAAAATTTTTTATTTTTAATTTCGATAAAGATATCAGTTTGTTTTGGCGCACTACAAGAATAAATTTCCTCATGAAAACATGATGTAATAAAAATAAAAATAAAAAGAAATCCCAGATTTTTCATTTTAAATTATTTAAGTATATCTTTAGTTGCTTCATAGGTAAGCCCATAATAGCCTCCATGTCATCATGTATTTCATCGAACAATTCAAGTCCACCAGCTTCAATTTGATAAACACCATATTTTAACATTTTTTCTTCGTCTAATCTTGCAATATATTCATCAATTTCTTTATCTCTTAAATTCCTGACTTTTAAGGGGCAGCTTTCATGAAAATTTGTAATCATGCTTCCACCCCGTGAAACACAAACAGCTGAATGTAAAAAATGCTTATTATTATTTAACAATTTTAAAATTGATCTTGCTTCATCTTTATTGTTAGGTTTACTATAATTTTTACCTTCAAAATCCATTACTTGATCAGCCCCAATTACTACTTCACCTGGGTATTTTGCACTTATTCTATTGGCTTTTAATTCTGCCAAATTTTTTGCTATTTGAAGACACGTAGCGCCACTATTTATTAAAGATACTTTAACTTCATCTTCATCAATACCGGGTGAAATTTGTTTAACCTTAAATTTGTTATCTTGTAGGATTTTCAACCTTATACCGCTGCTTGAAGCTAAAATAACTTCGTTAATCATCTTGTTTTTGTTTTTGAATTTCTACAATTTTTATAATTGATGCAGCTGTTTCTTCAACAGATTTGCGTGTTACATCAATTACTGGAATTTTATTAATATTAAAAATTTTTTTAGACGCGTCAAGCTCTGTCTGGATTTTATCTATATTAACGTATGTCGACGATTGTTTGTCATTTAAAATATTTATTCTAGCTTTTCTTACATCAGACAGTCTATTTGGATCAATAACTAATCCAACTTTTATAGCTTCTGATTTAAAAACATCGTCCGGTAAAGTTTGGTGTGCAACGAGTGGAATATTTGAAACTTTATAGCCACGTTCACCTAAATAGATAGAAGTTGGTGTCTTACTGGTTCTACTTACTCCTAAAATTATAATATCTGCATTAGTGGCTGTATCTAATCTTTGTCCATCATCATGCTGTAATGTAAATTGCATTGCTTCAATTTTTTTATAGTACTCTTTATTTAATTGATGTTGCCCGCTGGGTTTTAATGTTGCCTTCTGACTAAAAATTTTCTCAAATTGTGGAATTAAATAATCAAGCAAACCAAAGCAAGGTATGTTATAAGTTTTGCACTCATTTATTATATGATTTGTTGTCTGTTTCTCGACTAATGTATATAATATAATTGGATTTTCTGCTTTCTTGCATGCTTCGATAAGAGTCGCTGTTTGTGTAGTGGTTCTCATAAAAGCAAAATGATGAATTTTATAATCATTTTTTGGAAACTGGGCTTTAAGTGCCAAATAAATCCTATCTAACGTCTCGCCAGTTGAGTCGGAGACTAAAAAAAAATTAAACGTCTTGTTCATAAGTTTGTTTATAAAGATTTATAACAATTATATATCCATAAGGTTATTAAAAAAATACAGATACTAATATTTACTCCTCTTTTTATAAAGTTTTTATTCAATCTAATAACTTTATTCACTTGGCTTGAAGTACGTTAATAAATTCAAAAAATTAACCGTAGACTTGCGTTTCTTGTTTATAAAGTTGTATAAAATCTTATCTAATTTTAACCCCAATATTAACTCTACTAAATAATACTAATATAATACTATAATATATATTATTTATGATAATAAAAAGTAATAATCAGTATTGATTATTTTAATAAAATTAGTTATACGTTTCATTCCATCATAAAATTTTCCAATATGAATTTACAAGAATTAAAAGATAAATCACCAGCAGATCTTATATCTGAAGCTGAAAAGCTAGGAATTGAGAATCCAAGCACTTTAAGAAAACAAGAAATATTATTTGCTATTTTAAAAAAACTCGCGGAAAAAGGTGAACAAATAACAGCAACAGGAGTTTTAGAAACATTGCAAGATGGTTTTGGCTTTTTAAGAGCAATGGAGTCAAATTATTTACCAGGACCTGATGATATATATGTCAGCCCGAGTCAAATTAGAAGATTTGGTTTAAGAAAAGGTGATACTGTCGAAGGTGAAATAAGAGCACCTAAAGACCAAGAAAGATATTTTGCTTTGCTAAAAGTAAACAAAATTAACTTTGAAGACCCAGAAAAAACTAAACATAAAATCAATTTCGATAATCTAACACCCTTATATCCAGATGAAAAAGTTAAACTAGAAATCGAAAAAACAAAAGTAGAAAAGAAAACAGATGTAACTGCAAGGGTAATCGACTTAGTTGCACCAATTGGTAAAGGACAAAGATCATTAATAGTTGCGCCACCAAGGACAGGAAAAACAGTAATTTTACAAAACGTTGCAAATTCAATAACAGCTAATCACCCCGAAATTTATTTAATTGTATTGCTTATAGATGAAAGACCTGAAGAAGTTACTGATATGCAAAGAACTGTAAAAGGGGAGGTGGTTAGCTCAACATTCGATGAACCAGCACAAAGGCATGTTCAAGTGGCAGAAATGGTAATTGAAAAAGCAAAAAGACTTTGTGAACATAAAAAAGACGTTGTAATTTTATTGGATTCTATAACAAGATTAGGTAGAGCTTATAATGCCGTTGTCCCAAGTTCTGGAAAAGTACTTACTGGAGGTGTAGATGCCAATGCTTTACAAAGACCAAAGAGATTTTTTGGTGCGGCGAGAAATATTGAAGAAGGGGGTTCATTAACTATAATTTCTACTGCATTAATTGAAACTGGCTCAAGAATGGATGAAGTTATATTTGAGGAATTTAAAGGTACAGGAAACTCGGAGGTGGTATTAGATAGAAAAGTCGCTGATAAAAGAATCTATCCAGCTATTGATGTTGCTAAGTCGGGTACAAGAAAAGAGGAGCTTCTATTTGCTAAAGATGAGCTATCAAAAATGAATGTTCTTCGGAGAATAATAAACCCCATGGGATCTATGGATGCAATTGAGTTCTTAATCGGTAAACTTAGAGAAACAAAAAATAACCCTGAATTTTTTGACTCTATGAATAAAAGTTAATCAATTTTTTCTGCTTCTTCTGCGATCATTATGGGAATTCCATCTTTAATCGGGTATGCAAGATTTGATTTTTTTGCGATTAAACAGTTTTTTTTTTCATCATAAATTAATTTTTCTTTGGACAGAGGACACACAATTATTTCTAACAATTTCTTATTAAATTTCATTAATGGATATTTCTGTTATTTTCGTTGTTACCTAAGACATAAAAATTTATGATTTTGTTTAAAACTTCATTCCTATCGACTATATCTTTAGTTTCCAGCAGCCTTTGTTTTTCACTAATTGTAAAAGGGCATATCATAGATAATGAATTAATTAATTGTTCCGGCTCAACTCTTTCGACGATTTTCCAATCAGTAGATAGTTGATACTGTTCAAATAATTTTTTTGTCTTTTTTATTAATTCAATTGTATTTATTCCCTTTGTTTTCTGTTCACTAAAATCTGATGAATAGTCACTATAATCTACTGAGAATTTTCTATATAAATTATCTGTATTAATTTCTTTTTTAATTTTAAAACGAGATATACCTTTAAGATTTATTAAATATCTTCCATCAGGTGTCTTAGAGTGAAACTCTATATATCCAACACATCCTACACTATAAACTTCAGTATCTCCCTTTCTATTAGTATTTTGATTTGATTGAACCATACCGATTAACTTATTTCCATTTACAGCATGCTCGGTCATTTGTTTATATCGTGGTTCAAAAATATTTAGTGGTAAAAGAGTTTTGGGAAAAAAAATCGCATTACTTAGTGGAAATACTGGTAATTCATGAGGTAAATCAGTTTTATTATATTTTTTTTTCATAAATTAAATATTGAAAAATATTACCATAAATATTAATTTAAAAAAATTATAAAAGCGGGTGTAGCTCAGTGGTAGAGCGAAACGTTGCCAACGTTTAGGTCGTGGGTTCAATTCCCTTCACCCGCTCCAAAAATTATTTGTAAGCTTCTTTAAATCTTTCTAGCACTATTTCAATTGCCTGAGCTCTAACCTGATCGTTGTTTTTCTTATAATTTGAATATCTATTAATCATTGAATTAAGTACAATGTGATAAAAAGGTTTTGCCAGCGGGGATAATGAATTTGGTTTAAATAATGTGGCTCCAATTACAATAAGCGTTAATAAATATAGGCCAAGATATATAAAGCCAGTCGTAAAAGAACTATCAAAAAAGCCTGAGATAATAACAAATAAACTTAAACCATAAATTACCGAGGCTATTATTGGAAACAAGGGAGGTGTGATAGCATTTTGGTATCCTGTGCCATCTCTCTCATTTGATAATTCTAAGCCGAGGCTTTTAGTATAGTTTACAAATCCTAATATAATTCTAGTGATAATCCCAAGAGCTAAAATTATAAAATATTCCATAACTTTTTTATTTGTTTAAAATTATTTATAATGAACTAAAAGTATCTCATGTTTTTGAATTTCAAGAAAGAAAAATTTAGCGTTGACAACTCTGGTTTTGGTAAAGCTGATATAACTTTTAGACACGGCGGTAAAGGCGAACCATTACTATTACTACATGGAAATCCTATGTCACACATCACATGGCATAAAGTTGTAGATAGTCTTAAAGAAAAATTTTATGTCGTAGCATCAGATTTAAGAGGCTATGGAGAAAGTGTTGGACCAAAGGATGGAGGCGATAATCATATACACTATTCCTTTAGAGCAATGGCAAATGATCAGGTTTCACTAATGAAAAGTTTAGGTTTTGATAAATTTAGAGTTGTAGGGCATGACAGAGGTGCAAGAACCTCGCATAGAATGTGCTTAGATTTTCCAGAAAAAGTTATTAAAGTTGGCATTTTTGATATTTTACCTAATAGGCATATATGGACTGTACAAAAAAAAAACTGGTCAATGACTAAATGGCACTGGTTATTAATGATGCAGCCCTATGATTTGCCAGAAAAATTATTATCTTCAGTTCCAGCTAAGTATTATATGGAAAAAAAATTATCTAAAAGAGGAGCAACTTTAGAATTTTGCCGTGAAACTTTTGATGAATATGTAAAGTGCTTTAATTATAAAACTATAAGAGCATCTTGCGAGGACTATAGGGCGGCTGTATCATGTGATTTAGATCACGACAATAAGGATTTTGATAGTAATAATAAAATTAAGTGTCCAATATTGGTATTATGGGGACAAAAAAGTGATACTGGTAAAGTATGGGGAGATGTATTAAATACTTGGCAACAATATAGTGAACAGAAAGTAATAGGAGAAGGATTAGATTGTGGTCACTATTTACAAGAGGAGCAACCTGAAAAAGTTTTAATCTGGTTAAATAAATTTTTATAATGGGTGAACTGTCAAAAAAAAAATGTATTCCGTGTTCAGGTGATATTCCGCCGTTTACGGAAGAACAAATAAAAAATTTTTTAACCAAGATTAAGGATTGGAAATGTAAAAAAAATGACCAGGGTCATTTCTATTTATCCAAAGATTTTAAGTTTGAAAATTTTGAAAAGAGTTTAAATTTTATCAATCAAGTTTCTCAAATCGCAGAGGATGAAAATCATCATCCGGATTTAAAATTTGGCTGGGGTTATGCAAACATTATTATATCAACGCATGCTATAAACGGGTTAGCTGAGAGTGATTTTGTGTTAGCAGCTAAAATTGACGATGTTAGTGTTTAAAGTTTCTTATTCCAGTAAACACCATTGCAATACCAGATTTATCAGCAGCATCGATTACCTCTTGATCACGAATTGATCCACCAGGTTGGATAATAGATTTAACTCCTGAGCTAATTAAATATTCTAAACCATCAGCAAAAGGAAAAAAAGCATCTGAAGCAGCCGCTGACCCTACAATTTCGTTAGGAAAAAACTTATTTGCGTTTTTACAAGCAATTTCTGATGACCCTACACGGCTTGTTTGACCTCCTCCAATACCAAGTGTTTTTTTATTATTAGAAATCACAATAGCATTTGATCTTACATGTTTACAAACTTGGTTTGCAAATAAAAGATTATTTATTTCATTCTCTGTTGGTTTAACTTTTGTAACGATTTTTAAATCTTCTTTTGACAACGAAGAAAGATTTTCATCTTGAAGCAGAAACGTTTTCTGCATAAAAGTCGGTGAAAGATTTTTCACATGTTTTTTAGGATTATAAATAATTACTCTTAAATTTTTTTTTGTAGCTAATATTTTTTTAGCTTCATTATCAATTTCCGGTGTTAAAATTACCTCATAGAAAGTTTTAATAATTTCTTTAGCAATTTCTGAAGATAATTTATAATTTAAAGCAATCACTCCTCCAAAAGCACTTAATGGATCGCCTTTCAAAGCATTTAAATAGGATACCAAGCCATCTTGATTCGATGCACATCCGCACGGATTATTGTGTTTTATAATTGCGCAGATTTTTGAAGTTTTTTCAAAATCATTAACGAGTGAATATGCATTAAAAATATCTAAATAATTATTATGACTTAACTTTTTTCCTTGAAGTTGTGATAAATTTGAAAATCCATTTTTATTATTAATAATTTCAAAAACACGGCTTTCCTGGTGAGGATTTTCACCATATCTCAATTTTTGTTTAAGTTTCCCAGGTATGGTTATTTTATTTAAATATTTAATATTACTTTCTTCAGTCATCCAATTTGAAATTAAGCTATCATAGTAAGCGGTTTCACTAAATGTTACGGCTGACATTTTTTTTCTAAATTCCAATGTTGTTGATCCTTTGTTTTTATTAATTTCAGTTAAGAATTCTTCATAATATTCAGGTGATGGAATGACTGTCACGTGTTTAAAATTTTTTGAAGCTGATCTCAACATTGAGGGGCCACCGATATCAATGTTTTCTATCATTTCATCGAATGATATATTTTTTTCAAGAAGCTTATTTTCAAAAGGATATAAGTTTACAATTACCAAATTAATTGGGTCAATATTGTTTTCTATAATTTGGTTCTTATGGCTTTCTTTATCTGTATCTGCAAGTAAACCACCATGAATTTTTGGGTGTAATGTTTTAACTCTACCGTCTAAAATTTCTGGGAACTCTGTATATTTTGAAATTTCAGTACACTCATAACCATTATCTCTAATATAATTAAAGGTTCCACCCGTGCTTATAATTTCTATTTTTAAATCTTTTAATTTCTTTAATATCAGATTTAGACCTTTTTTATTTGAAACTGAAATAAGAGCTTTTGATATTTTCATAATGACACTAGCTTTATAAACGATTAATTACTTTTTTCCAAAGTCCAGTTTATATTATTCACTTTATCTTTTAGAGTTCCTTCGACTAAAATACATTTAGACTCACTAATTTTATCCTGATGTGCAAAATAGAGGCTATCTTCTATTTTGATTGTATGTGAGGATTTGAATTTCCATCCCTGGTTATTAACACTCAAAAGTATGTCTCCACCTTGCGTTTGTATCAATTTGTTATCAGGTAATACGTGAAATCTAAGGGCAAAATTAAGAAAGGTTAAATCTTTCTTTGCAACAATTATTAATTCATTACCAGCTAATTTACCCTCATTTTCTTGAACAACTATTTTTCGTTCGTACATCGTATTATAATTTTTTTGGTACCCATTGTGTCCAGCTATTATTGAAATGGTGTCTTTATCTGTATTTAAATCCTTTTTATAAACTTTGAGCTTTTGTATCAAAGAGTTTCCATAATATGATCTTATTAAAGAATTTTTCTGAAATAAACACGATGATGTATCATTAATAGTTAAAGTAGAATGAGCAGCAGTAGTTTGACTAAGATAAGGTAATTCTCCGCCAAAATTGTTTGCAGATCCACAATTAGATATAATTTTCTTCCCGCCGTATAAAAATTCAAAAGATAAACAACCAGCTTGATAATTTTGCGAGTTTAAATCGGAAGGAGGGTTATTGGCATCTAGTGCAATTTCAAACTTTTTTACTTTAGCAATTAAATAAGAATGAGCTTTAGTTTTTTTGTCAAATTTATAATTTTTTGCTTTAAGAAATTTATTAAATTCTGATGTATCTCTATCTTTACAACCATTAAACAAAGGTAAAAAATTATTTGAAAAAAGCAATCCTTTATAACTTGAACCAATTTTTTGAATACTATGATCTAAAAATTCTGGAACTGTGTTTTGAGAAAAAATTAAAAATTCTCTTATTAAAACTAAATGATGCGTCAACCAAAATTGGTCCTCAGGATTTTTACTTTCTACGAAACCATTACGATCAACAATTCCTTTTATCTCGTTCGATAGATTTTTTATTGAAGTTTGAAAAAGTTTTTGGTTACCCTCAAATGTTACACTCACAAGAATTAAAGCAGTTAAAATAAATATTTTATCAAGCTTATTATTAATAAAAGCTAAATTTTTGTTTAAATGTAACGCTTGTTTTACGATATTATTTGTTATTGCTGCTCTATAGACCATATCATCATGTCTGATTGTAAAATGAGAACAACAAATCAAGAATATTATACGATTAGCAGTAATCGTATGATGCCAATATTTCTCGTTGTAATTTTGATTTTTTTTTAACCAAGCTAGAATTATATTTTTAACAAGATTTTTTTGATTTTTAATATCTAGTTGTGACAACCAATTAAATTTGTTTAATTCTATTAGATGTTTTTTACCTATATTATCTAGTTTCCAAATATTTTGATGAAAACGATTTAATAATTCTAATCTTTTTTCATTTTTATCCTCAAGTTCCAAAAGCAGTGGAACATTATTCATATCATAGCTTCTAGAAGGTGGGGAAACTCTTAAACTATTGTTGTAGTATTTGGTTGTGAAATAAATTTTTTTAATTTTTTCTAAGATAAAACTGATAACAGAATAAATGAACAGCCTGATAAATCTTAGGCCCATTTAACTCTTTCTAAGATTTTTTATATTTTCTGATATACTACCTGTATTATTAAAAATTGTAGTCCCAGAAACTAAAACATTAGCACCAGCCTTTATTGAAAGCGGTGCAGTTTTAAAATCTATTCCTCCATCGATCTCAAGGTCTATATTTAATTTATTATTATTAATTTTATGTCTAAAAAATTTTACTTTATCAAGCACTTCAGGGATAAATTTTTGTCCAGCAAAACCAGGGTTAACACTCATGATTAAAATTAAATCTAGTTTTTTTAATAGGTCATCCTTTAGAAGTTCTACTGAAGTTTCTGGGTTAAGTGATACCCCAGCTTTTTTTTTACATGATTTAATAATATCAATTGATTGTGATAAGTTATTTGTAGCTTCTGGATGTATAGTAATTATATCAGCACCAGCATCTGCATAGTCCTTAATATATTTATCAACTTGAGTTATCATTAAATGAACATCAAATGGCAGCTTTGTACACTTTCTAATTTTTTTTATTACAGGCGGACCAAAAGTAAGATTTGGAACAAAATGGCCATCCATAACATCCACATGTATCATATCAGCACCACCTTTCTCTAAAGAAAGAATCTCTTCACTCAATTTACTAAAATCTGCAGATAAAATAGAAGGTGAGATTTTTACTTGGTTTTTCATTTATAATTATAGTTTTTTATAATCTTTATATTTTAAAAGACAAAAAAAAAGGGCGGATAAAGATCCGCCCTTTCTTGATAAATATCAAAAAGCTTATGCTCTTTGTGTATTTCCAATATCGTCTGTTAATGCAACGATTTCCTTATCTGGAATAGTAGACATTTCCATCTTGTACGCTAGGAACCACATCATTCCGACTCCTAATGCCCAGAATAGAATCTGCCATGCCCAGATAGAAGGTATTCCAAATGTCCATGAAGCATAGTCATTTGGTGCACCAAAGATATCATTTCCAATCACAGCTCCAGGTCCAATTCCGAAGAACAACCAAGCCAGAGTAATTGCCCAAGCTACTGGTTTTAGACCTTGCTTAGAAGCTGGAAGACCAGCATGCTGAGCTAAGAAGTCATGATATTTTTGTCTGTGCGCTCTATCACTTGCATTTTGCGTCATCGCTGAAACGATTGTTGCAATACCTAGGTTAAAGAACATACCCCAGAATGCAGAGTGCATTGTTAAAGGCCATCTTCCCCATGGTAAAGCTGCACCGAATAATTTTTGACCAATACTTTCAGTCAACATTACTGCAACGATACCAGCTGCCATACCCATAGTTACACCTTGTCTAGTAAACCATGGAAAATAACAGACTGACATTAATGGCATCCACATTTGGAAACCAAAAGCAACTGCTAATCCACCTAATAGAACTAGTGCATCTCTTGAGTATGTTGCAACTAATAAAGCTGATAGCACGATAAACGCTACCCCTAATCTTCCAAAGAATTTTTGAGTTTCGTTAGAAGCTCTAGGATTAATTAGTTTTTTGTATAAGTCTCTAGTTAACATACCGCCAGCTGTTGACATGTATGCTGCACCTGTAGACTGCATAGCAGCTAAGGCACATACAGCTAAAAGACCAACAAACCATGGCGCCGTATCACCAAGAGTATTGATGTAGAAAGGAACTAAGTTTCCTTGACCACCTTTACCAATTGATTCCGGTAGAACGTTTGAAATGTTCACGCCAGCTGCATTCACAACAGGGTCCGCTCCTAGTAAGTGAGCTCCCATACCTTGAGCTGCCGTAAAGAAGAAAAGGATTGCTCCAATTCCAAATGACGATGCCCAAACTTGTTGTGGTGCAAAAGGTCTTGGATCTTTGTTACTGAAAGACCACATAGAAAACGCTGGTGCTGAATGAATACCCATAAGAGCAAACATATAAGTTAACACCATTACGCCTGTCCATAATCCACCAACAGGAGTTTCTTTACCCAAACCTGCTGTAAATTGAATTACGCCAGGAATAGCTAGATATGCTGAGTATCCGTCACCTGGAGTCACGCCCCACTTAGTGCCTTTAACTAAAGCTACTTTCGCTAATCCTTGGTTAAGTGCAGTCCAACCGCCAACTAGATCGTATGCGATAAAACCTACTGCTACAATTCCGAACGCAAGAAGAATACACTGAAGTGTATCAACGTACGCCACAGCTCTTAATCCGCCAGATGCCACATAAATTAGCACCACTGCTGATAAGATCCATGTACCTGCAGTTACAGTTACTAGACCGTCTGATAAAACGTTAAATAGTTTTCCAGATGCTGCCAACTGTAGACCTAAGTAAGGAATTGAGAAACACAATGCAATCACCACTGTTAAATATCTTACACCATCACCTTTAAAGTAATCTGCAAGCATTTCACCTGGTGTCACATAACCAAATCGTTTTCCTAATATCCATTGCCTTTTCAAGAACATCACACCCGTAAAAGGAATTGTGATTGCATAGAATGAGGCATAAGCATATTGGAAACCATCACGGTAAATCAAACCTGGGTGACCCATAAAGGTCCATCCAGAGAACGATGTTGCCGTGGCTGCTAATACGAATACCCATAGTCCTAGTCTACGACCAGCTACGAAGTAATCGGTAGCACTTTTGGCCATTTGCGCTGATTTGAATCCCCAATAAATACAGTAGACCCAATACAATACGACAAATGCCAATAACCATTGTACTTTTGCTGACAAGGTTTCCCCCTTTGTTTAGTTTTTTGTTACATGTAACGTTGCTAATTAAACTAATCAGCAACAATCCAGGAAATTTATAATATTTTAGCCTGATAATTAAGACCTAACTTGCTGATATTGGGCCTTTGCTGTTGCATTGCAAATAAAAATATCTGCGGTTTTAGCGGTTTTTTATATTTTAAAAAAAAACTTTAAGGTGATACCTAGGGTTGTATGCTTGAACTATATAAAACCTTTCATCAGCCAATTTGGACAATAGCATTATTTATTGCATTGTATTTCCCAATAAAAAAAATTTTATATCAGCTTTACATGAAAAAATTTTTTAAAGATAATCCCGATAAAAAAGAATTAGATCAAGAAATTAAGAATAAATTAAATAAACGTGCTAGATTTACATCTATTTTATTATCATTTGTATTTAGTTACTTGTACGTACAAAATGTATTTTATTAAAAATGAATCCTAGAGTTTTAAAAAGATTTGTTATCATTTGTGGAATATCAACATTTGTTATGTTTACTGTGTGGATGTTAATTAAATCTTTTAGGGACAGACCTCCTGGAGATTATGAAACACAAATATGCGATCAAAGATTAAAAGATAAACTCTGGGATGAAGCAATAGAGCAAGCAAATATTGCTTTAGAAAAAAATCCAAAGCATAGAGGAGCAATGATGTGTAGAGCTTTGGTCTTTATAAATAAAAAAGAATATGTGGATGCAACAAAAGAGCTAACGGCGTTAATAGAATTTTTAAATAAAACGTTACAAGACGATGATCTTACAGGCAAAGGTACTTTAGCAGCTGCTTATGCAAACAGAGGAATTATAAAAGATAGAAAAGAACAATATGAGGAGGCTTTAAAGGATTATATTAAGGCCTTAGAGGTTGATCATGAGGCTGTTGCTGGTCCAGGCTTGGGTCATAAAATTATTTACATGATCAACAAACCTTCATCCGTTAGAGATCGCGCACAATATATTCATGAGCAACTTCAGTTGCCCCCGGAAAAAAGACTTCTAAAACTCCCTGAAGCAGATGCAGAACAAAGAATGCATAAACCGGGTAAGCTTTAAAAAGAAATTACTTTAAAAACGTCTTGAAATAAGACAAGAAAGAAATAAACCGCCGCAATACACCCGAAAAGTAAATGTACCCAATTACTTTCACCGTCTTTATTTCTGTAGGTTAGTCCATGATAGGCAATAAATGCCGTTACGATTAAAAAAATAATATTTACTAGACCTTCATATTCTTGAGGAACATCAATCATTTTAAATTTCTTTCTTATTTTTTTCTAAAGGTTTAGGCAGTTGTTTGTAGTGTTCTGGAAAAATATTCTTTTTTTCAAAATATGGTGGTAGCAAATCAGTTGGTTCGTCGACTGTAATAATCGCGATATAAAAAGCAAATAAAAAAAAAGTAGTGATACTTAAACTGACAAGCACAAATCTCTCTAAACCCTTCCCACCAATTGGTTTCCCAAACTCTCTATCATATACATGGTATTTTGGATCAAGCGGATTTAATTGATTTGTTCTATCAAGATGAGCAATTGTTCTTGCATAGTGTCTTGCCCAGCCGGGAATAATACTTCTAATGGTGTAATCCCTAAAAATACTATGAATTAATCTTTCAGGTAATTCTTCATTATACCAATCTTTGTAAGCTAATTGTAAAAGTTGAAATTCTCCAATTTCTAATAAGTTTGCAGCAAACAAAATTTCTTCCTTTTTGGGATTATCATCCCAATCAGGCTTAATCATTGTTTGAATAAAATCTTTCACAAAATTATTATAATAATATATTTAATAATTGTAATGAAAAAAAATATAAAAAAAATTGCTGAGGAAGCACTTGCTGAAGCTAGAGTGCGACAAAAAAATAAAAAAAATATAAAAAAAACTAAAGAAATAAATGGACCAGAAGGTCCAGAACCAACCAGGTACGGTGACTGGGAAAAAAAAGGTATCGTTTACGATTTCTAGTTATTTATTTAAACGATTATCTACTAAACTTTGAACTACAGTTGGATCAGCTAAAGTAGATGTGTCTCCTAAATTACTATAATCATTTTCAGCAACTTTTCGTAAAATTCTTCTCATAATTTTTCCAGAACGTGTTTTTGGTAACCCTGGGGTAAAATGTATTAAATCAGGTGTAGCTAAAGGTCCTATATTTTTTCTCACCCATTGTTTTAATTCCTTAGTTAGATCTTCAGAGCCTTCTTCTCCAGCATTAAGAGTTACATAACAATATAATCCATTACCTTTGATATCATGCGGATAACCTACCACTGCGGCCTCTGCTACTTTTGGATGAGATACAAATGCACTTTCAATTTCTGCTGTCCCAAGATTATGTCCAGATACAATAATGACATCGTCCACACGACCAGTGATCCAATAATAACCATCTTTATCTCTTCTACATCCGTCACCGGTAAAATACATCCCGTCAACCGTTGAAAAATAAGTATCAATAAATCTTTGATGATCACCATAAACAGATCGCATCTGACCAGGCCACGATGCTTTCATACATAGTCTGCCCTCACAAGCTCCATTTAACTCTTTTCCATTATCATCAACAATTGCTGGCTGGATACCATAAAAAGGTTTTGTTGCTGAGCCTGGTTTTAAATCAATAGCTCCAGGTTGAGCAGAAATTAAGATACCACCAGTTTCAGTTTGCCACCATGTATCAACAATCGGACATCTAGAGTCACCTACAACCTTGTGATACCACAACCATGCTTCAGGATTTATTGGTTCCCCAACTGTTCCTAAAATTTTAATAGATTTTCGACTTGATCTTTTAACTAGAGCATCTCCTTCTCTCATCAGTGCTCTTAAAGCAGTAGGAGCGGTATAAAAAATATTTACTTGATGTTTATCACAAACATCCCAAAAACGTCCTGCATCCGGGTACGTTGGGACACCTTCAAAAACAAGTGTTGTAGCTCCATTTGATAAAGGACCGTACACTATATAACTATGCCCAGTTACCCAACCCACATCTGCTGTACACCAATAAATATCACCTTCTTTATAATTAAAGATATATTGATGTGTCATTGAAGCATAAGTTATGTAACCACCACTTGTATGAAGAACACCCTTTGGTTTTCCTGTTGATCCTGAAGTATAAAGTATAAATAATGGATCTTCAGCATTCATTTCTTCTGGTTCGCATTCTATTGATGCATGTTCAGTTATATCATGATACCAGACGTCTTTTCCCTCATTCATATTAATATCCGCACCAGTATGTTTTAAAACAACACATTTTTTTACATCAGGACATTTTTCAAGAGCTTCGTCAGTTGTATTTTTTAATGGAATAACTTTTGCCCCCCTCACACCTTGATCTGCTGTAATTACGAATTCAGATTTACAATCTATAATTCTTCCTGCAAGTGAGTCAGCTGAGAAACCACCAAAGACAACTGAATGCACTGCGCCAATTCTAGCACAAGCTAACATTGAATAAACGGCTTGTGGAACCATAGGCATGTAAATTGTAACCCTATCACCTTTTTGAACACCTATTTCTTTTAGACCATTAGCTAATTTACAAACCTCATTTTTAAGTTCTTGATAAGTTATTTTTTCGTCAACTGTTGGATCATCACCCTCAAAAATTATGGCAGTATCATTTGCTTTTCGCGGAAGATGTCGATCTATACAATTGTATGAAACATTAAGAGTTCCATCATAAAACCATTTTATATCTACATTTTCTTTACTGTATGTAACATCTTTTATTTTTGTGTAGGGTTTTATCCAATCAATTCGCTTACCTTCCTCAGCCCAAAAAGCGTCATTATCATTAATAGATTGAGAATATTTTTTTTCATAACCTATTTTGTCGATATATGCTTTTTTTCCCCATTCAGGTTGTACTTTGAAAATTTTATTATTGTTATTTGTATTTTGCTTTTTTAAATTTGTTTTTTTCTTTTTTCTTTGTTTTACAGATTTTAGCTTTTTGGCTTTTCTTACAGTCTTCTTTTTTTTATATACTTTTTTCTTTCTGGCTTTTCTTACAGTCTTCTTTTTTTTATATACTTTTTTCTTTCTGGCTTTTCTTACAGTCTTCTTTTTTTTAGACACTTTTTTCTTTTTGGCTTTTCTTACAGTCTTCTTTTTTTTAGATACTTTACCTCTCTTTTTTTTTGCCACAATCCCCCCTTTAATATAATAAGTTAAATTTTACCTAACTTACATATCAATTTCCAGCTTTTAGAATCAATTGGCATTACAGAAAGCCTACTTTGCTTAATTAGAGCAAGTTGCGAAAGCTCTTTATTTTGCTTAATAATTTCTAATTTTACAAAATTTTTAAACATTTTTTTAAATTTTAATTGCACCGCAACAAACTTTCTGTCTTTGTCAGTTGGATCAATAAAATATTCTTTAATAACTTCTACAATACCAACAATCTCTTTTCCGATGTTAGAATGGTAAAAAAAACAAAGATCTCCTTTTTTCATAGCTTTAAGATTATTAGCAGCTTGATAATTTCTCACTCCATCCCATAAAGCTCCTTTTACACCAGCTCTTTTCTGTTGATCTATGGACCATACGTTGGGTTCAGATTTAACTAGCCAATACTTTTTCATAAAATCAAACCAGCTCCTTTCATAAATGGCGCCTTTTCATCTAACGGCCAACGAGGTTGTGATGATATATCAATATTTGATTTTTTACCGGCTTGGTAGTTTAAGATGCCTGCTAAAGCTATCATTGCAGCATTATCGGTACAAAGGCCTACAGGTGGAAAGTTTATATTAAATTTCGTTTCTAAGGATATTTTTTTTAAATTTTTTCTTATAGATTGATTTGATGCAACACCTCCAGAAACTATAAAATTTAAATCTTTTAAGTTTTTTTGATCTTTTAAAAACATTTCAAAAGCTTTTTGACATTTAACTTTTAGAATTTCATTTATTGTATTTTGAAATGATGACGCTAGATTATATTTGTCTTTTTTAGTTTTTATTTTTTTTGAACAGTTTAAAACTGCTGTTTTAAGTCCAGCGAATGATAAGTTACAACCTGATCTGTTCAGAATTGGTTTTGGTAAATTATAGGCCTGAGGATCTCCTTTTTTTGCATACACTTCAATCATCGGCCCCCCAGGGAATTTAATACCTAAAATTTTTGCAGTTTTATCGAATGCCTCACCTAGGGCATCATCAATTGTTGTTCCAAGTCTTTTGTATTTCCCAATACCATTGACAGATAAAAATTGTGAATGTCCTCCTGAAATTAATAGTAGAAGATATGGAAACTTTATGGGCTTTATTAATCCCATAGTTAGCGCATGGCCCTCAAGATGATTAATTCCGTAAAAAGGTTTGTTATAAAAATTTGCAATCGTTTTCCCAGCTGTCATACCAATCATTAAACAAACTAATAGACCTGGACCAGCAGTTGTAGCAATACCATCGAGTTGCTCAAAAGAGCATTTACTTTTTGAAATAGCTCTTTTAATTATATGGTTGATCTTTTCAGCGTGAGTTCTTGCAGCCAATTCTGGTACCACCCCACCAAATTTTTTGTGAATTTTTTCCTGGCTAGAAACTATGTTGGATAAAATTTTTACCTTTCCAGATTTAGTTTTTTTAATAACAGCAGCAGCCGTCTCATCACAGCTGGTTTCAATACCTAAAAAAATTAAATCTTTTTTCATAGACTAATTGAGTTTAATTGAATTTTGTCTTGATTAGAACAATTTACACGTATATTTCAAAATTAATATGGATGTATTTAATAATTTTTTCTCATTATTGAGTGATGTTTGGAAGGACGGGATATCAGGCGCAAGCTTTACAGATATAGTTACTGCACTTGCGGTATTTTTTGTATTTTTACTTTTAAGAAGTGTAGTTTCTAGATTTATCGTCAAAAGAATTGAAACCTATGTTTCAAAAAGTACTAATAATTTTGACAATAGTTTGACAACTTCCCTCGAAGGTCCTGTAAAATTTTTTCCAATTGTTTTTGGATTTTTTGTTGCTTCCAGCTTTTTAGAATTTGATGGCAAATCTTCAATCTTTATTGATCATTTAAATAGATCACTTGTTACTATTTTAATTTTTTGGTTTATTCATCAGTTAATTCAGCCAGCAGCACTTCTAATAAAAAGTATAGAACAAATTTTATCCAGAGATTTATTAAATTGGATAATACGTGCATTAAAGGTTTTAATTATTATTTTAGGTTTTGCTGCGACACTTGAAATTTGGGGTATTAAAATTGGCCCTATCATTGCTGGTCTTGGTCTTTTCGGTGTGGCGGTTGCTCTTGGTGCTCAGGATTTGTTTAAAAATCTTATTTCTGGAATTTTAGTTCTAGTAGAAAAAAGATTTAAAGTTGGTGATTGGATTTTTGTTGACGGTGTAATAGAAGGAGTTGTTGAAGACATTGGCTTTCGTTCAACGGTAGTAAGAAAATTTGATAAGTCTTTAGCCACAATCCCAAACTTCCAATTTGCGGAAAAGGCAGTAGTTAATCAATCAGAAACTTCAAATAGAAGAATTGAGTGGGTTATTGGCCTTGAATATAAAACAACATCCCAAAAATTAGAACGAATTAGAAATGAAATACTAGAGTTTATTAAAAACGATGAAGATTTTATTATATCAGCTAGCACACCTTGTGCTGTGAACTTAAATCAGTTTTCAGCAAGTTCAATAGATATCTTAATAAGATGCTATACCAAAACAAATAGTTATTATGAATGGTTAAAAGTTAAAGATAAATTTATTATAAAGATTAAACAAATTGTTGAGAGCGCAGATGCCTCGTTCGCGTTTCCATCGCAGTCTATTTATGTTGAAAAGTTTGAAAAATGAATTCCTTATTAATCTTAATTGATAATATTATTTACCTTTTTTCATTGGTTTTAATAATAAACATTATCCTCTCATGGCTTGCTGCTTTTAATGTAATTAATACGAGCAATAGGTTTGTGTATACGGTGCTTGACGTCACGTTTAAACTTACTGATCCGTTATTAAATCCAATAAGACGATTTTTACCAAATATTGCTGGTTTAGACTTTTCGCCTATCATCTTATTTTTAATTTTAGGTTTTTTGAGAAATTTACTTAGAGAATATGGGCTTGGTTTATTGTGATTATAGATGGGAAAAAAATTGCAGGGGAATTACGAGATAAAATAAAGAGTGACATAAAAAAATTACCCAATAACAACAAACCTGGACTAACAGTTATTTTAATTGGAGAACATCCAGCAAGTCAAATATATGTAAGAAACAAAGAAAAGTTTGCCAATGAAGTAGGAATAAATTCAATTGTTTTAAGGTTTGATGAAAGTATTTCTGAAGAAGATTTAAAAAACGAGATTAAAAAATTAAATAATGATTCGAATGTACATGGAATATTGGTTCAACTCCCACTGCCAAAACATATTAATCAAAAAGATATAATTCAAACTATAGATCCTGTTAAAGATGTCGATGGATTCCATCCAATAAATGTTGGAAACTTGTCTTCTGGTAATGATGCTATGGTTCCTTGCACACCATTAGGATGTTATTATCTTATCAAGAAAGTGATACCAAATTTATCTGGTTTAAATGCTGTAGTTATTGGAAGATCAAACATTAATGGAAAACCAATGGCTCAACTTTTATTGAAAGAAAATTGCACAGTCACAATAGTCCATTCCAAAACCAAAAATATTGAAGAAATTTGTAAAAATGGAGACATTGTCATAGCAGCTGTTGGAAAGGCCAAGATGGTTAAAAGCGACTGGGTAAAAGATACAGCAATAATTATTGATGTAGGAATAAATAGGATAGAAATTAATGGTAAAAATAAAATTGTCGGAGACGTCGATTTTGACGACATTCAAGATAAAGTAAAAGGTATAAGTCCAGTTCCAGGTGGAGTTGGACCAATGACGATTGCCTGTTTATTAGAAAACACCTTAAAAGCCTATAAAAAAATTTCTAAAAGGATTTAATAATTTTACTATATATCTCCTCGGGAGAGATCTATTTTAAGTATTTTGCTTTTTCTAAGTTTTAAAACTACAATCGCAATTGCTAATAAAAGAATTGCTCCTGACTCATAAATTAAAAATGAAGCATCAGTATCTTTTTTTTGAAGAATAATAAGTCGTGATAATGCTGTAATAGCAATAAATAATGGATAAGTTAGTCTTATAGATTGATTGCTCCAATAGTTACCAACCATTCCCATTACCTCTAAATAAATGAAAAGTAACAAAAGATCAGCCAATTCAATACTTTGAACATTAGCCATTTTTAATATTTCAAGGCAAAAAGCTATTGTAGTTGCAACAAGGACTATTGCCGCGCCTACAAGTTGGGTTAATCTAATTATATTTTTCATTTATCTTTTTAATAGCTTACAGTGTTTTTTAATAAAATTCTCTACATTTTTTTTGTTAAAAGTTTTATTTTCTTCAAACGATACTTTTTTTATTGAATAAACAGAGCTGTTCGAGGATCTAGATACGATGGATATGTTACCTTTATATAATTTTACTTTAACTTTTCCTCTTATCTTATTTTTCTTCTTATCGATTATTTTTTGTATTTTTAGCCTCTCTTTTGAGAACCAGTATCCGTTATAAATTAGCTCTGCGTATCTTGGCATGAGCTCATCGTTTTTATGCATAGTTTGTTTATCCAAAGTTACTGACTGTATTGCTCTATTTGCAAATAATAACACAGTGCCACCCGGTGTTTCATAAACCCCACGAGATTTAATTCCAATAAACCTGTTTTCAACTAGATCCGCTCTACCGATTCCATTTTTTCCAGCGATTATATTTAATTTACCAAGAAGTTTTGCTGGTGAAAGTCTTTTATTGTTAAGGCTTACTGGATCACCGTTCTTATATTCTAAAGTTATGTAAGTTGGTTTATTCGGAGCTTTTTCTGGAGAAATAGTTCTTTGAAAAATATATTCTGGAGCTTCTTTTTTTGGATCCTCTAATATTTTTCCTTCAGTAGATGTATGAAGTAAATTGTCATCAACTGAAAATGGAGGTGCTCCCTTTTTGTCTTTCGGTATGATAATACCATTTTTTTTTGCGTATTGAATAAGAGAATTTCTTGAATTGAGACTCCATTCCCTCCACGGTGCAATGACTTTCATTTTTGGACCAAAATAATAATAACCAAGTTCGAATCTTACTTGATCGTTACCTTTGCCTGTTGCGCCGTGTGAGACAGCATTCGCACCAAACTTTTTTGCAATTTCAATTTGACGTTTAGCAATTAAAGGTCTTGCAATAGAAGTTCCCAGCAAATAAATGCCTTCGTATAAGGCATTACCTCTAATCATTGGAAACACATAATCTTTTACGAAAGTTTCTTTTAAATCTTCAATAATTATATTTTTTACACCAAGTCTTTTTGCATTTTTATAAATTGCTTTTCTATCAATCTCTTGACCTAAATCTGATGTATAACAAATTACTTCAGCATTATATTTATCTTGAAGCCACTTAAGGATTACCGAGGTATCAAGTCCTCCTGAATAGGCTAGGACAACTTTCATTTTTTTTTTCATTTATTAATTTTTACAATTTTTTCTCGCAGAATTGTAAGCGTCAGTAAAACCCATCAGTGAGTATGTGTCTTTAGTTTTATTACCTCTTGATGATTTTCCGATAACTTGTGCTTTATTTGCTTTTTTCATAGCTCTAATCATTCTTAATTCGTCATCGAGTCCGGTCATCCAAGCAAACTTACCCTTAGTTTCAAATTTAAATTGTGCATTTCCAACATTTACATTTACATTACTCTTTTTACTAAACGGATATCCATTTGTTATACTTATTTCATTAGATACCCCATCCCCCGGTCTAAATGTAACAAAAATTCTAGATTCTGCTCGGTTTAAATTTTTTGGTGACATTCTTGTTGGCATTGAAACAGCAAAACAAATTTTACTTTTGCCCTCATCAACAAATTGGCTTTCCCACATTTTATATTTTTTTTCTATTTTAATTTGTGCCACTGAATAGCTACACACAAATATTGAAACACAGAAAGTATAAATTATTTTTTTTAAGGACATGGATTTGAATATTTTAATTGTATTTCATTTATAGCCGTAATCGTTTCGTCATCAAGTTTGATTTCATGACTTTGTAGATTCTTTTTTAATTGATCGGTATTTGTGGCTCCAATTATGACAGAAGTAACAAAAGACTGCATTTCACAAAATTTAATAGCCATTTGACATACATCTAGATTAGCTTTTTTTGCAATTTTTACATATTCTTTGACTGCAGGTTCAGCATTTTCTGTTCTATACCTTGGATACCTGTCTCCAAAAAGTTTTAACCTTGATCCCTCTGGTAGCTTGCCATCTAAATATTTACCGCTAAGTGTTCCACTTGCTAACGGTGAATATGCAAGTAGCCCAACATTTTCCCTGATCGAAACTTCTGATAACCCAACTTCAAAACTTCGATTTAATAAATTATATGGATTTTGAATTGAAACCACTTTTTCTAAATTTTTTGCTTCTGCTGTTTTAACAAATTCACATGTACCCCAGGCTGTTTCATTTGAAATACCAAACGATCGTATTTTTCCTTCTTTTATTAGATCAGTTAAACAATTTAAAGTTTCTAAAATTGGAATAACATCATTTATCTCTTTGTGACGATATTCAAGCCCAGAGAAAACATTTAGTGGACGGTCAGGCCAGTGAAGTTGATATAAGTCAATATAATCTGTGTTTAAATTTTTTAAAGAACGATCTAGTGCAAATTTAATTTGTTTCTTATTTAATCTTGTTTCATCAGCATCATCTCTAAACCAATCCATTTTAGATCTACCAACAATTTTGTCCGCTATAATTATTTTATCTCTATTATTTTTAGATCTAATCCATCTTGATATAATACGGCTAGTTTCTCCTTGAGTTTTTTCACTAGGCGGAATTGGATAGAGTTCAGCAGTATCAAAAAAATTGACTCCATAATCAAAGGCCATATCCATTTGTTGAAATGCTTCATTTTCGGTATTTTGTTCTCCCCAAGTCATTGTCCCAAGGCAAATTGTACTTACTTTAATATTAGAATGGCCTAAGTTTTTATAAATCATAAAAAATGTTTACCCCATGATCGAACAATTATAAATAAAAATTCTAATGTCTGAACAAATTATTATTTTAATACAAATTATTCTAATAGACCTAGTTTTAGCTGCTGACAATGCAATCATAATAGGGATGCTTGCATCAAAATTTGATCCTAAAATAAGAAAAAAAATATTTTTTTGGGGAATATCAGCTGCTGTAATATTAAGAATAATATTTACTTTTCTAACAGCATACCTGCTTCAAATTGAAGGATTAAAATTATTAGGAGGACTTATTTTATTATGGGTTGTCTACAAACTTTATAAGGATGTAATTAAAAAGGGTGATAATAAAAAAATTAATTTTAATCCAAAAAACAAAGGGTTGATTAGTGCCATATTTACCATTGCGTTAGCAGATGTTAGTTTGAGTCTTGATAACGTACTTGGTGTTGCAGGAGCAGCAAAACAACATTATGATCTTTTGGTATTTGGATTAGTTTTATCCATAATTATTATGGCAACAATGGCAAATGCAGTATCAAAAATGATTTCAAAGTATGGATGGATTGCATGGCTAGGTTTACTTGCAATTCTATATGTCGCACTAGAATTAATTTATTCTGATCTAAAAATATTGATTTAATTAAGTTTTAGAGACCTTGAAATTTCCACAAAAATTTACAATATAATGTATAATAAACGAAATAAATAAAGGAGATTATGAGTTTAAAGGATAGAATAGCAAAAGTTCAATCAACATCAGCAGTAGCTGGGGAAAGTATTGATCAAGGACTAAGAAGTTACATGCTTAAAGTTTATAACTTTATGGCATCAGGAATTTTACTTACAGGCTTTATAGCTTTGGGTTTATTTAAATTTTCTGTAATTACAGATCAATCAGGAAACATTACAGGTTTAACATCACTTGGAAGTGCAATTTATACATCCGCATTAATGTGGGTAATTGCTCTAGCACCTCTTGGAATAGTTTTTTACATGAGCTTCGGAATTAATAAAATGAGTGCGGCAAGGGCACAAACAGTTTTTTGGATATTTGCTGCATTAATGGGAGCTTCTTTATCTTCCATTTTCTTACAATACACTGGAGCAAGTATTTCAAGAGTATTTTTTATTACTGCAGGAACATTTGGTGCAATGAGTTTATATGGCTATACAACAAAAAGAGATTTAACAGGATGGGGTTCTTTTTTATTAATGGGTTTAATAGGAATCCTAATTGCTTCTTTAGTAAACATTTTCTTAAAGTCTCCAGCAGTTTATTGGGTGGTATCGGTATTAGGTGTTTTAATTTTTGTAGGTTTGACTGCATACGATACTCAAAAAATCAAAAATATGTATTTTGAGAGCGACTCTTCAGAAGTTTCTTCGAAGAAAGCTGTAATGGGTGCATTAACATTATACCTAGACTTTATTAATCTTTTTATAATGTTGTTAAGACTTTTTGGTCAAAGACGATAATAAATTTTTATAACCCTAGTCTAATATATTTGGACTAGGGTTTTTTATTAGAACATTTCTTTGAACAATATTTCACCAATTCCCAATTTTTTTCCCATTTTTTTCTCCAAGCAAATTCTCTTCCACAAGTCCTACAAATTTTTTTAGGCAGAAACTGTTTTTTTATCACTTAATTAGACGCAGATTTTTTTTATGTAGTAAAGAAATAATGTATTTTAATTCACTGGAATATTTTACAATTTTTCCATGTTGATCTTTAAGACAATACTTTTGACCAAATTTACTTTTTAAATTTTTAATAATTTGAAATAATGGCTTTTCTGTCGCTTTTCTATAAATGTCAAAACCAACTACATTTTTATTTATAAAAATTGCATAATCTTTCCATTCACCTTTTGCAACCATTGATCCGTATATATTAAGGATCTCACCTAATTCTTTCCTATTAAAAAAAATTTCTTCTTTATAATTTTTATTTTTAATTATATTAAACATCTTTTTTATACTTATTTATTAAACCGATCTGAAACATAGTAAAAATTAATGTTATTGGTATGATTCCAAAAACTTTAAACTTTACCCAAAAATCTTCTGATTGCGTTCTCCAAACAACCTCATTTAATATTGCAAGGAAAATAAAAAATAAAATCCAACGTTGATTTAGAAGCTCCCAGCCTCTTTCTTCTAATTTAATTGAAGTTTCTAACAATGACTTAAGTAAGTTTTTCTTAAGAAAAAAACTTCCAATAAATAATATTGCCGCAAATAAAATGTTTACAATAGTTGGTTTCATATAAAAAAAAGTTTTATCATTAAAATATAAAGTTAATCCGCCAAAAACTGCAACTAATGTTGCACCAATTATTGGAACTTTAGGTATTTTTTTTTCAAAAAAATATAAAATTCCTGTTGCAATCAATGTCGCTATAATCAGCGGTAGAATAGCCTCATTCATTCCGTATTTTTTATAAAAATAAAAAAAAATTAATAAAGGACCAAAGTCTGCTATAAATTTAATAAAAGATTTATTCATGTTTAAAAAAATATTATTATTACTTATCGTTCTATTTTTTCAGAGTTCCCACTTATATTCAAGAGAATTTAATTACAAGGTTTATGGATTAAATTTAAATTTTTTGAATATTAAATTTAATATTAGCGACAATAAATTTTATTCGGTAATTAATAGCAAAGGTTTAGTAGGCTATTTTATAAAATCTCAAAGTGTTGTTCAAACAACTTTAGATAAAGAAAATAATAATTTAAGTTATTATTTTAATTCCCTGAGAAAAAACGAAGAAAAAACTTATCATTATAAAAAGATTAATAATATAATTGATTTAGATAAAATTAAATTAAACAAAGGAGAAAATTATAAAAAAATAAATAGAGATGATCTTTCAAATACCCTCGACCCTTTGACAGCAATTGAAATAATTTTATTTGATAACAGTTTAAATTCAAAATGTGAAAATAAACAAAAAATTTTTGATGGGGATGATGTATATTTAGTCTCACTTACTAAAAATAAAATAAATTATCCTTTCATTAAATATGAAAATCAAAATTATAAAATTAGTTTTTCTTGTAGATTAAATTATAAAGCGATATCTGGGCATAAATTAAATAGAGAAAAAAAACTAAATTCACTATACTTAGATATTTATTTTTCAAAAATTTCTGGCGATATAATTCCTGTTTATTTTGAAACTAAAGCGAAGTTGATCCCCTTAAAAATGTATTTATCAACAATTTTAACCCCTTGATTTATATTCAAGGATCATTAACTATTAGATAATTAATGAAAATCGAAAAACCTAAAAAAGCTAAATTTTCAATAGGGGAAGTTGTTAGACATAGACTATTTGAATTTAGGGGTATTATCTATGATGTTGATTTTGAATTTAATAATTCAGAAGAGTGGTATCAATCTATACCAAAAGATGTGAGACCTAGAAAAGATCAACCTTTTTATCATATCTTAGCCGAAAATGATGAGATAACTTATGAAGCCTACGTTTCTGAGCAAAATTTAGTATTTGACGATAGAAATGAGCCAGTAAGTCATCCACTAGTTAATGAAATATTCAGTGGACAAGGTAAAGATGGCTTGTATTTAAGGTCAACAAACTAGCCTCGCCTAAATTAAAACACTTTTTATTCAGTAATAGGACAATTTTTAAGTCTAATTAATTTATCATAGTCCAGTTTGAAGTTTTTCCCATTCTCCCTCTTCAAACTGGACAGACTAACACATACCAAATCTGAAAATTTCAATTAATTTCCGCAGAATGTTATATTTATTTAATTCAAAAAATTTAAAAGATTTTCACGATGATTATCTTTTTTGGATAAAAATTTTTTTTCTTACCCTTGTAATTTTTGGGTTGATTATTTCTTTATTTATTTCACCTGCAGATTACTTACAGGGAGACACTGTTAGAATTATGTATGTTCATGTACCAGCATCATGGCTAGCTTTACAAATTTTTGCAGTAATGAGTATTTGTGGCTTTATAACTTTGATTTTCAAAACAAGAATATTTACTTTAATAGCTAAAAGCATAGCACCAATTGGTTTTACTTTTTCTTTGATATCTCTTTTTACAGGTTCGATATGGGGTCAACCTACTTGGGGAACTTTCTGGACATGGGATGCGAGGCTCACATCAATGCTAGTTTTAGTAATATTTTATATTATTTATATAATTATTTGGAAAATTATTCCAAAATTTAACTTAGCCGAAAAATTAACATCGATAATATCTCTTATTGGATTAGCAAATTTACCCATAATTAAGTTTTCTGTAGAATGGTGGAATACACTCCATCAACCTGCTACAATTAAGTTAACAGAAAATTCCTCTATACATCCAACTATGCTCACCCCTTTATTAATAATGTTCATCGCTTTTTTAAGCTTTTCAATAATAATTTTTTTGATTAGATTCAAACTAGAGAGTTTAAATTTAAAAATTAATTCAAAAAGATGAACAATAACGTTAAAAAGAGGTTATACTTTTTTTTAGTTTCTATTATTACAGCACTGATAATAGGAAAGTTTATTTTTGACTCGCTAAAAGTAAATTCTGTATATTTTTTTTCTCCTACTGATTTAAAAAATATAACAGAAATTCCTAATGGGATAATTCGTATAGGTGGTATGGTTAAAATTAAGTCATTAAAAAAAAAGGGTAACCAATATTCATTTATAGTTACAGATTTTAAAAATGATATCTTAGTAAATTACAGCGGTATTAAACCAAATTTATTTGAAGAGGGACAGGGTGCAGTAGTTGAAGGCAGACTTAATACAAGAACTAATTTGGTGGCTACAAAAATTTTAGCAAAACACGATGAAAATTACATGCCCAAAGAGGTTGCGGATGCTTTAAAAAAAACGGGAGATTGGAAAAAAAATTATGGCAAGTAACGTAGCAAATATCATATTAATTTTAAGCATTTTTTTTTCATTTTTAAGTAATTTGTTTTTTTTTAAAAAAAAAATAAAATTGTCTATTAATACATTTAATTGGTCATCAATTTTTACTTTCACATCTTTTTTATTATTAATATTTTATTTTTCCTCTTCAAATTTTAGTATTTCAGCTGTTTATGAAAATTCTCATACTTTAAAGCCCTTTTTTTATAAGCTCTCAGGTACCTGGGGTAATCATGAAGGAAGTTTATTATTATTTATTTTAATCGTTGGATTATACGGTACTTTATTTACGTTATTTTATAACAAAAATATTACATTCAAATCGTGGGTGGTTTTTTTTCAAAATAATATTTATTTAATTTTCTTAATTTTTTTAATCGTAAAATCAAATCCTTTTGATCTTATTATTCCAACACCAGAAGAAGGACTAGGCTTAAATCCTATTTTGCAAGATCCTTTATTAGTTCTTCACCCTCCATTTTTATATTTAGGATATGTAGGCTTTTCTTTAACTCTAAGTTTGGTTCTGGCTGCTCTAGTTACCAAACAACTTGATAGTACTTGGGCTAAAGTTTCTTGGCCATGGGTCATGTCATCATGGGTTTTTTTAACAATTGGAATAACCTTGGGTTCTGTTTGGGCTTATTATGAATTAGGTTGGGGAGGATACTGGTTTTGGGACCCTGTAGAAAACGCATCATTGATGCCCTGGCTGGCTGGTACTGCATTAATTCATTCATTACTTGTTTTAAAAATAAAAAATAGAATGCAGAATTGGACAGCCCTACTTGCTATTTTGACCTTCTCTTTAAGTTTGTTAGGAACTTTTTTAGTTAGATCTGGTATATTAAATTCGGTACATGCATTTGCAAATGATCCAGATCGAGGAATATTTATATTAGTAATTATATTTTTAATAACTACTATATCTTTATTAATACATACATTTTACTCTTCTAATACGACAAACTATAAAATTTCTTTTTTTTCAAAAGAAAATTTTTTAAATATTAATAATTTATTTTTATTATTTTTTCTTTTTATAATTTTATTAGGTACTATTTACCCAATAATTTTATCAGCCTTAAATGAGTCAATTTCAATTGGTCCAGATTATTATAATACAATACTAGCACCATTTGCCTTTATTTTTTTAATAGCAATGTCTATTGGTCCAATCTTAAAATGGTCACAGAATATAAGATTAAAAGATACCTACTTTTTGCTAATTGTTTTTTTTGTAGCCTTAGTATTATCTTTATTAATAATAATTTTCTCTAAACAAAATGAATTAATACTTTACTTGGGTCTAGTTTCCTCTTTAGTTTTGATATTTACTATTTTATTTGAGGTATACAAGATTAGGTATAAAATTAATGCTATCAATTTATCCAGGCTGTTTTCTCATTTAGGGGTTGGTATTTTTATTTTAGCGGTATTTTTGAATTCTTATTTTTCAAAAACAAAAGATTTTGAGATCCAAATTGGAGAGACAAAAAAATTTGACAATGTTGCTATATATTTAACTAATCAAAATATTTTTAAAATAAATAATTATTTAGAAATGAGAACAGATTTTGAGTTCATGGAAAACAATAAAATATTTACACTCAACCCATCTATAAGAAGATATTTCCAACCAGACCAAATTACATCAGAGACAAGTATAAAACCAACATTGTTATCAAATCATTATCTGGTAATTAACTTCCCTGATTTAAATAGTAAGGTGATAGGAGCAAGATATTATTATAATTTTTTTATCCATGGAATTTGGTTTGGTTTAATATTAATTATTTTTGGAGGAATTTTAAGTGTATTTAAAAAAAGAATTTAAAATATTCGTTTTATTAATTTTCTTTGGGTTGCTATTTTCCTTATTCTATAGTTCTCTTTTTAAAAAAAAAGATTTTGAGCCAAGAGTAATGATTGGTAAACAATTACCTAATTTATCTTCCAAAAGCTTATTTTATAATCAAGATATAAATATTAAAAAAATCGCAAATAATAATTTATTTCTTATAAATATTTTTGCCTCGTGGTGTGCACCATGTAAAGTAGAACATCCTTTTTTAATGCAATTAAAGAAAAAAAAAATTTCAATTATCGGAATTAATTATAAAGATAATAAAAAGAACGCAAAAACATTTTTAAAAAAATATGGTAATCCTTATCAAGACGTTTTGTTGGATAATAAGGGTGAATTATCTATTAATCTTGGTGCGTATGGAGTGCCAGAAACATATTTGGTAGATAAAAATTTTAAAATTATTGATAAACATATTGGACCTATAAACAATCAATTTGTAAACAAAGTGTTAAGTTCAAAATGAGATTTTTTTTTGTAATTTATTTATTATTATTAAGTTTTTCAAATGCTGACGAAGTCGATACAAGAGCAAATGCCATTTCAAAAAATATCCGCTGCTTAGTTTGTGATGGACAGTCTGTTTATGAGTCTAACTCAGACTTTGCTAGAGATATTAAAAATTATGTAAAAAAAGAAATAATGAATAATAAATCGGATAAAGAAATCTATGATTTTTTAATATCTAAATACGGCCAATCAATTATCTTTAACCCTCCTTTTTCGATTAAAAATATTATGTTGTGGCTAACGCCAGCTATATTTTTTTTATTAGGAGCTTATATTATTTTCAGGAGGTTAGGTGCCCCAAAGTAATTGTTGTCATAAATTTGATTACAAAAAAGTTGACCTAGAGCAAAAAAGAAGGAAGATATGTAAAAAATGTGGTTATATAGATTATAAAAATCCTAAAATAGTTACTGGCTCTTTAGTAATAAAAAATAAAAAAGTTTTATTATGCAAAAGAGCAATTTCGCCTAGTTACGGAAAGTGGACGTTTCCGTCTGGATATTTAGACAAGGGTGAAACACCAGAAGAAGGAGCTGTAAGAGAAGCAAGAGAAGAAGTAAATATAAAGATCAAACTACTTAAGTTATTAATAATATTTACTGTAAGAAAAAAAAATTTAATTCAATTTGTTTTTTTGGCTAAGCATATAAATAAAACCTTTAAGCCAGGAATTGAAACTTTAGAGGCTAAATATTTTGAATTTAAGGATATTCCATGGAAATCATTAGCTTTCCCTAGTGTCACTTATGCTTTAAAGAAAATGGGAAAATTGCCCAAAAACTTACCAATTTTTCATATATTCAATAAAGATTAATACTTTCAAATTATGACTTATTATTATATTTAACTTTTATGAAAAAGATAATCCTTGCATTTATTTTTACTTCATTAGCCTCAACTTGTTATTCTCGAGGTTTGACTATGAGCTCAGGTATACTGGACTATAGCGATGATCAAAAAAGATCAGGGTTTGTAGAGGCAACTTTCGTTTTTGCTAATGAAAACAATCATGGATTTATTGGGAAATTTGCTCCTATTACTGGTGCAATGGTTACTCAAGAAGATGCAACTATGTTATACGCTGGCGTAAAAGGCAATTTTACATTAGGTAATTTTTTTGTTAGTCCAAGTTTTGCACCTGGGTATTACGATATGGGAAATGGTAAAGATCTGGGATCTTTTTTGGAATTTAAGTCACAAATTAATTTTGGATGGCAATTAGGAGATAAATCTAATTTAGGGATATCTTACAGTCATATATCAAATGCAGATTTGGGAGATAAAAATCCAGGAGCTAACAACATAGCCTTTACCTTTCTAAAAAAGTATTAATCCTTAGAAATGAATTTAAACGACTGTCATAATATTGATGATTTTCGTAAACTTGCAAAAAAAAAACTACCATCACCAATTTTTCATTATATCGACGGAGGTGCTGACGATGAAACGACATTAAAAAGAAACACAGAGTCGTTTAATAAATGTGATTTAATACCAAACGTCCTTACAGATGTAAGTAGTGTTGATACATCTACAACTGTATTGGGTCAAAAAATAGATTTTCCGTTATTTTTGTCTCCAACAGCTATGCATCAACTTTATCATCATGATGGTGAGAAAGCTCCAGCTAGAGCAGCAGAAAAATTTGGTACTTTTTTTAGTTTGTCTACAATGGGTACCAAAAGTATTGAAGAAATCTCAAATATATCAGGTGGTCCAAAACTATTTCAACTTTACATTCATAAAGATCAAGGCCTAACTGATAATTTAATAGAGAGATGTCAGCGCTCTGGATTTAAAGCAATGTGTCTTACAGTTGATACCATTGTTGCAGGGAATCGAGAGAGGGATCACAGAACTGGATTTTCTACACCACCAAAACTTACTTTTCAAAGCTTATTAAGTTTTTTTATGCATCCTACGTGGAGTTTAAATTATTTAATGGGTCCTAAATTTAATTTAGCTAATATCTCTCATCTTACAAAAAAAGGTTCAAGTATAGAAAGTTCAGTGATGGAATATATTAACTCTCAGTTTGATACTACAATGAATTGGAAACATGCTGAGTACGCGGCAAAGAAATGGAATGGTCCTTTTGCACTTAAAGGAGTTATGTCCGTAGATGACGCAAAAAAAGCCATTGATATTGGCGCTACTGCTATCATGGTTTCAAACCATGGAGGTAGACAGTTAGATGGATCACGTGCCCCATTTGATCAACTTGAAAATTTAGTTGATGCTGTTGGAGATAAGATTGAAATTATTTTAGATGGAGGGATTAGGAGAGGAACACATGTTCTTAAAGCTTTAGCATTAGGTGCAAAAGCATGCTCAATGGGAAAAGCATATTTATATGCATTAGGTGCTGGTGGACAACCAGGTGTAGAGAGAGTACTTCAAAAAATGAAAGATGAAATTACACGTGGAATGACTTTAATGGGAACAAGAAGTATCGATGAGTTAACCAAAGATAAAATCGCTTACCGATAAATGAAAATCGCAGAAAGTTATTTTAGATTAGGAACAGAAAATGCTTTTATTATTTTATCAAAAGCTAAAAAATTAGAGAGTCAAGGAAAAGAAATTATAAATTTGGGTATTGGACAACCAGATTTTTTAACACCTAAGCATATTGTAGATGCCGCAAAAAAAGCTTTGGATGACGGTCATCATGGATACACCCCAGCAAATGGTACAATAGAATTACGTGCAGGCGTGAGCAGACATATTAAAAAAATGTATGGGGCAGAAATAGACTCTGAAAGAGTATTTATTGCTCCAGGTGGTAAACCATCAATGTTTTTTGCGATTATGATGTTCGGCCAACCTGGTGTAGAAATCATCTATCCTGAACCTGGATTTCCAATTTATGAGTCTGTTATAAATTACAGTGGAGCCAAAGCTGTTCCAATGTATCTTTCTGAAGAAAAAAACTTTTCGTTTAATGCAGATGAAGTCTTAAATTTAATTAATGAAAAAACAAGATTGTTAATTGTCAATAACCCTCAAAACCCAACTGGAGGATTAATAGAAAAAAGTGAAATTGATAAATTAGTGAAAGGCTTGAAAGAATTTCCCGATGTTGCAGTTTTTAGTGATGAAATTTATTCTAGACAAATTTATGATGGTAAAAGTATGCCATCTTTCTTTTATTATCCTGAATTATATGACAGATTAATAGTCATGGATGGTTGGAGTAAGACATATGCCATGACGGGTTGGAGACTTGGCTGGAGTGTTTGGCCAAAAAGTTTAATCGAAAATGTGACTAAAATGGCAATCAATAGTTATTCCTGTGTTTCAGCTGCTAATCAAGTTGCTGCTCTAGCTGCTTTAGAGGGGTCTCATGAATTTATAGATGATATGATGAAAAAGTTTGATAAGCGAAGAAATCTTATAGTAGATGGCCTAAATACAATAACAGGTATCAAATGTAATAAACCTGGAGGAGCATTCTATGCATTCCCAAATATAAGCGAAACTGGCATGACCGGGGAAATTTTTGCCGAAAAATGTTTATTTGACGCTGGTGTGGCAATTGTTCCAGGCACTAGTTTTGGTCAATCTTGCTCAGATTATGTAAGATTTAGTTTTGCAAATTCTTATGACAATATAGAAAAAGCATTGGAGAAAATTAGAAAAATTATTTAATATACTAAGATTATGCCTTTAAGATTACCAGAGCCCGATACAAATGTTATAGAGAATAAAAAACAAATTATTTATGATCTTAATAAGATCAGTTCAAATATAATTCATACAGATGACGAAATAAGACCTTATGAAACAGATGGACTATCTGTTTATAGGCAAAAACCAATTGCAGTTATTTTACCTGAAACAACTGAAGAAGTTTCTCAGATACTTAGATATTGCCATGAAAATAAAATAAAAGTTGTTCCAAGAGGAGCTGGAACTGGATTGTCCGGTGGTTCGATACCTTTGGCAGATTGTATTTTATTAGGTATGGGTAAATTTAACAAAATTCTTGAAACAGATTTTGATAACCGTTGTGTAGTTGCACAACCTTGTGTTACCAATTTAGCAATTACTGAGTCCGTTCAACATAAAAACTATTATTACGCTCCTGACCCCTCTAGCCAATTAGCCTGTTCTATTGGTGGGAATGTTGCAGAGAATTCTGGAGGTGTTCATTCATTAAAATACGGGACAACTACTAATAATTTAATGGGTGCGGAAATAGTTTTAATGGATGGAACTGTATTAAAAATTGGAGGAAAACATTTAGATTCTGAGGGTTATGACTTACTGGGCTTAATCACTGGTTCAGAAGGTCTATTAGGCGTTGTAACTGAGGTTACAGTTAGAATTTTAAAGAAACCAGAATCTGTAAGAGCTGTATTAATTGGTTTTGATACTATCGAGGACTCTGGAAATTGTGTTGCTGATATAATTGCTAAAGGCATAGTTCCTGCAGGAATGGAAATAATGGATAAACCGTTAATTATTGCAACAGATAATTATGCAAAAGCTGGTTATCCAAGAGATGTAGAGGCTTTATTGATTGTTGAGCTTGATGGTACATCAAGTGAGGTTGATACATTAATAGATAAAGTTTTAGATATAGCAAAGATGAACAAGGCTTCATATAATCGCGCAAGTAATAGCGATGCAGAACGACTAAGATTTTGGAAAGGACGTAAAGCTGCTTTTACAGCGTGCGGAGTATTGGCACCAGATTATATTTGTATGGATGGTTCAATACCTAGAAACAAGTTAGCAGACGTTCTAGGTCATATAAATAAGCTTTCAAAAAAATATAAGCTTAATGTAGCAAACTGTTTTCATGCAGGAGATGGAAACTTGCATCCCTTGATTATGTTTGATTCTAATAATCCAGCTGAGATGAAGAAAGCTGAGGACTTTGGAGCAGATATTTTAAAATATTGTGTTAAAGTTGGAGGAGTACTATCCGGCGAACATGGTATTGGTGTTGAGAAAAGAGAACTTATGTGTGAAATGTTCAATGATAACGATATTCAACAACAATTAAATATTAAAAATGCATTCGATAAAAATAATCTTCTGAATCCAGGAAAGGTTTTTCCTATTTTACATCGCTGCGCTGAGGGTGGTAGAATGCACATACATAAAGGTAAAGATAAATTTCCTAATTTACCAAGATTCTAATGTCTGGATTTTACTCCGCGAAATCTGAACAAGAAGTATCAGATTTTATATTTGAAAATTTTAATAAGAGCAGCCCATTAGAAATTGTTGGGTATAATTCAAAAAAAATCGGTAGAATTATTCAATCATCACAAACTCTAAGTCTAGGATCAATGTCTGGGATTTTAGAGTATTTCCCAGAAGAACTATACATTAAAGTTTTGCCGGGTACGTCCATAGAAGAAATCGAGTCAGAATTGCGAAAAAAAAATCAATTTTTAGGATTTGAACCTAATGATTTAGGGTACATATATTCTGGTAAATCTAATCCAGGTTCAATTGGTGGAGTAGTTTCATGTAATTTATCCGGACCAGGTAGATATAAAAATGGAGCATTGAGAGATCATGTTTTGGGGTTTAAAGCTGTAAATGGTTCAGGTGCTAAAATTAAATCTGGTGGAACAGTAGTGAAGAATGTGACAGGTTATGATTTAAGCAAAGTGATAAGTGGTTCTTACGGAACATTATGTGCAGTCACTGAAATTAACTTAAAAGTATCTCCAATACCTGAACATGAAGAAACTTTTTTAATAAATAATATTGATTACATCCAAGCTCTTGAGATATTTCAAATTGCATTAGACTCCTCTTTAGAAATATCTGGAGCATGTTTTTTTCCACACGATAATGTTTCATTCTTAACATTAAATGATGTTAAAAAAGATACATCAGCATTAGGTCTACGGATACAGGGACCAAAAACTTCAGTAATTGAGAGAATTCAATCTTTAAAAAAAATTTTTAAAGATAAATCAGTTATAATTTTAGACGTGTATCAAACATCTATCTTTTGGAGAGAAGTTAAAAATTTAGAAGGTTATGCCAATACAGATGATAGTATTTGTAAAATTTCCTTACCAATTACAAATATGAGAAATTTTATAAAATATTTTGAGAACGTAAAATATAAATATTTTTTAGACTGGGGTGGTAATGTCGCCTGGTGTTCATTATCAAACCAACAGGATCTTGATCAGATGAGAATTTTCTGTTTAAAGCACGACGGACATTTAACTGTTTTAAGAGCAGATGATAATTTTCGAAAGAGTGAGGAGTTTTTAACTTATTCAAACTCAAGTTTAAGAATATTATCAAAAAAATTGAAGGAAAGTTTTGATCCTAAGGGTATATTAAATCCAAATAAAATGTATTCAGGTATATAATGCAAACAAATTTTAAAAAAAATCAGTTACAAGATCCTGAAATAGAAAACTCAGAGAAAATTTTTAGGAAGTGTGTGCACTGCGGGATGTGTAATGCAACCTGTCCAACTTATCAAATTTTAGGTGACGAACTAGATGGTCCAAGAGGAAGAATTTATATGATTAAAGATATGCTGGAAAACAATAAGCCACCTAGTAAGAAAGTTGTTAAGCATATCGATAGATGCCTTTCTTGTTACGCTTGTTTAACTACTTGTCCATCAGGTGTAGATTATATGCACTTAATTGATCATGGCAGGAATCACGTCGAGAGGACATATAGGAGACCAATTTTTGAAAGATTAATCAGAATTATGTTGGCCTATATTTTACCAAAGCCAAAAATGTTTAAATTTTTAGCTAAGATTTCAGCGTTATCGAAACCACTACACTTTCTGTTGCCAAAAAAAATAAAGCATATGATATCTTATATGCCGAAAGTATTTTTAGATTCAGAATTTCCTGAAAATGTTGTTTTCAAGCCAAGCAAAAAATGTATTTCTAAAGTTGCATTATTAACTGGCTGCGTTCAGAAGGCTATATCGCCAAATATTAATGACGCTTCAATCAATGTTCTTTTGAGACATGGCATTGAGGTACATATTTTGAAAGAAATCAAATGTTGTGGATCTTTAACTCACCATTTAGGAAAAGAGGAGATTTCACATAAATATTTTACACAAAATATTAATGCTTGGTATGATTTATATGAAAAAGAAAATATTGATGCAATTTTAGTAAATACATCAGGTTGTGGCACTACGATTAAAGATTATAGTTTTATTTTTAAAAATCACTCAGACAAATTACTGAGAAAAAAAGCCAAGGTCATAAGTGATATTGCACTTGATATTACTGAGTATTTAGAACAGTCAATTAAATTAGATTTTACAAGAACAAATCATTCCAAAAGGTATAACATTGCTTATCACTCCGCATGTTCAATGCAACATGGACAAAAAGTTCATGATCAACCTATCGAGCTACTAAAGAAAACTGGAAATAACATTTTAGAAGTGCCAGATGGACACTTGTGTTGCGGTTCTGCAGGTACATATAATTTATTGCATGATAACATTGCCTCTGAATTATTAAAAAGAAAATGTGAAAATATAAAAAAAATTAAACCTGATATAATAGCTGCAGGAAATGTCGGTTGTATAACACAAATATCTAATGGAACTGAGACGCCGATTGTTCACACGATAGAACTTATAGACTGGTTCACTGGTGGAAAAAAACCAGTTGGATTACACAAATTATGAAAAAAATTCTTGTTACTAGAAGATTATTAAGTGAAAACTCTGAGAGGATTTCTAATATTTTTGATGTTAGGTTAAATAATGACGATAAATTACTTTCTCCAAAAGAAATATTAAAATATGCAAAGGATTGTAATGGTATTTTAACGTTCCCGGATACAATATTAAGTAAAGATTTAATTTTGAAATTACCTGAAAGTGTAAAAATTATTTCTAACTATGCAGTAGGTTTTGGAAATATTGACGTTGATACTGCAGCTAATAAAGGAATCATCGTTACAAATACACCTGATGTTTTAACCGATGCTACAGCAGATATTTCTATTTTGTTACTTCTTGGTGCATCAAGAAGAGCCTATGAGGGTCGTAAAGCGGCAGAAACTGAAAATTGGAAATGGTCTGCAGACTATCTCATAGGAAAACAAATGACTGGAAAAAAATTAGGAATTTTAGGAATGGGTAGAATTGGAAGAGCTGTAGCTAAAAGAGCCAGAGGATTTGATATGGAAATACATTATCATAACAGAAAGCGACTGAATCCTGATTTAGAAAATGGAGCTATTTATCATGAAGAAGTAAACAGTTTGTTTCAAAATAGTGAATTTTTGTCTATTAATTGTCCAGGATCAAAGGATACCGAAAATTTAATTAACGAAGAATCTATTAAAAATTTTCCGGACGGTGTTGTAATTGCTAATGCTGCAAGAGGTGAAGTTATTGAAGATGAGACAATGATTAAAGCGATGAAAAATGGTAAAGTTTTTGCTTTAGGTTTAGATGTTTATCGTGGAGAACCAACTATTAATAAAAAGTATTTAGAATTAAATAATTTATTTTTATTGCCTCACTTAGGTAGCGCTACATCAAGTACTAGAATAGCAATGGGTAATAGAGCAATTGACAATTTGGATAGTTTTTTAAATAAAAAAATTGCCCCAAAAGATCGTGTAAACTAGTTCAACCTAAAGTTGCTTTTTGTAAATTAAGTTAAATTGCTTAATGATTTTTATCACGATTTCCATGAATTTTTAGAATTCTTCGTTTTAAAAAAATTATTTCAATAGACAGCTTACGATTTATTGGGTTAAAATCTATGAGTTAAATTTAACTAACATGGGAGAAAAACATGTCACAAAAAACAAAAACGACTACAAGTAAAAGACGTCGTTTCTTAAAAAAAGCAGCCGCAACTGGAGCTTTAGCTACAGCTGGTCTACTCGCTGCTTGTAAGCCTAAAGAGAGCGGCGGTGGCGGCGGTGGAAAAACTGTCACTTTAAAAATGCAAGCTGCATGGCCAAGTGGAGCAAATATTTTCTTCGAAATGGCAAAAGACTACACAAGAATGGTAGAGGAAATGTCAGGTGGAGAATTAAAAATTGATTTGCAGCCAGTTGGAGCAGTTGTAAAAACTTCTGAAATCGGACAAGCAGTTAGCTCTGGTGCCTTAGATATGGGGCATTGGGTGACAGCATACTGGTACGGAAAAAATCCTGCTGCATCTTTATTTGGTACAGGACCGTCATACGGATTATCATCTCAAGAAGTTATGGGATGGATGGAATATGGTGGAGGTAGAGCATTATATGAAGAAACATTAAGTAAAGTAGGATACGATTACGTTGGTTTCTTTCATATGCCAATGCCAGCACAACCTTTCGGTTGGTTTAAAAAGAATGTAACTAAAGTTGCCGATGTTAAAGGTATGAAATATCGTACTGTTGGATTAGCAACGAACGTTCTTACTGCAATGGGAATGGTAGTTAGACAACTTCCAGGTGGAGAAATTCAGCCAGCTATGAAAACTGGATTAATTGATGCAGCGGAATTTAACAACCCTACATCAGACTCTCAGTTTGGTATGCAGGATGTGTCTAAGCATTACCATTTAGGGTCATTTCACCAATCACAAGAGATGTTTGAAATTCCGATAAACAAAAAAAGATACAATAGTTTATCGCCTAAACATCAAGCAATTCTTAAATATGCTGCTTACAGTGCAAACAGTGATAACTATTTTAAAGCACTTGTAAGATACTCAAATGATTTAGCAAAACTAATGAATGAGAGCGGTGTAAATGTTTATCAAACATCAGATGAAATTTTAGCTGAACAGTTAAAAGGTTGGGATAAAGTTGTAAAAGAATTTTCTGCTAAAGATCCATTCTTTGCAAAAATTATCAACTCTCAAAAAGCTTATGCTAAAAAAGTGATGAAATACTTACTCATGAATCAACCAAATTACAGATTGGCTTATGAGAATGAGTTTGGTCCGATAGCAAGTGTAAAAATCTAATGTTTTAAAATCTAAAAAAGGGGGATTAAAATCCCCCTTTTTTTATAACTTAAAAAAGAATATAGATCTTTCATGGAAAAATATAACACTTACATAAAATTTGCCGACACATTAAGTATATCGGTGGGGAAAGCTTTTTCCTGGTGTATCGTAATTTTGTGTTTGGGAACATGTTATGAAGTTATAATGGCTTATGTTTTTAATAAGCCAACTTTATGGAATTTTGATTTCAGTCTACAGATGTATGGAGCAATCTTCATGATGGCAGGAGCTTATACGTTAGCTACAGAAGCACATGTTAGAGGAGATGTTTTGTATCGTTTAATGAAACCAGTGAAACAGGCCAAGTTAGATTTATGGCTATATTTTATATTTTTTTTCCCAGGTGTTTTAGCATTAACATTTGCAGGCATAGATTACGCTGGTATGGCATGGAAAGTGAAAGAAACTAGTTGGAACAGTCCTGCTCAAATTCAAATATATATGGCTAAGTCGCTTATACCATTGTCAGGTTTATTATTGACATTACAAGGTGTAGCTGAAGTTTTAAGATGCATAGTTTGTATCAAAACCGGTAATTGGGCTTCAAGAGAGATAGATTCAGAAGAGACTGAAAAAATATTAATGAGAACTTCCCATACAGAATTTAATAAAGAATAACAAAATGTTTGGATACTATATACCTAACCCAACGATAGCTATCATAATGATGGTAGTTTTTTTAGGATGTGTCCTGTTAGGTTTTCCTATTGCTTTCACTTTAATGGCAATGGGAATTATTTTTGGTTACTACGCCTACTTTGATTGGGCAATCATGGACCATATTTTGGATAATAGAATTTTTGGTCTATTTGTTCAGAATACTTACACTGTAATGGACAATAATGTTTTAACTGCTGTACCTTTATTTTTATTCATGGGTTATCTGGTAGAACGGGCAGGAATTGTATCTAGATTATTTTTTGCGATCAGGTTGGCTTCTCATAAGTTACCTGGTTCAATGGCAGTCGCAGCTTTAGTAACATGTGCTTTATTTTCTACAGCAACAGGAATAATTGGAGCGGTAGTGACTTTAATGGGCTTATTGGCTTGGCCAGCTATGATTAAAGCTGGATATGACAAAAAGTTTGCATCTGGAGTCATTTGCGCAGGAGGATGCCTTGGAATTTTAATACCACCAAGCATAATGCTTATTGTTTATTCAGTAATTGCTCAACTATCACCACTTAGATTATTTGCTGCCGCTATTTTCCCAGGCTTACTATTAGCATTTTTATATATTATTTATTCGATAACGTTAGCTTATTTTAATCCTAAAGTAGCGCCAAAACCACCAGCGGAGGAAATTCCCCCAACTTTTGAAATAGTGAAAGAAATCCTAATTTCATTTGTTCCATTATTTACTTTAATAATGTTAGTTCTTGGAACTATTCTCGCTGGACTCGCAACACCTGCAGAGGCTGCAGCGATCGGTGCCCTAGGATCTATTTTTCTTTCATTAATTTACAAGTCATTAAAGTGGAAGAATTTTAAAGACTCAGTTTTTCTCACAGCTAAAACATCAGCAATGATAATGTGGCTTTTCGTTGGTTCTTGGACTTTTGCATCAGTATTTTCTTATTTAGGTGGTCATGAAGTTTTTGAACATTTTTTTACGTCAATGGATTTAAAACCATGGCAATTTCTTGTAATCACACAAATAATAATTTTTTTACTAGGTTGGCCGCTTGAATGGACAGAGATACTAATTATATTTGTTCCAATTTTTTTACCATTATTAGAAGTTTATAATGTTAATCCATATTTCTTTGCTATGTTAATAGCATTAAATTTGCAGACTTCTTTTTTAACTCCACCTATGGCCATGTCAGCCTATTATCTTAAAGGCGTGCAATCCAAGAATGTGGAACTATTGGAAATATTTAAGGGAATTGGTCCATTCTTAGGAATAGTAATTTTTGCAATGGTATTAATGTATTTGTTTCCAGGTATTGCACTATGGTTACCAGAAACTTTGTTTGCGAACTAACAATAAATGATTTCAGAAGATATAATTAATTTTAAAATTATTGAACTCGTTGACAAAATAAAGAGCGGAGAAGTTACCTCTAAAGAGCTGTGTGAAGTTTACATTAATAGAATTGAAAAGTTTGAAAAAAAAGTTTGTGCCTGGGCTTTTTTTGATAAAAAGAAACTTTTAGAGAAGGCCGAAGAAGCAGATACATATAGATCTTCGGGTAAACCCTTAGGACCACTTCATGGTATACCAGTTGCATTAAAAGATATTATTGGAACTTATGATATGCCAACTGAGTGCGGCACTAAATTAAGGAAAGGTAAAAGTTTAAGCCAAGACTCAGAAGTTTCAAACTTAATAAAAAATTCCGGTGCAATATTAATGGGGAAAACAGTGACAACTGAATTAGCCTATTTTGATCCCGGAAAAACCAAGAATCCTCATGATTATACTAGGACACCAGGCGGTTCATCTAGTGGATCTGCAGCAGCAGTCGCTTCATATATGACTCCCCTTGCGGTTGGTACACAAACAAATGGATCTGTAATAAGACCGGCATCTTATTGTGGTGTAGTTGGTTATAAACCCTCTTTTGGGTTAATTTCACGAACAGGAATTCTAAAACAATCATCGTTTCTCGATCAAGTTGGAGTTTTTTCTCGCACCGTTGAAGATGCTGCATATTTTTCTAAAGTATTAATTAAAAAGGATTTATATGATTGTGACACTGTTCATTATTCAGCAGATAATATGATGGACGAATTAGAAAAAGAATTGGAATTTGAACCAAAATTCATTTTTTATAAAACTGAAAGTTGGAAAAAAATTAGTAAAAAAAATCAAGAAATATTTAATTATTTTATTAAGTCATTTAAAAAAAATGTTGAAGTATTCGATGAGCCTTCGTATTTCAAAGATATCTTTAAGTATCATAAAATAATTCATGAGACTGATATGGCTAGAAGTTTTAGCGATTATTATAGGTTAAGTAAAAAATCCCTAGGAAAAAATTTGATCAAAGCCATTGAAAGAGGGAAAAAATATTCTGCGTATGAATATGGCGAAGCAATTGATTTTAGATCTCGCGCTTATGAGTCATATAAGGAAGTTTTTGATGACTATTATGGTGTTATTACCCCGTCATCTTTAGGGGTCGCTGATAAAGGATTAGCATCAACAGGTAGTCCAGAGTTATCAACTATTTGGACCTATATGGGTTTGCCAACTTTAAATTTACCGGTTTTGAGTGGTGAAAACAACTTACCGCTAGGTTTACAAATTATAGGCAATAAGTTTGACGATTTAAGATTTTTAAAATATGCTAAATGGTTAGAACAAGAGATGAGCGATGAATAAAAAAACAATTACAATCTTAGGTACCAGTTTATCAATATTGTTTTTAGTAGGTTTAGCAACAACATTGACAAAATCGCCCATGATTGGTTTTTTAGATATTCTTCCTGTTTATTTAATTATGGGTCTTGCCATTATTATGATGTTAATTGAAACTTTTGAAAATTTAAAAAAATAACTTAGCTATTGAAGATAAAAAGTACACAGTCATCTTCTTTTTTTCAGTTTTCACTCTTATTTATTCAACCAATATTTATGACAAGTAATTTGGCTATCGCAAGAGGAGCTTTAGGTAATATTCCACCTGTAACTCTAGCTTGTTCTAGATGGTTAATTGTATTTTTAATTTTCTTTCCATTTGTTTATCAAACTATTCAAAAGAAAAAAAAAGTTTTTAAAAATGAGTTTTGGAAGCTATTTTTTTTGAGTGCAACTGGATATGCTGGATGTGGAGCTCTACCTTATGTTTCTGGATTAACAACAACAGTGACAAATATGTCGATAATTTATGCGTTATCTCCAATTTTTATTGTTTTGTTATCTGCATATATTTATAAGGAGCGTTTAAAATATTTACAATATTGCGCAGTATTATTGAGCTTGTTCGGAGTATTTTTTATTATTTTTAAAGGAGAGTTAACTAATTTTTTTAATTTGAATTTTAGTATTGGTGACGTTTGGATATTTGGAGCTGCAATATGCTGGTCGTTATTTTCAATTTTTTTAATTAACTGGAAGAGTAAATTTAATATTATTGAGAGGTTTACATTAATGAGTTTACTAGGTTCGCTTATATTAATTCCCTTTTCCTTAATTGAGCATTTTTTATTTTTACCAACAAACTTTGATTTTAATTATTTCAAATTTACTTTTATGGCTGCAATATTTCCAGGAATAATAGCATTTTTAATGTATACAAAACTGCAACAAGTTGTTGGTGCATCCATAGCTGGACTAACGGTATATTTAATGCCAATTTATGGAGCTATTTACGGTATATTTCTTTTTTCAGAAAAATTAGCAGCTTACCATTTGTATGGTGCAACATTCGTTGTTATAGGAATATTTCTAGCAAGAAAAAAATATAAATGAAAATGTTAAAATATTTTATTTTTTTAAGTCTTATATTTTATCTTTTAATCTTATTATTTATGTACATCTTTCAAAGAACATTTATGTATCATCCAAACGTTAAAAATACAGACCCAACCACTGTTCAATTTAAATATAAAGAAGTTTATATTGAGTCAGAAAAAGATATTAAACTTAAATCCTGGTACTCTTATTTAAATCCAAATAAAAAAACTATATTATTTTTCCATGGTAATGCAGGAGAGTTAGGTGCTAGGGCCTATAAATTAAATAAATTTAATGATCTGGATTTAAATTTTCTTATTATATCTTGGCGTGGATTTAGTGGTAATAATGGAAAACCAACGGAGCAGGGTTTGTATAAAGATGCTCAAAAAGCAGTTGAATGGCTTGAGAAAAAAGGAATAAATAAAAAAGATATTATTCTTTATGGAGAGTCGTTAGGAACAGGTATCGCTATTGAGCTAGCAACTAAAAATGAATATTCTGGTATCATTTTAGAGTCGCCTTATACATCTATGATAGATATGGGAAAAAGATTTTATCCATTTTTACCAATAAGCGTTTTGCAAAAAGATAAATATAACTCCTTAAAAAAATTGAGCATTATTAAATCGCCAATATTGGTCTTACATGGTAAATCTGATACACTAGTTCCATTTTACATGGGTAAAAAAATCTATGATGCTGCTAATGAACCCAAGTACTACTATTTTCCAGACTTTGATAATCACATGATGACATATGATAAAAATATGATGAATGTAATTTCAGATTTCGTCGAAAAAATTTCATCAAACTAATAAAATTTACCAATATTATTTAAAACCACTTCCTGCGCAGGAAAATAGTAGAGGAAAAATTAATAAAACAAAATATTAATTTTTTTACTCACAATAAGTAAAAACTGTAGTTTGCTCTAACAGTTTAAGTAAAGATGATCTTGATTTGTTAAAGGACATCAGTGACACCTTAGGCTTTAACGAATTTGCTACTAAAAAATTTTTAACAGAAGAAGCTTTAATTGCGAAATTTGTGCCTTCTGAAACGCTAGGGTCTAATTTTGAAACTGCAATTCCTACTACCTCACCATTTCCATTATTAACAATTGGCCCACCACTATTTCCTGGATTTATAGAAGCGTCAATTTGTATTCTGGTACTATCATCTCCAGGGCCCTTAATTGAACTGATTATACCAGATGTAAATTTAAGGTCATCGCTTACATATTTTCCAAATGGGAAGCCAACAGCTATGACGTTTTGTAATTTTTCGGGTGGATTGTTGCTAAATTTTAAATACTCTGTTCTTCCGACACCTTTAGCTTCTAACAAAGCTAAATCTAAAAATCTATCTCGTGCAATTACTCTAGCTGTATATTCTTTTGTCTTATATTTTATTTTAGCATTATTATCGCATTTATTAATAACATGATTATTAGTTATAAAATGTCCTCTTTCAGAAACAAAAAAAGCAGTGCCTTGCGAAGCATAATTGTGCTCTTCTTGATTAATTGTGCTGGTCTTTCTGCAGTTAGGCTTACTATTTGATCCTAATATTTTCTTTTTTGCAGCTATACACTCCGACCTAGTTAATAAACCTTCATCATACATAGAGTTGATCCTGGTGATATCTTTCTTTGATGCTAATGAGTTATTTGTAAAGAATGTAAATTGTAACAAAAAAATTGTTAGAATTAATAATGTTTTCATATTTATAATTTAACACTTGTTTTTTTTTTTTCTATTGTAAATAATTCCCATTTTATATATATAAAAAATTGTGTTTAAAAAAATTTTTACTATTTTAGTAGCTTTAGTTTTGGTTTATGGATGTGCTGGAAGCGCTCAGCACAAGGTAGTGAGCGCAAATCAATCAGGTGACAGAGATAAATCGTGTAAACAGTTAGATGCTGAAATAGTTAAAGCTCAAGTTATTATTGATGGTGTAAACCAAGACAAAAACGACGTAAGTGGTGCTGATTGGGTAGATGGAATTTTATGGTTCCCGTTTAATTTAATTGCTAAGCAGCAGAATTATAAAAATGCTTTACAAGCCGCAGACCGAAGAATTGAAAATCTTGAGAGTATTAAAGATAAAAAAGGATGTGACAGAGGACAAGCTAATCAAGCCACCATTAAAGCAAAAAGTTCGAGTATTGTATCAGAGTTAAATAAACTTACTGAGATGTATAAAAGAGGTGATTTAACTAAAAAAGAGTACGAAAAAGCAAAAAAAGAACTTCTTAAATAAAATTTTTATATTTTTCTTTTACCTCATCCGACCATTTGTTTAGATTTTTATATCTTTGCTTGGCTGATGGGTGTGTCTTAGCCCATTGAGGCATTCTCCTGTTTATTGCCGTAATGATGTCTCCATCTATTTTATATTTTTTTACCTCATTGATATAATCATCTAATTTTTTCCAGAACTTCGATGCTGCATCTGGGTTATATCCAGCTAAATACATGAAATTAATGCCAAGATAATCAGCCTCAGATTCTTGTTTCCTGCTCCACGGTAAAAAAAAACCTATCTCAGTAACCAATTCAGCAATACCTAAAGTTAAAATATCTAATGTAACTCTTTGACTAATTCTTTCTTGTACATGCCTAGCTATCACATGACCCATTTCGTGACCAAGAATCACTGCAATGCCATCATCGGATTCTGCAAAATCAATTATTCTGGAATACAGAACTATTTTAGCATTGGCCATTGCAAAAGCGTTTAATGTTCTTTTGTCTTTAATCACATTTATTTCATAATCAAATTTAAACTTTCGAAAATCTTCATTTTGAAATTCAAAATATTTTTTTATACCTTTTTCTATGTTGTAACCAATATCTTGAATTCTCTTCATATATTTTTCATCCTTTTCAATTCTAAGATAATTTTCATCCAAAAAATCATAATAGTAACTGTCACTAATATATTTAATCATTCTTTCAGGAACCCAATTAAGCTGTTTTCTTCCAGTGACTGGAACTGTTGAACAACTCGGAATTAACAAAGAACAACCACATATTGCAGTTGATTTTATAAAGTTTCTACGATTGAATTTCATTTTTAGTTCTAAATAAATGGTAATTAGTTATTCAATATTATTTTAAAAATAACATTAAATCAATTTTCTTTAGATTGATTAGGCAATATTTAAGCCATTTTTTACTTTTTGCGATGGATGTAATAGTACTACTTTTCCATCCTCTTCAATTGCGCCTAAAACTAAAACTTCCGAATTAATTCCTGCTATGTTTTTTGGTGGAAAGTTACATACTGCTATAACCTGTTTATTGATTAATTCATTTATTTTATAGTAACTCGTAATTTGTGCAGAGGAAGTTTTTATCCCTACTTTTTCTCCAAAATCAATTTTTAAGACATAAGCAGGTTTTTTTGCCTTTTCATTGACGGATGCCTCTAAAATTGTGCCAGTGCAAATTTGAACTTTATCATAATCTAAATATGTAATTTGTTTTTTCATTTTTTTAAAAAAGCATTTGTAAAGTTTTCGGCATCAAACGGCTGAAGATCATCGTCTTGTTCGCCAACACCTATCGCAAATATAGGAAGTTTATACTTGTGTGCAATCGGTAATATAACACCTCCCTTGGCTGTACCATCTAATTTTGTAACAATCATTCCAGACAACTCACAAATTTTATTAAATTCTTCAATTTGATTTAGTGCATTTTGTCCTGTAGTGGCATCTAAAACAATAATAATTTTTTGTGGAGCTGTTTCATCAATTTTTTTCATTACTCTTATTATTTTTAAAAATTCATCCATAAGATTTTTTTTGTTATGTAGTCTTCCAGCTGTATCGATAATACAAAAATTGTAATTATTTTTTTTTGCTTTTTCTAAAGCTTTAAATGCTACCGAAGCTGGATCTGATCCAGGTTCAGACTTTTCAATATCGATTGAATTTTTTGAACACCATTTTTCTAGTTGCTCAATTGCTGCGGCTCTGAATGTATCAGCTGCTCCAACAATAACTTTGTTATTATTGTTTTTTAAAATTTTACACAGCTTACCGATAGTTGTAGTTTTACCGGTTCCATTAACGCCACACATTAAAATAGTTTGTAGTGATTTTGTCTTTTCAAAAATATTGCTTTCTACAGGTTTAAGAATGGATAACATTTCTTCTTTCAGAACCTGTAGAAAATTTGATTTTGTTAGTTCATTCGAGGCATATTTTTTATTTTTGATGTTATTAATTATTTTCTCGGTCAAAGAGAGGCTTATATCTGATGAAATCATAAAATCCTCAAGTTCTTGAATAACATTTTGAGCTGGTTTAGATTTATTAAATATATTCTCTAAACCAGAGCTAAAATTTTCTGAGGTCTTTTTGAGTCCACCTGATATTTTTTTTAAAAAATCCATTTAATTAGATTGTAGCTTTAAGATAACTTGAACCATAGCCTGTAATATAAACAGGAATAATTTGGCCTTCATCAACTTTTTGATTTCCAGTAATTTTTACTTTTAAATAATTTTCTGAGTAACCAAAAGAATTTTTTTCGGTAAGAACATTTAATTTTTGACCGATCGTATCTTTAAACTTATTTATAATTTTTAATTGTCCTTTTTCCCTCAATATTTTTGCTCTCTCTTTAATAATATTTAGTGGAACTTGTGGCATCTTTGATGCAGGGGTTTTTTGCATAGGCGAAAAAGGAAAAACATGCAGTAATGTTAAATCACATTCATCTATTATTTTAAGTGTATTGTGAAACATTTCTTCTGTCTCTGTAGGAAAACCAGCTATCAAATCTGCTCCAAAAATTACTTCAGGTCGAATTCTTTTTAACTTACTACAAAAATCTATCGCATGTTCTCTCTGGTGACGTCTTTTCATTCTTTTTAAAATCATATTATCACCAGATTGCATAGATAAATGAAAATGAGGCATTATTTTTTTCTCTGAAGAAATAATATCAAATAACAAGTCATCAATCTCAATTGAGTCAATTGATGAAAGTCTGAGTCTTTTGAGGTTTTTATTTTTTTTTAAAATATTTTGGACTAATACTCCTAAATTAATATTTTTTCCAATGTCAGGTCCATAAGATGTTAAATCAACACCTGTTAAAATTATTTCGTTAAAACCCTTTTCATTAAGAATATTAATTTGTTCTATAATTTTTTCTATTGGTAGACTTCTTGAATTTCCTCTGCCAAAAGGAATAGTACAAAAAGTGCAGCGATGGTCACACCCATTTTGAATTTGAATAAATGCCCTCGAATGATTGTTATAACTTTCAATAAATTGTGGGGCTATTGATTTTAACTGCATTATATCAGAAATTTTATTTTTTAATTGTGAGTTTTTAAGACTTAAATATGTATTCAATTCCATCTTTTCTTTATTGCCGATAACATGATCAACCTCTGTCATATTAGTGAAAAACTCACTATCAATTTGAGAAGCACAACCCGTAACAATTATTTTCTTTTGAGGAGAAATTTTTTTAGCTTTTTTAATATCATTTATAACTTTTTTTTTAGCTTCGTTTGTTACAGAGCAACTGTTAAATAAAATATAATTTTTTAATCCAGCTTCGTCCATGTGTTTCTGAATCACTTCAGACTCATAGATATTTAGTCTGCATCCATAAGTAATTATATCTTTGTTAGTCATCTAAATTTACTTCTATCTTTTTTGGTTTTGAAACAGGCCCTGTCATCAATATATTTTTATCAGATTGTATTTCTATTATTAAATATCCTCTTTTAAAATGAATGTTCACTGGATTTTCAACTTTCCCAGTTTGCGATGCTATAAATGCAGTAGCACATGCAGCTGTTCCACAAGCCAATGTATTACCTGCGCCTCTTTCCCAAACATTCACTTTAATATTTTTTTTATCTTGGATATCCGCAAAAGTAACATTTACTCTATCTGGAAAATATTTATGATTTTCTATAATTGGTCCAATCTGCGTTAAATCATTATCTGAAATCTTTTTAAAAAAAACAATATGTGGGTTTCCAACATTTAATAAATGTCCCTCAAATAAATTTTCTTTAACTTTAAGTTTTAAAGGATTATCTTTTACCTCATCACTCACTGGTATGTCGGACAGTTTATTTGTAGGTTTGGGCATTAAAATGCTTACCAGATTATCCTGATTAATCTTTCCATAATGTAAGAATTTGCCAACCTTAAATATCACTCTATCTTTTTTCTTTTCCTTAATTAGAATGTCTGCAACACATCGATTACCGTTTCCACATGCATCAGCCCTTCTTCCATCTGAATTAAAATATTTAAGTTCAGCATCAGCATCATTTGAATTTTCAATGTAAATTAATTGGTCAAATCCGATGTTATTTTTTTTATCTGATAGCTTTAAAATTTGATCTTGATTTAGATATATTTTTTGATCTCGGTTATCAATGATCAAAAAATCATTTCCTAACCCGTCCATTTTTAATGCTTTAAAATTCATAATTATTTCGTTTTAGACCCTTTTCTTGACTTTATAAACATATCTATGTAGTTTCTTCTTACTTCCAAGGAAAAGGTAGTCTTTTTCTGGTGTCTCTTAATAAGAGAGATCAACACTAGTCAGCGAGGTTTCGCCCACTAGTGCGATTGCTGCTGGGAGTAAAAAAAGGAAATATGTTTGAAAATTTAACAGATAAAATTGAGTCAGCCTTCTCGTTTTTTAATAAGATTACTAGGCTAGATGAAAAACAAGCTGATGAAGGTTTAAGAAAAATTAGACAAGCTCTATTAGAGTCTGATGTTGCTCTCTCTGTAACAAAAAAATTTATTGAAGATGTAAGGCCAAAAATAATTGGTCAAGAAGTTTTAAAATCTGTCACCCCTGGACAAATGATTATCAAAATAGTTAACGATGAATTAATTAAAGTCTTGGGTAGCAAGAAATCTGATTTAAATTTAAGTAACGTTCCACCTGTAAAAATTTTAGTAGTTGGATTACAGGGCTCTGGTAAAACTACAACCACAGCAAAGCTTGGCTATTATCTTCAAAAAAAATTGTCAAAAAAAGTTTTGATGACAAGTTTGGATATTTATCGTCCAGCTGCTCAAAAACAATTAGAAATTTTAGGAAATGATAATCAAATTAAGACACTACCAATTATAGAAGGTCAGTTACCACTTGAAATATCTAAAAGAGCGTTAAATGCAGTTTCTTTAAGTGGCGAAGACGTTGTAATTTTTGATACTGCAGGAAGAAATCAAATTGATCAACAAATGATGATGGAGTTGAAACAATTAGAAAATGAATTACAGCCACATGAAATAATACTCGTTGCAGACTCTTTAACAGGGCAAGATGCAGTAAATATTGCAAAAGAATTTAAAAATACAATTGACTTATCGTCAATTATTTTAACTAGAATTGACGGGGACGGAAAAGGGGGTGCAGCATTAAGTATGAAAGCTGTAACAGGTTGTCCGATCAAATTTTTAGCTAATGGTGAAAAAATAGATCAGTTAGAGGCATTTCATCCTGATCGAATAGCTAACAGAATTCTTGGAATGGGCGATGTTGTTTCACTAGTTGAAAAAGTTGCAGAAGATTTAGAACAAGAAAAAATTAACAAAATTGAAGAAGATTTAAAAAAAGGTTCTTTTACTTTCGATGCGTATCTTCAGCAAATAAGACAAATGAAAAAAGTTGGTGGGATGAGTGGAGTCCTAAGTATGATGCCAGGAGTATCAAAAATGAAGAAACAAATAGATGAGTCCAATCTAGATGAAGGTTTATTAAATAAACAAGAAGCTATCATATTAGCAATGACACCAAATGAGAGAGATAATCCAAAAATTATTGGAGGCTCAAGAAAAAAAAGAATTGCAAATGGATCTGGTACAGACATTTCAATGGTAAACAAACTTCTCAAGCAACATAAAATGATGACAAATGTTATGAAAAAAATGTCTAAAGGTGGCAGAGGAGCATTACAAGGTTTGGATGGGATCCCTCCAGAGCTTTTAAATAACTTAAAATAAAAAACGAAAGGAACAAAATGTTAAAAATTAGAATGTCTAGAGGAGGAGCAAAAAAAAGACCAATATATAAAATTGTTATTGCAGACTCTAGAAAACCACGTGATGGAAGGTTTATTGAAAAAGTTGGATTTTTTAATCCTCTATTACCAAAAGATAAAAAAGAAAGATTAAGTTTAGATATTGAACGTATTAAATATTGGATTGAGAAAGGCGCAAGACCATCTGATCGTATAGCAAGATTTTTAGGGGAAGCTAATGTCATACCTAAACCAGCGCAAAGGAACAATCCCAATAAAGCAAAACCAAAAAAGAAAGCCCAAGAGAGAATAGCTGCAGCAGCTGAAGCAAAAAAAGCAGCTGAGGCACCTAAGACAGAAGAGGCTCCAAAAGCAGAAGAGAAAAAAGCTGAGGCTCCAAAAGCAGAAGAGAAAAAAGCTGAGGCTCCAAAAGCAGAAGAGAAAAAAGAGGAGAAAAAATAAATAATGTTTTCTGCAAATATATTTACGTTATATCCCGATGTTTTCCCCGGTGTTCTTGGCCAAGGTATTTATGAGAGAGCATCAAATAAGAATATTTGGGAACTTAACGTAAAAAATATAAGAGATTATGCTTCTGATAAGCATTTAACAGTTGATGACAAACCTTTTGGGGGAGGTAGTGGTATGGTCATGAAAGCGGATGTAATTAATAGGTGTTTAGATAAAAATTCTAATAGTTTTAAGACTTATTATTTATCACCTAGAGGAAAGTTATTTAATCAAGATTTAGCAAATCAAATTTCAAATTTAAATGGTATCAATTTACTTTGTGGTCATTTTGAAGGTGTAGATCAGAGGGTATTAGACTATAAAAAAATTGAAGAAATTTCTATTGGAGATTTTATACTTTCAGGTGGTGAAAGTGCAGCAATTATTATTTTGGATGCAGTTTTGAGATTAATACCTGGAGTTTTGGGTAATGAGAATTCAATAAAGGATGAGAGTTTCACTGATAATTTACTTGAGTATCCTCAATATACTCAGCCTAGAGTTTGGAATAATTTAGAGGTACCGAGTGTACTATTATCAGGAAATCACGCTGAAATAAAAGACTGGCGTTTAAATCAATCACAGAGTATAACACGCAACCTTAGACCAGATTTATGGTCAAGGTATACCAAAAGTAAAGACAAGAAGAATTAGTATGAATAGAATTGAAGATATTGAAAAAAAACATCTTGAAAAAATTTTAGCTGGTAAAAAAATCACCGAATTTTACCCAGGAGATACAGTTAAAGTTAATGTGAGAATAGTTGAAGGGAAAAGACAAAGGGTTCAAGCTTTTGAAGGTGTTTGTATTGCTAAAAAAAAGGGCGGAATTAACTCCTCGTTTACAGTTAGAAAAGTATCTTTTGGCGAAGGTGTGGAAAGAGTTTTTCAATTATATAGTCCAAACTTAGACTCAATAGAATTAATACGATCAGGTAAAGTAAGACGTGCGAAACTTTATTACTTGAGAGATAGAAGTGGTAAATCTGCAAGAATAAATGAAAAAATTAAAAAAAAGCTGGGTGTAGATTTAACTCCTGAGGTAAGAGAACAAGATAGCGCCCAAGCTGAGTCTTTAGACAATGTAAATGAGGAGCCTAAGGCGGATTTAAAAGTTGAAACTCCAAAAGAAAAAATACAAGATACAAAATTAAAACAAAAATAATTTAATAATGGGAAAAACATTATACGATAAATTGTTTGATGACCATTTGGTCTCTGAACAAGAAGATGGAACATGTTTACTGTATATTGATAGACATTTAGTTCACGAAGTGACAAGTCCGCAAGCATTTGAGGGACTTAGAATGAATAATAGAAAGGTAAAGCACCCAGAGTATACTTTGGCTGTTGCAGATCATAATGTACCAACAACAGATAGAAGCAAACCTATAGAAAATGAGGACTCGAGAATTCAATATGAAACAATAGATAAGAATTGCAAAGAATTTGGCATAGAATTTTTTGGACTGAATGATGTACGACAAGGTATTGTTCATGTGATAGGACCGGAGCAAGGCTTAACACAACCAGGTATGACGATTGTGTGTGGAGACAGCCATACTGCCACTCACGGAGCTTTTGGTGCTTTAGCTTTTGGAATTGGCACATCGGAAGTTGAACATGTTCTAGCTACTCAAACTTTAATTCAAAGAAAATCCAAAAATATGAAAATTGAAGTACAAGGAAAACTTCCCATTGGAGTTACTGCAAAAGATATTATTTTAAGTATTATTGGAAAAATTGGTACAGCTGGTGGTACAGGTTTTGTTATAGAATATACTGGTGAAGCTATTAAAAATTTGTCGATGGAAGAGAGAATGACAGTTTGTAATATGTCGATCGAAGCCGGAGCAAGAGCAGGGATAATGGAGCCAGATGAAAAAACTGTAGAGTTTTTAAAAAACAGGCCTCTTTCTCCTAAAGGGGAAGATTGGGAAAAAGCAAAAAAATATTGGTTATCTTTAAAATCTGATGAAGATGCAAAATACGATGAAGTTGTAATTTTAAAAGGAGAGGAAATTGTTCCAACTGTTACTTGGGGAACAAGTCCTGAAGACGTTTTACCCATTAATTCAGCTATACCTGGCCCTGAAAGTTTTAGTGATCCTGATAAGAGAAAAGCGGTTGAAAGATCATTAGATTATATGGGCTTGAAACCAGAAACCAAATTAGAAGAGATTACTATCGATAAAGTTTTTATTGGTTCGTGTACAAATGGAAGAATACAGGATCTACGAGCAGCAGCTGAAATTCTTAAGGGTAAAAAAATTGCTAAAAATGTTTCCGGTTATGTTGTACCTGGATCTGGATTAGTCAAAAAACAAGCTGAAGAAGAAGGGCTGGACAAAATATTTACCGAATTTGGATTAGAATGGAGAAATGCAGGTTGTTCAATGTGTTTGGGCATGAATCCTGACCAGTTGAAACCCCAAGAGAGATGCGCATCAACATCAAATAGAAACTTCGAAGGTAGACAAGGTAGAGGCGGAAGAACTCATTTGTGCAGTCCAGCGATGGCAGCAGCTGCAGCGATTGAAGGCAAACTTACTGATGTAAGAAAGTTTTACAATGGATAAGTTTAGCAAAGTTACTAGTGTTCCAGCTTATCTTTCAATTGTGAACGTTGATACAGATATGATGATACCTAAACAGTTTTTAAAAACTATCAAAAGAACCGGTCTTGGTAAAAGTTTATTTTTCGAATTAAGATATGATGAAGATGGAAAACCTTTAAAAGAGTTTGTTCTAAACCAAGAACCCTATAACAAATCAAAAATTTTAATTGGAGAAAAAAACTTTGGATGTGGATCTTCTAGAGAACACGCTCCATGGTCATTACTCGACTTTGGTATTAGAGTTGTAATTGCCCCATCGTTTGCCGATATTTTTTATAATAATTGTTTTAAAAATGGAATATTACCAATAGTTTTGAAAGAGGATAATATTAAAGAATTAGCAGAAATTGCAAAAAATAAAAAAGAGATAACAGTAAATCTTGAAGATCAAAAAATTGATAAAGGAGATAATACGCCGTTAAGTTTTGATATTGAGCCATTTAGAAAAGAATGTCTAGTTAATGGATATGATGATATCGCATTAAGTCTAAAAAAAACAAAAGATGTCGAAACTTATTTAATTAAGAAAAAAAAAGAGACTCCTTGGTTATTTAGTGCCTAAAAATTTATTGTTACTCGCCGGTGATGGAATTGGCCCAGAGATTATGTCTGAGGTTAAAAAAATTATTAATTGGTTAAATACAAATAAAAAATTAGATCTTCAAATAACAGAAGAGCTTGCAGGTGGTGTGTCTTATGATCAAACCAAAACACCTTTAACAGATGACGTTCTATACAAAGCCATGGATAGCGATGCAGTTTTATTAGGTGCGGTTGGTGGGCCAAGATATGATCAATTAGAATTTTCAAAAAGACCTGAGAGAGCATTATTAAGATTAAGGAAAGAGTTAAGGTTATTTGCTAATTTAAGACCAGCAATATGTTTTTCTGAATTAGTAAGTGCATCTAGCTTAAAACCAGAAATCGTTTCAGATTTAGATATCATGATTGTAAGAGAGCTTACAGGAGGTATTTATTTTGGTGAACCTCGTGGCATTGAGCCTATTGCGAAGGGAGAACGCAAAGGAGTTAACACACATGTTTATACATCTAAAGAAATTGTGCGTGTTACTAAGGTTGCTTTTGATCTAGCGAAAAAAAGAAATAAAAAAGTAACATCTGCTGAAAAATCTAATGTGATGGAAGCAGGTATGTTATGGAAAGAAGAAGTACAAAAGTTTTATGACGAAAACGAGGAGTACAAAGATATTGAATTAAGTCATATGCTTGCAGATAACTGTGCTATGCAATTAGTAAGAAACCCAAAACAGTTTGATGTGATTGTAACTGATAATTTATTTGGGGATATGCTTTCTGACGAGGCTGCAATGTTAACTGGCTCTTTAGGTATGTTACCGTCAGCATCTTTGAGCGAAAAAGACAAAAACGGAAGAATAAGATCAATGTATGAACCTTGTCATGGATCAGCACCTGATATAGCCGGTCAGGGTATAGCAAATCCATTGGCAATGATTTTAAGTTTTGCTATGGCTTTGAAATATTCTTTGGACCTGGATACTTATGCTGATGAAATAGATAAGGCAGTAAAGTCCGTTCTAAAAGATGGTTTACGAACTCCCGATATTATGGAAATAGGTAAACGTAAAGTATCTACTAGCGAAATGGGTTCAGCAATTATAGATAAACTTAAGTAATCTTAAATTATTGTGACAATTTACAGTTTTAAAAATATAAAAATTTAAGTTACATATTGAAATATGAAATCTGAAAGACCCTTATCTCCGCACCTTCAAGTATACAAATGGCAATTGTCATCTTTGTTATCAATAACTCATCGTTTAACATCAATTATTAACCTTACTGGTATTACCTTTTTTGCATTATGGATATGCATGCTTTTTTTAGGTGAAAATATTTTTAGTTATTATGAAATATTTGCAAAAACATTTATTGGAAAATTTATTTTTATAGGATTTAGCTGGTCATTTTCATATCACTTATTAAATGGAATTAGACATATGTTTTGGGATATTGGTTATGGTTATGATTTAAAAGTTGCTAACCTCAGCGGAATAATAGTGCTAATCCTTTCTTTTATTTTAACTTTTTTAGCATGGGTAATCTAATGAATAGTGCTGTTTCCAAATGGTTAATGCAAAGAATTGCTGCAGTATTACTCTTGCCTTTATTGATTTGGTTTTTGTTTAATTATGATGATCTAATGACTTTTTCATATTCAGATGCGGTAAATTTTTTTGATAACAAAGTAAATACTACTTTTTTAAGTTTAATATTTATCTTGGCTTTCTTTCATATGAGAATTGGGATGGGAGAAATTTTTGAGGATTATATTCATAATGCCGCAATCAAAAAAGCAGCAAGTGCGTTTATTTTATTAATTTCGATAATTATTCCTCTTGTCGCAATCACAGCAATGATTATATTGAGTTTATGAGTTACGATGTAATTAATCATGAATACGATGTTGTTGTTGTTGGAGCTGGTGGTTCAGGTCTTAGAGCAGCTGTTGGATTATCTGAAGCTGGTTTAAAAACTGCTTGTATTTCTAAAGTCTTTCCGACTAGAAGTCATACTGCAGCCGCGCAGGGCGGAATATCAGCTGCACTAGGAAACATGTGTGAAGATGACTGGCGTTGGCACATGTATGACACTGTAAAGGGCGCTGATTGGCTTGGTGATCAAGATGCTATCGAATTTTTATGCAAGGAAGCACCACAAGCAGTTATAGAATTAGAAAAATATGGAGTACCATTTAGCCGAACAGAAGAAGGTAAAATATATCAAAGGCCATTTGGAGGAATGACAAAGAATTATGGAAATGGTGTTGTACAAAGAACCTGTGCAGCAGCTGATAGGACAGGACATGCAATTTTGCATACTCTATATGGTCAAGCTTTAAAGAGAGATACGGAATTTTTTATAGAGTACTTTGCACTTGATCTAATCATGGAAAACGATAAGTGCCAAGGAGTGATAGCTTGGAATTTGCAAGATGGATCTATTCATCGTTTTAGATCTAAAACAGTTATTTTGGCAACAGGTGGTTATGGTAGAGCGTATTTTTCAGCTACATCGGCGCACACTTGTACAGGCGATGGCGGTGGAATGGTTTTAAGAGCTGGACTTCCTTTGCAAGACATGGAATTTGTTCAGTTTCACCCAACAGGAATTTATGGTGCTGGATGTTTAATTACAGAGGGCAGTAGAGGTGAAGGTGGATTTTTAGTTAATTCTGAGGGTGAAAGGTTTATGGAAAGATACGCTCCTTCAGCAAAAGACTTAGCGTCTAGAGACGTTGTATCAAGATCTATGACTATTGAAATTAATGAAGGACGTGGAGTTGGTAAAAATAAAGATCATATATTTTTACACTTAAATCATTTGGATGAAAAAATTCTTAAAGAACGATTACCAGGCATTTCTGAGTCCGCAAAAGTTTTTGCCGGTGTTGATGTTACCAAAGAACCAATACCTGTTTTGCCAACCGTACATTATAATATGGGTGGTATACCAACCAATTATTTTGGGGAAGTTCTTGCAAAGGATGCAGATGGATCTGATAAAATAGTGGATGGATTAATGGCCGTAGGTGAAGCTGCATGTGTTTCAGTTCATGGTGCAAATCGTCTTGGATCAAACTCATTAATTGATCTTGTTGTTTTTGGAAAAGCAGCAGCAATGAAAGCTGCAGAAAAAGTAAAACCTAATTCGAAACATGAAAGCATTTCTGAATCTCAAACACAAAAGTGTTTAGATAGGTTTGACAAAATTAGAAATTCTGAGGGAAGCACTCCTACAGCTATTTTAAGAGATCAAATGCAAAGAGTAATGCAAAACAAATGTGCAGTATTTAGGACTGACAAAACTCTAAGAGAAGGTTTGAGTGAGATCCAAGAGCCTTGGAACGGGCTATCTGATCTTTCTATTAAAGATAGATCATTAATTTTTAATACGGATTTAGTTGAAGCATTGGAATTTGATAACTTAATACGACAATCTCAAGTAACTGTAGCTTCAGCAGAAAATCGAAAAGAAAGCAGAGGAGCTCATTCTAGAGAGGATTTTAAAGAAAGAGATGATGTTAATTGGATGAAACATACCTTGGCGTGGCACGAAGATGGAAAAGTCAAAATAAACTATAGAGATGTACATAATTATACATTAACCAACGATGTCCAGTATTTTCCTCCAAAGGCTAGAGTTTATTAGTATAATATGGTTCAATTTAACTTACCAAAGAATTCAAAAATCAAAAAAGGAAACTATTTCAAATCTGAAAAGAATTTGAAAAATATAAAAAAGGTAAATGTTTACAGATGGAATCCTGAAGAGGGCGTAAATCCAAGAATTGATACATACGAAGTTGATATGGACAATTGTGGCCCCATGGTTCTTGATGCATTGATAAAAATTAAAAATGAGATTGATTCTTCATTAACATTTAGAAGATCTTGTAGAGAGGGTATCTGTGGATCATGTGCGATGAATATTGATGGGTCTAATACACTTGCATGTACTAAATCGTCAAAAGAAATAAAAGGTGATATTAATATTTATCCTTTGCCACATATGCCGGTGATAAAAGATTTAGTTCCAAATTTAAAACAGTTATATGAACAATATCAGTCAATAGAACCCTGGATACAATCGACCAAAAAATCTAATGGTACAGAAGGGCTACAAACCATTCAGGATAGATCTAAATTAGATGGATTATATGAGTGTATTATGTGTGCTTGCTGCGCAACTTCTTGCCCAAGTTACTGGTGGAATGGTGATAAATATCTTGGGCCAGCAGTCCTTTTACAGGCATACAGATGGATAATTGATAGTAGAGATGAAGAAAGACAGAAAAGATTAAAAAAAGTAGCAGATGAGCTGAAGTTATTTAGGTGTCATACTATAATGAATTGTACTAACGCATGTCCCAAAGGTTTAAATCCAGCGAAAGCCATAGGCTCAATAAAAAAAATGCTGGTGACTGAAAAATCATCATAGTAAAAGATCTAATATGAAAAATATATTCCACTTTATAGGTGGCAAGGAATTTAGTGGAGGAAGTGATAGATTTTCAAATATATACAATCCAGCAACTGGTGAGGTGCAAGCAAAAGTTAATTTAGCAACCAGCTCTGAAGTTGATCATGCGGTTAACATTGCACTTAAAGCTTTTCAGGAGTGGTCTAACACTCCACCAATATCAAGAGCAAGAATACTATTTAAGTTTAAAGAGTTAATAGAAAAAAATTCTGACACGTTAACTAAATTGATAGTTTCAGAACACGGAAAGGTATACGATGATGCTAAAGGATCATTAACTAGAGGTCTTGAGGTAGTAGAGTTTTCATGTGGTATCCCACATTTATTAAAGGGTGAATTTACAGAAAATGTTGGCAAAAATGTTGATAGTTGGTCTATACGTCAACCATTAGGAGTTTGTGCAGGTATAACGCCTTTTAATTTCCCTGCAATGGTCCCTATGTGGATGTTCCCAATTTCCATAGCTTGTGGAAACACTTTTATTTTAAAACCTTCAGAAAAAGATCCGAGCTGCTCAATGATGTTGGCCGATTTATTAAAACAAGCAGGTTTACCAGATGGCGTATTTAATGTGATTAATGGTGATAAAGATGTTGTTGACGCAATTTTAACACACAAAGACGTCAGTGCAATAAGTTTTGTAGGTTCAACTGGAGTTGCAAAATACATATATGAGAATGCTGCTAAGAATGAAAAAAGAGTTCAAGCTTTAGGTGGGGCCAAAAACCATTGTGTTGTGATGCCAGATGCAGATATTGATCAGGCAGTAAATGGATTGATAGGTGCAGCATATGGATCAGCAGGTGAAAGATGTATGGCACAATCAGTTGCAGTTGCAGTCGGAAAGATTGGAGATGAACTTGTTAAAAAACTAGCTCAAAAAGTTGAAGCTTTAAAAGTTGGGCCAGGCATGGACAAGACTTCCGAAATGGGTCCGTTGGTTACAAAAGAACATTTAGAGAGAGTGAGAGGATATGTTGATCTTGGAGTTAAAGAGGGGGCAGAGCTAATTGTCGACGGTCGAGAATTAAAACTCCAAGGTTATGAAAATGGTTTCTACTTTGGTGGATGTTTATTTGACAAGGTCACTGATAATATGAAAATTTATAAAGAAGAAATTTTTGGCCCCGTACTATCCGTAGTTAGAGTCAATGACTTTAATTCTGCAGTAGATTTAATAAATAATCATGAGTACGGCAATGGAACTTCTATTTTTACAAGAGATGGAGACAGTGCAAGAACATTTAGTAATAGAATTAAAGTCGGCATGGTAGGCGTAAATATACCTATACCTGTTCCTATGGCTTTTCATAGTTTTGGGGGATGGAAAAGATCTTTATTTGGTGATCATCACATGCATGGGCTGGAGGGTGTAAGGTTTTATACTAAATTGAAAACAGTTACATCGAGATGGCCATCAGGGATTAAGGATAATCCCGAATTCATTATGCCAACAATGAAGTAGGCAATATTAATTTTTCTTACAATTATTTGTAAAATTGATCTATAGTTAGATTATGAATGTAAAACGAGTTGGTATTGTTGGTTGGAGAGGAATGGTGGGTTCTGTTTTGATAAACAGAATGATCGAGGAGAAAGACTTTGATGATATCTCTGATGTTGTTTTTTTTAGCACTTCACAGGCTGGAAAAGATGGTCCTAATTTTGGAAAAGGCTCAAGTATACTTCAAGATGCTACTAATATTGCAGACTTAAAAAAAATGGATGCTATTCTTACTTGTCAAGGAAGCGATTACACACAAAAAATATTTAAAGAATTAAAAAGTAGTGGCTGGAATGGATACTGGATTGATGCTGCATCTCATTTAAGAATGGAGAAATCAAGCACTATAATATTGGATCCAATTAACAAAAATATTATTTTAGATGCATTAAAGAATGGCAAAAAAGAATTTATTGGTGGAAATTGTACAATTAGCTGTATGTTAATGGGTATAGGAGGGCTGTTTAAAGAAAATTTGATAGAGTGGGCTACATCAATGACCTATCAAGCTGCTTCCGGTGGTGGTGCACAGCACATGAAAGAACTTTTAACTCAGATGGGAATATTAAATAATAGTGTGAAAAATCTTTTAAAGGATCCATCATCAAGAATTTTAGAAATCGATAAATTAGTTCATAGTGAAATGAGTGCAAAAACATTTCCGTCTAACAGTTTTGAAGTTCCACTCGCAGGTAGTTTAATACCTTGGATAGATGTTAAATTAGATAATGGCCAATCTAAAGAAGAGTGGAAAGCATTTGCAGAAACAAATAAAATACTTGGAAATGAAGATAAACCCATACCCATCGATGGAACGTGTGTTAGAATTGGTTCAATGAGATCTCATAGTGCTGCACTTACAATAAAATTGAGAAAAAATATTTCTATAAATGAAATTGAAAGTATTATTAAACAGACCAGTGAGTGGACTCAAGTTGTTAAAAATGAAAAATTTTCAACAATTAAGGAGTTAAGTCCTGCAAGTGTAAGCGGAACGCTAAAAGTCCCTGTTGGTAGAATAAGAAAATTAAATATTGGACAGGATTACTTAAATGTATTTACCGTGGGTGACCAGTTGCTGTGGGGAGCTGCAGAGCCTTTAAGAAGAATGCTAAAAATTGTTTTGCATCATTAAATTTTCTACATCCAAACAATCTCTAGTAAGTATTTATGCTACAATTTTGTCTTTGATTTTTTTATAGCTTAAAATATACATCCATCATGAAAAAAATTTCTCTTATCGGAGCAGGTCAAATAGGAGGTACATTAGCCCATTTAATTGGTTTAAAAAAACTTGCTGACGAGGTTGTTTTGTTTGATGTAGCGGACGGAGTAGCAAAAGGTAAGGCTTTAGATATTGCACAGTCTTCAGCAATCGATGGTTTTGACGTTAAGTTTATAGGAACAAACAATTATGATGATACTCAAAAATCAGATGTCATTATAATTACGGCTGGAATACCTAGAAAACCTGGCATGACAAGGGATGACCTATTAGGCACAAATCTAAAGATCATTAAACAAGTTGGCGAGGGAATTGCTAAAACATCTCCACAAGCTTTTGTGATTTGTATTACAAATCCATTAGATGTAATCGTGATGGCACTACAAAAATATTCTAGTTTGCCAAAAAATATGGTTGTTGGAATGGCTGGTGTTTTAGATACTTCTCGTTTTAAGTTATTTTTGTCACGAGAACTAAATGTACCTATTGGCAAAATCGATTCTTTTGTCCTTGGTGGTCATGGTGATACAATGGTACCGGTTCCTAACAGAACAACAATTGATGGTAAAAATTTAATGGATTTTGTCAAAGATGGAAAGCTATCAAAAGAAAAATTAGACTCTATTATTGATCGAACTAGAAAGGGAGGAGCTGAAATTGTGAAGTATCTAGGAAATGGCTCAGCCTTTTACGCTCCTGCTGCTTCGGCTATTGATATGGCAGAATCTTATCTTAAAAATTTAAAGAAAACACTTCCATGCGCTGTATATCTTAATGATCAATATGGTGTTAAAAACCTTTATGCTGGCGTGCCAGCTGTTATAGGATCAAGTGGTATAGAAAAAATTATAGAATTAGATTTAGATCAAGAGGAGAAAAAGAATTTCGATATTTCAATTGATGCAGTCAATGAACTTTTGAATGCAGCAAAAAATATTGATCCATCTTTAAAATAAAAGTGAATATTCACGAGCATCAAGCTAAAGAGTTGTTAAGAAAGTTTGGAGCACCAGTTCCAAACGGTATTGTTGTTTATAATTTACAAGAGTTAAAAGATGCATCAAAAAAGATAAAAACTAGTAAAATAGTTTTAAAAGCACAAATTCATGCAGGAGGAAGAGGAAAGGCAGGTGGAGTGAAGGTAGTAAATAATTTTGATGAGCTAAAGGAAGAAGCTCGTGAATTATTTGGAAAAGTACTTGTCACACATCAAACAGGCCCTCAAGGCAGAGAGGTAAAAAGACTTTATCTTGAAGATGCATCTGAAATAGCTAAAGAATTTTATTTATCGTGTTTAGTTGATCGTGCGAGTTCAAAAATTGCTTTTATTTCAAGTGCGGAAGGAGGAATGGATATAGAAGAAGTTGCTTCGAAAACACCAAAAAAAATTCTTACGACACGTCTAAATATTTCTGACAAAGTAAGTGATAATGATATACTTAACATTTTAAAACCATACAATTTAAAGGAATCTGCTCTAAATGATGGAAAAAAAATAATCCAGGCTTTATATCAAGCTTTAATAAAAACAGACGCAAATTTAATAGAGGTAAATCCATTAATATTAACAAAGGATAATAAGGTTATTTGCCTTGATGCAAAAATAAACTTTGATGACAATGCTCTTTTTAGACATCCAGAAATTTTAGAGTATAGAGATTTGAACGAAGAAGATCCTATGGAAATAGAAGCTAGTAAATATGATTTAGCCTACATTAAATTAGATGGTGAGATTGGATGTATGGTTAATGGTGCAGGTCTGGCTATGGCAACAATGGATATAATCAATCTCTATGGATCAGAACCTGCTAATTTTTTAGATGTTGGCGGTGGAGCGTCTAAAGAAAAAGTGAGTGCAGCGTTTAAAATTATTTTGTCAGATAAGAATGTAAAAGGAATTTTAATCAATATATTTGGTGGTATCATGAAATGCGATGTAATTGCAGAGGGTGTAATAGCTGCAGCAAAAGAAACTGAATTAAATATTCCCTTAGTTGTTAGATTAGCTGGTACAAATTTTGAAAAAGGTAAAGAAATTTTAAATAATTCTGGACTTACTATTATACCTGCGGATGACTTAAATGATGCAGCTAAAAAGATAGTTGAGGCAATAAAATAGAATGTCAGTTTTAGTTGATAAAAATACCAAATTAATTTGTCAAGGTTTTACAGGCGCTAACGGAACTTTTCACTCAGAACAATCATTAGCTTATGGAACGAAACTTGTTGGTGGAGTAACACCTAAAAAAGGCGGTCAAGTTCACCTTGGAAAACCAGTTTATAATACGGTTAAAGAGGCAGTAGATGAAACAGGTGCTAATGCAACTATGATTTATGTTCCAGCAAAATTTGCAGCTTCAGCAATCATTGAGGCTATAGATGCGAATGTTCCACTGATTGTCTGTATTACCGAGGGTATACCAATACTTGATATGATTAAGGTTAAAGAAAAATTGTCCGGTTCTAGATCAAGATTAATTGGGCCAAACTGCCCTGGAATTATAACTCCAGGCGAGTGTAAAATTGGAATAATGCCTGGTCATATCCACCAAAAAGGATCAGTTGGCATTGTTTCAAGGTCTGGAACTTTAACTTATGAAGCGGTTGCGCAAACTACTGCAGAAGGATTGGGTCAATCTACTTGCATTGGTATTGGCGGTGATCCTATAAATGGAACAAGCTTCATTGATTGTCTTGACCTTTTTTTAAAAGATAAAAATACCGATTCTATTATTATGATTGGAGAGATAGGAGGTTCAGCTGAAGAAGAAGCTGCTGAATTTTTAAAAAACCATACTATAAAAAAACCTACTGTTGGCTTTATTGCTGGAATTACTGCTCCACCAGGAAGAAGAATGGGTCATGCCGGAGCTATTATTGCTGGCGGTAAAGGAGGAGCTAAAGATAAAATTAAAACCATGAAAACATGCGGTATTACAGTGACAGATTCTCCCGCAGATATTGGAAAAACATTGAAATCAGTATTAAATGGTTGATATAATAACTTTAAATAATGTCATCATCTAAAAATAAAATATTTGAAACAACTTCATTTTTGAGCAAATCTAATTCATCTTATATTGAAGAAATGTATGATAAATTTTGCAAAGATCCTAATTTAGTTCCTAATAGCTGGCAACAATATTTTGAAGGCATAGACGATGGTAAACAATCTCAAAAAGAAAAAACAAGAGTTTCTTGGGAGCCAAAAAAAATAAAATCTTCCTCTGAAATTGATCCAGATATATATGAAAAATTTATACCAGAAAAACTTAATCAAGTTTTAAATGAAAAAATTAAAAAAGAGAAAGATGATATCCTAAGCCCTGCACAAGACTTAGAACTTAGCACAAAAGACTCTGTTCGAGCTATAATGATGATAAGAGCTTACAGAATCAGAGGCCATCTCAATGCTGATCTTGATCCGCTTCAACTTTTAAAAAAAGAATATGCACCAGAACTGGATCCAAAGACGTATGGTTTTAGCGATAAAGATTTAAATAAAAAAATTTTCTTGGATGAAGTATTGGGATTAAAGTATGCAACATTAAAAGAGATACTTAAAATTTTAAATAGAACTTATTGTTCTAACATAGGTTTTGAGTTTATGCATATGACAGATCCAGAGGAAAAAAGTTGGATACAAAGTCGAATAGAGGGAAAAGATAAAGAGATTAATTTTACCATAAAAGGAAAAAAAGCAATTTTAAATAAGTTGATTGAGGCAGATGGTTTTGAAAAATATTTGGCAAAAAAATATGTCGGAACAAAAAGATTTGGGCTGGATGGTTGTGAATCACTAATACCTGCAATGGAACAAATCATTAAAAGAGGTGGTGCTTTAGGCTGTAAAGAAGTTAAAATTGGCATGCCACACAGGGGAAGATTAAATATTTTGACTAATGTGATCCAAAAACCTTTAAAAAAAATATTTAAAGAGTTTGCAGGAGATCCTGGAATTGCAAGTGGAGGGGTCTCAGGCGATGTTAAATATCACTTAGGTGCCTCAGCTAATAGAGAATTTGATGGCAATTTGGTACATGTAAGTCTAACAGCTAACCCATCTCATCTAGAAGCTGTAAATCCTGTAGTACTTGGGCAGGCTAGAGCTAAACAAGATTATCATAAAGATAAAGATCGAAATCAAGTTATACCAATTTTATTGCATGGGGATGCTGCATTTGCAGGACAAGGAATTGTTGCAGAATGTTTTGCTATGTCTGGATTAACAGGTCATAACATTGGGGGAACAATTCACATAATAGTTAATAATCAAATTGGTTTTACAACACAGCCTGAATTTGCAAGATCATCTCCATACCCTTCAGAAGTTGCTAAGATGGTTCAAGCTCCCATATTTCATGTAAATGGCGATGACCCAGAGGCAGTCACATATTGTGCGAAAGTTGCGACTGAATATAGACAGAAATTTAAAAGAGATGTTGTAATAGATATTTTTTGTTTTAGAAAATTTGGACATAACGAGGGTGATGAACCATCTTTTACTCAGCCTTTAATGTATAAGAAAATTAGAGAACAAGAATCAACATTGTTGAAGTATTCCAAAACATTGATAAATGAGGGTATTCTTACTGAGGACGATTTTTTAAACGACAAAAAAGATTATCAAAATAAATTAGATGAAGAATTTGAGGCATCTAAAAGTTATATATCAAATGAGTATGATTGGTTTACAGGAGTTTGGTCTAAATTTACTTCAGAACAAGGTCAAGATAGACGGGGTGTAACAGGTATTGATATAGAAAAATTTAGAGAAATTGGAAGAAAAGTTTGTTCAATTCCCAATAATTTTAATGTTCACAAAACAATCTCTAGAATTTTTGAAAATAGACTTAAAATGATAGATACAGGAAAGAATATTGATTGGGCCTTAGCTGAATCTATAGCACTTGCTAGTCTTGTTGATGAGGGAAATGGAGTAAGGTTAGTTGGTCAAGATACTGTCAGAGGTACTTTTAGCCATAGACACGCTGGTATAAATGATCAGGTTACAGGTGAACGTTATTATCCGATAAAAAATATTTCTACAAATCAAGGTAAAGCAGAAGTAATAGACAGTTTATTATCAGAAATGGGAGTACTAGGATTCGAGTATGGATACTCGTTAACAGACCCGGACACTTTAGTACTATGGGAAGCCCAGTTTGGAGATTTTGCAAATGGTGCGCAGGTAATATTTGATCAATTTATAAGCTCTGGAGAAAAAAAATGGACCAGAGCAAGTGGGCTAGTAATGTTACTTCCCCATGGTTATGAAGGCCAAGGTCCAGAACATTCCTCAGCAAGAATTGAAAGATATTTACAAGCATGTGCCCAAGAAAATATACAAGTTGTAAATTGTACAACTCCAGCAAATTACTTTCACGCACTCAGAAGACAAATTCATAGACCTTTTAGAAAACCTTTGGTCATATTTACACCAAAATCTTTACTCAGGAATAAAAAATGTGTTTCAGAGCTAGAGGATTTTACGAAGGAGAATTCATTCCACAGAGTTCTATCTGACAAAGCAGAATCTTCAAAGTACGATATGATATCACTAGCTGATGATAACTTAATTGATAGAGTCATATTGTGTTCTGGAAAGATATATTACGATTTGATTGATCAAAGAGAAAAACAGAAAGCTGATAGAGTACAGATTGTGCGAATTGAGCAACTATATCCATTCCCAGCAAAAACTTTAGCAAAACATTTAAACAGATTTACTAATGTTAAGAAAATTATTTGGTGCCAAGAAGAACCGCAAAATATGGGTTGTTGGAATCATGTTGAAAGGTACATAAATCGTACCCTGGGTTATTTGAAATCAGAACCAAACAAAATAATCTATGTGGGAAGAGCACCATCAGCATCACCTGCAACAGGTTTTTTAAAAAAACATCTTGCTGTACAAGAAGAAATTGTTAAAAAAGCGATAATTGAATAATGAGCTCACCTATTTTAGTACCTACTCTCGGGGAGTCTGTAACTGAGGCCACTGTTGCTAAATGGCTAAAAAAAAGTGGTGATAAAGTTAATGAAGATGAACCATTAGTAGAACTTGAAACCGATAAAGTAAGTGTAGAGGTTACGTCGCCATCAAGTGGTTTTCTTTCTTTAATAACTATTAAAGAGGGTGAAACTGTGGAAGTTGGCGCAAAGCTTGGAGAAATTGGAGATTCAGTTGCTAAAACAAATCAATCGTCTCAAAAAGCAAAGAAAGAGGTTAAGATCCAAAAAATGGAGACACATGTTGAAAATAAAAAATACGATGAAGAATCCAAAGTAGTTCAATTAAACGTCGAGAAGAAAATAGAACCTTCGCCTTCAGCTAAAAGAATTATTGCTGAAAATAATATAGATATAACAAATATACACGGAACAGGACGTAGAGGACAAATATTAAAAAGTGATTTAATAGGTTTAATGGGGTTAAGCCCTGCAATAGACAAAAGGTTTCAAGATAAGGGTCCGGAGGAACGAGTGAGAATGTCTAGGCTTAGAGCAACTATAGCCAAAAGACTTAAAGAAGCTCAAAACACTGCTGCTACACTTACTACGTTTAACGAAGTTGATATGTCAATGATCATGCAAATGAGAAAAGATAATAAAAATGAGTTTCAAAAAATTTATAATGTAAAATTAGGGTTTATGTCTTTCTTTGTTAAAGCATGTGTAAATGCTTTACAAACTTTCCCAGCTGTTAATGCCGAAATTCAAGGAGAAGAATTGGTATATAAAAATTATTACAATATTGGTGTAGCAGTAGGAACTGACAAAGGGTTAGTAGTTCCCGTTGTTAAAAGTGCCAATCAAATGTCTTTTGCAGAGATAGAAAAAGAAATTATTAAGTTAGGTGAAAAAGCAAGAGAGGGGCAACTTACAATTGATGATCTTCAAGGTGGAACTTTTACAATCACAAATGGTGGAATCTACGGATCAATGCTATCAACGCCAATACTTAACCCGCCACAATCTGGGGTTTTGGGTATGCACAATATAGTACAGAGACCAATGGTTATAGATGGAAAGATTGAAATAAGACCAATGATGTATTTAGCGTTATCTTATGACCATAGAATTATCGATGGCAAAGAAGCTGTTTCATTTTTAGTAAGAGTTAAAGAAATTTTAGAAGACCCAAGGAGGTTGTTTTTAGATTTATAATGGAAAACTACGACGTTATAGTAATTGGAGGAGGTCCAGGGGGTTATGTCTGCGCAATTAGAGCTGCACAACTTGGACACAAAACAGCATGTATCGAGTCTAGAGGATCATTAGGTGGGACGTGCTTAAACATAGGATGTATACCATCAAAATCATTACTTCACTCAGCCGAAATGTATCACAAGGCAAACAAAGAATTTGATAAAATTGGAATTACGACAGGAGGTTTGTCATTGGACATTTCTAAGATGATGAAACATAAAACAAAGACTGTTCAAGGTCTAACTAAAGGGATAGAGTTCTTGTTTAAGAAAAATAAGGTCACTTATATAAAAGGACATGGGAGTTTTCATACAAAAAACGAAATAAGTGTAACATCTCCTGATGGATCAAAAAGTCAAATTAAAGGCAAGCACATTATAATTGCCACAGGTTCATCCGTATCAACTTTACCAAATATTAAAATTGATGAAAAAATTGTAGTTTCCTCAACTGGAGCTTTAGATTTAGAAAAGGTTCCAAAAAAAATGATAGTTATTGGTGGTGGCGTGATTGGTCTAGAACTTGGCACGGTTTGGATGAAGCTTGGCGCTGAAGTTGAAGTTATAGAGTACATGGATCATATTCTTCCCGGTATGGATAAAGAAGTTTCAGACAGTTTTTATAAAATATTAAAAAAACAAGGAATAAAATTTAACCTATCTTCTAAAGTAACTGCAGTTAAAAATAACGAAAACAGTGCTTCAGTTGAATTTGAAAAAGACGGTAAAAAAGAAAAAGTTGAAGCCGATGTTGTCCTAGTTTGTATTGGTAGAAAAGCTAATACAGAGGGATTATCTTTAGAAAATGCAAATATCGAAAAGGATGAAAAAGGCAGAGTAAAAATTGATAAGCATTTTAAAACTAATATAGAAAATATTTACGCTATTGGTGATGTTGTGGTTGGACCAATGCTAGCACACAAAGCAGAAGAAGAAGGTATTGCAGTCGCTGAAATGATATCTGGTAAATTTGGTCATGTGAATTATGATGTCATACCAAATGTTGTCTATACTCATCCCGAGGTAGCTTCAGTTGGAAAAACAGAAGAGGAATTAAAAAAATCATCAATAGCATATAACTCTGGAAAATTCCCGTTCATGGCAAATTCTAGAGCAAAAGTTAATGATGAAACAGATGGTTTTGTAAAAATATTAGCTGACAAAAAAACTGATAAAGTTTTAGGAGTTCATATTGTTGGTCCAGATGCTGGAAACTTAATTTCAGAATTAGCTTTAGCTATGGAGTTTGGAGCAAGTTCAGAGGATATAGCAAGAACTTGTCATGCTCATCCAACTTTAACAGAGGCTGTTAAGGAAGCTGCACTTGCAGTAGATAAAAGACCTATACATATGTAATTAACTAATCTTTTGATTAGTACTTTTCCAGTCATCTAAAAATAATTTTAGACCTTTATCAGTGAGATCATGTTTATACATTTCGTGGAAAACCTTAGCAGGAATTGTTGCAATATCAGAGCCAGCTTTCGCAACCTCTTTTACATGATCTACATTCCTAATTGAAGCAGATAAAATTTCTGTTTTTAAATTTTTGTAATTATCAAAAACTTTTCTGATATCTTTTATTAAATCAACCCCACTTTCACCAATATCATCAAGTCGTCCAATAAATGGAGATACAAAAGTCGCCCCACATTTAGCTGCCATCAAAGCCTGAGTAACAGAAAAACATAGAGTAACATTTGTTTTTACTTTTTTTTTTGAAAGTTCTGAGCATGCTTTAAGGCCCTCGAAGGTTAGAGGCAATTTAATAACAATATTCTTGGCTATTTTTTTTAGAACTTGAGCTTCTTTAAGCATTCCAGCACAATCTTCAGCTGCGACTTCCGCACTGACCGGACCTCTGATTTCTTTACAAATTTCTTTGAGGATTGTTTTAATATCTTTATTTTGCTTTGCAATTAATGATGGATTTGTTGTAATTCCATCCACTAATTTTGTTTTATTAATTTCTTTGATTTCTTTAATATCTGAAGAGTCAATGTATATTTTCATAATTAAAATTTATAATTTTTTTAAAAATTTACAAATTTATTATGCTAGTTGATGTTCTATTACCATTAAATTTTGATCATAGTTTTACTTATCAATCAGATAAAAAACTGAAAATTGGTCATTTCGTATTAGTATCTTTTAAAAATAAAGAAATTGTTGGAATTGTTTGGGATTTAAAACCAAAGCCGCTAAAAAAAAACATTAAAATTAAGAAAATAATTGAAGTTTTAAACTTACCTAACATATCTAAAAATAAGATTAATTTTATAGAAAAAATGGCAAGTTATAACCTGGTAAATAAAGGCATGGTTTTGAACTTATTTTTGTATAAAAAAGGCTTTAGTAGTTTTAATAAAGGTCTAAAAAAAATTACTGATTTTAGTGAATTTAATCCATACACTAATCAAAATGTGGAGCTGAGTAACGAACAAAATAAAATTTTAAGATCTATTGAAGAAAAAATAAGTTTTAATCAGTATTCAGCAAACTTACTTCAAGGTATTCCTGGTTCTGGAAAAACACATGTTTATTTCGAAATTATTAAGAGTGCACTCAAAGAAGGATGTCAGGTATTAGTCTTGCTGCCTGAAAAAGTTTTAAGTGAGCAAATAGCCAAGCGATTTAGTAATTTTTTTAGGTATGAGCCAGCGATATGGCATTCAGGCATCAAAGATAAAGCCAAAAAAAAAATTTGGAAAGGAATATTTAGCAATGAGATTAAATTAGTTTTGGGAGCAAGGTCAGCTTTATTTTTACCATTTCAAAAATTAAAACTAATTATCATAGATGAAGAACATGATTCTTCCTATAAACAGGAGGAAGGATTACCTTTTAGTGCAAGAGACATGGCAATATTACAAGCATCAATAGAAAGATTTCCTATTTTTTTAGTAAGCGCTACACCTTCGGTTGAGACATTCTACAATGCTCAGAAGAAAAAATATAATTATTACTGTTTACAAAATCGCTATAATCAATCTGATCTACCAGAAATCAAAACTGTAAAACTTAAAAAAGAAAATACTTCAGAAAATAATTTTATTTCAGAATTAGTTACTAAAGAAATAAAAAGTTATCTTCAAACTGGAGATCAGGTTTTATTCTTTTTAAATCGAAGAGGACATTCTACTTTTCTCTTTTGCTATAATTGTATGAAAAGATTAGAATGTCCAAAATGTTCAGTCGGTTTGGTTTATCACAAAAAAAATAATGTTGCGATTTGTCATTATTGTAATCATATCTCTAAATTAAAAAGGAAATGTGAAAATAATCAAACATGTAAATTTAAGTTTTATGGTGTTGGTTTAGAAAAAATTTATGAGGAGATCCAGATTAAATTTAAGGGCTATAGCTCGGATATACTTTCAAGTGATCTAACTGATTATGCTAAATTCAAGCCACAACTGCAAAACATCGAAAATAACAAAACTAAAATTATAGTAGCAACTCAGATTGTTTCTAAAGGCTTTAATTTTAAAAATTTAAATTGCATAGTTGCTGTTAATTGCGACTCTACTTTTTTAGGTAATGATATTCGAGCATCAGAAAAAAATTATCAATTACTTTATCAATTAGCAGGTAGAGCTGGAAGATTTAATAAAAAATCAAAAATTTTTTTACAAACATTTGATGATCAAAATAGTATTTTTAATTCCTTGAAAAAGTTCAACTCAGAGGATTTTTATAAAAATGAGATTAACTTTAGAAAACACTCTAAGCTTCCTCCTTTTTATAAATTCATATCCATTATCGTATCAGGTAAAAATAGTTTTCATGTTGAAAAATATGCTGTTAAATTAAAAAATTCTCTTCCTAGGAATGAATTTATAGAAATATATGGACCAGTGAGTGCTGCAATTTATAGAATTAAATCGGATTTTAGGTTTAGGTTACTTGTCAAATACAACCCCAAAGTTACACCTCAAACCGAAATTAAAAAAAGGCTTGAACTTTCGCGATTACCTAACAATTTAAAACTTCAAATTGATGTCGATCCTATCAATTTCTTTTAATTATGACATCTTGTCCACCACAACTCGCTTGATAAGGCTATGACCCAGTGGTAATTACTCTCGGAATAAAGGATAATTTTGACGCAAAATACTCACCACTTTTCAGATGCTGCAGGTCGGTATGCATTATCTTTGTTCGAAATAAGCCGTGAAGAAAATATTTTAGAAGATATTGAAAAAAATGTTAAATTTTTAGATGAAGCTTTAATGAAGTCTGAAGATTTTAAAAAATTTGTCACAAATCCAACATTGAGTAAAGTCGATAGGTTAGGTGTAATGGAAGAACTAGGTAAAAAATATAATTTTAATATTTTTTTTATTAATTTCCTCAAAATTCTAATTGAAAAACACCGTATTTTTTTTCTAGAAAAGATTATAAAATATTTCAAAGATATATTATGTGATTTTAGAGATGAATTGAATGCTATTGTTACAATGCCTACAAAAATTTCTCAAAGCCAAATTAAAGAAATCGAAAATATATTAAATGATATTCTTAAAAAACAAGTAAATCTAAATTTTAAATATGACCCAAGTTTAATATCTGGGGCTAAACTGCAAATTGGGAGTATAATGGTAGAAGATACTGCAAAAGCAAAGTTTAACAAAATCTTAAATAATTTATAGGAGAAAAATGGATATTAACCCATCGGAAATAACTAAAGTAATAAAAGATCAAATAAAAAATTTTGGTAAAGATGCTGAAGTTTCTGAAGTCGGACAAGTACTTTCAGTTGGAGACGGTATTGCGAGGATTTATGGACTTGATAACGTTGAAGCGGGAGAGATGGTAGAATTTTCTGAAGGAACAAAAGGTATGGCTCTCAATCTTGAAACTGACAATGTTGGCGTAGTTATTTTTGGTGATGATTCTCACATTAAAGAAGGAGATGTTGTAAAAAGAACTGGAGAAATTGTTGATGTACCTGTAGGAAAAGAACTTTTGGGTCGTGTGGTAGATGGATTAGGAAACCCAATTGACGGTAAAGGTCCCATAAACTCTAAAGATAAAAAGCGAGTAGAGGTCAAAGCACCTGGTATTATTCCGAGAAAATCGGTTAGTGAGCCAATGCAGACAGGATTAAAGGCAATTGACAGTTTGATTCCTATTGGACGTGGTCAAAGGGAATTAATTATTGGAGACAGACAAACAGGTAAGACTGCAATTGCAATAGACACAATTATTAATCAAAAAGAAATAAATAAATCTGATGATGAATCAAAAAAACTATATTGTGTTTATGTAGCGATTGGTCAAAAAAGATCAACAGTTGCGCAAATAGTAAAAACTTTAGAAGATGCTGGAGCGATGGAGTACTCAATTGTCGTGGCTGCAACAGCTTCAGATCCTGCACCTTTGCAATTTCTAGCACCATATACTGGTTGCGCAATGGGAGAATATTTCAGAGATAATGGTATGCATGGATTAATTGTTTATGATGATTTATCTAAGCAAGCTGTAGCATATAGACAAATGTCTTTATTGCTTAGAAGACCTCCTGGAAGGGAAGCTTTTCCTGGAGACGTTTTTTATTTACACAGTAGATTATTAGAAAGAGCAGCAAAATTAAATGATGAAAATGGTGGTGGATCATTAACAGCGCTTCCAATTATTGAAACACAAGCTAGTGACGTATCAGCATATATACCAACAAACGTAATATCTATTACAGATGGGCAAATATTTTTAGAAACCGAGTTATTTTTTCAAGGGATTAGACCTGCGGTCAATGTTGGTATATCTGTATCCAGGGTTGGTTCTGCGGCACAAATTAAAGCAATGAAGCAAGTAGCGGGTACTATAAAGCTAGAGTTAGCTCAGTATCGTGAAATGGCAGCATTTGCTCAATTTGGATCAGATTTAGATGCTTCAACTCAACAACTGCTTAACAGAGGTTCGAAGTTAACAGAACTTTTAAAACAAGGCCAATATTCCCCATTAAAAGTTGAAGAACAAGTTGTCTCAATATTTGCTGGTGTAAAAGGTTTCCTCGACGATATTCAAAATTCGAAAATTAAAAATTTTGAGGATCAATTGCTAAGTGCAATAAAATCACAGTCTCCAGATATTCTAAAAAATATAGTTTCTTCAGGTAAATTAGACGATGCGAATGAAAAAAAATTAAAGGATTTCATTGATAACTTTAAAAAGGAATTTTTAAATTAACGAATGCCTAGTTTAAAAGATCTTAGAAACCGTATAACTAGTGTCAAATCTACTCAAAAGATTACAAAAGCTATGAAAATGGTTGCGGCGGCAAAATTGAGAAAAGCTCAAGAAAATGCTGAAAAAGGCAGAGCTTATTCTGAGAAAATGAATAATATAATTAGTAATCTAAAGAAGTCGATCACTGATATATCTTCATCTCCAAAGTTATTAGCTGGAAACAATAAGAATGATGTTCATTTATGTGTTGTTATGACTGCTGACAGAGGTTTGTGTGGCGGATTTAATACTAATATTGTTAAGAAAGCTAGAGAATTTTTTAACCAAATAATAGACTCAAATAAAAAACTAAAAATAATTACGGTCGGCTCAAAAGGTGATGATCAGCTTAAAAGAAATTTTAAAGACTATATTTTAGAGAGAATAACTTATAAAAATTTAAAAAATATTACTGTCAATGAGGCTTCTGAATTAACAAGTAAAATAATAACTATGTTCAATAATAATGAATTTGATGTATGTACGATTTTTTATAATAAATTTAAATCAGTAATTTCACAAGAACCTCAGGCACAACAAATTATTCCTGTAGAGAATTTAGAAGAGGGTGATGAAGATAACAATGATGTTCAATATGAATTTGAACCAGATGAAAGTGAAATTTTAGAACATCTTTTGCCACAAAATATTACTACTCAGATTTTCAAAGCGTTTTTAGAAAATGCAGCTAGTGAACAGGGATCTAGAATGTCAGCTATGGATAATGCTACAAGAAATGCTGGTGATCTAATTGACAAATTAACAATCAATTATAACAGAAGTAGACAAGCCGTTATCACAAAAGAATTGATAGAGATTATTTCTGGTGCGGAGTCATTATAAAGGAGAAAAAAATGCAAAATAAATTTGGAATAATTACCCAGGTTATAGGAGCAGTAGTTGATGTAAAATTTGAAGAGCACTTACCAGAAATAAATTCAGCTCTAGAATGTGATAATAACGGGAACAGATTAGTTTTAGAAGTTGCACAACACTTAGGTGAAGGGACTGTTAGAACAATATCTATGGATACTACAGAAGGTTTAAAAAGAGGAGACAAGATTACTGACACTGGTGATGCTATAAAAGTTCCTGTAGGACCAGAAACACTTGGGAGGATTGTAAATGTCATTGGTGAGGGCATTGATCAAAAAGGTGATGTCAAGACCAAAGAAAAATGGCCAATACATAGACAAGCACCAGAGTTTGTGGAGCAATCAACAGAAACAGAAGTTTTAGTAACAGGAATAAAAGTAGTCGATTTATTAGCGCCATATGCGAAGGGTGGTAAGATTGGTTTATTTGGCGGAGCAGGTGTTGGTAAAACTGTTCTAATTATGGAGTTAATTAATAACGTTGCTAAAGCACATGGAGGTTACTCTGTATTTGCTGGCGTTGGAGAAAGGACTAGAGAAGGAAATGATTTGTATCATGAAATGATTGAGTCTGGAGTAATTAAAACAGATGGTCCTGGCTCTAAAGCAGCACTAGTTTATGGACAAATGAACGAACCGCCTGGAGCAAGGGCAAGAGTGGCTTTAACTGGATTAACAGTTGCAGAGTATTTTAGAGACAAAGAAGGTCAAGACGTCTTGTTCTTTGTTGATAATATTTTTAGATTTACACAAGCTGGATCTGAAGTCTCAGCCTTATTGGGTCGTATACCTTCAGCTGTTGGTTATCAACCAACTTTAGCAACTGATATGGGAAATTTACAGGAAAGAATTACTACAACTACAAAAGGTTCAATTACTTCAGTGCAAGCAATATATGTCCCTGCTGATGATCTTACAGATCCAGCACCTGCGACATCATTTTCTCACTTAGATGCAACAACTGTTCTTTCAAGACAAATTGCTGAACTTGGAATTTACCCAGCCGTTGATCCTCTTGACTCAACATCACGAATTTTAGATCCTAGAATTGTTGGAGATGAGCATTATAGAGTAGCTAGAGAAGTTCAAAGGATATTGCAGACTTATAAGTCATTGCAAGATATTATTGCAATTTTAGGTATGGATGAGCTTTCTGAGGAAGATAAGCTTGTAGTGGCAAGAGCGAGAAAAATACAAAGGTTTTTATCTCAACCCTTCTTTGTAGCAGAAGTATTTACTGGATCACCGGGCAAGCTTGTTGAATTAGAGTCTACGATTAAAGGCTTCGATGCTATTTGCAAGGGTGAGTATGACCATCTACCTGAGGCAGCATTCTATATGGTTGGAACTATAGAAGAAGCCATTGAAAAAGCAGAAAAGATGGCAAAAGACGCAGCATAAAATGCAAGTAGATATAGTAACACCAGAAAAAGTTTTATTTACAGATAACGACGTGCCAATGGTAACTGTTCCTGGGATTGAGGGACAGATGGGTATTTTGGATAACCATGTACCAATAGTTACTTTTTTAAGACCTGGAGTGATAAATGTAGAAAATAAAAATAGTAAATATTTTTTCACTACAGGGGGTGTAATTGATTTTAAAAACAATATCTTATCAATTTTATGTCAAGATATTTATGATATTGAAGAATTAACAGATCAAAAAATTAACCAACTTAAAAACAATGCAAATAAAAAAATCAAAGATGAAAATTGTACTGACCATGAAGTTTTCATTTCGAATACACTAATAGAAGAATTAAATTTACTTAAATCTAGATAAACTTACAGAATTCTTGAATTACTGATAAATACAATTTTTTTTTAAATGGAACTATTAATCTTGGAAGCTCATCTATATCTGCCCATTTCCACTGATTGAATTCTGGATACTTTTGGTTTAGGTTTATTTCACTATCAGGTCCTAAAAACTTTATTAGAAACCAGTTTTGTTTTTGCCCCATATATTTACCTTTCCATATTTTACCCAATAAGTATTCAGGTAAGTCATATGTATATTCCTCTTTTGATTTTCGAATAATTCTTATTGATTGAATACCCGTTTCCTCATAAAGCTCCCGCTTAGCCGCAGTCTCATGGTCTTCATTATCGTCAACACCGCCCTGGGGCATTTGCCATGCTGTTTGATTATCTATACGTTTACCGACAAAAATTTTTTTTTGGTTGTTAAATACCATCATACCAACACCTTTACGATAAGGTAGATTTTTTGAAATATTCATGACGCCTTCAATAAATTGATAGCATAATTTAGTTGATTATCTGTTTTAGTATTGATCTTAAAATCGTTTTTATTTCTCTTAACAGTTATATCTGGTTCAACCCCTTTTTCATGAATAGACTCACCAGATGGAAGATAATATTTTGCTGTCGTTAATCGTAATCCTCCTCGATTTTTTAATGGAATGATAGATTGGACAGATCCTTTTCCAAAACTTTTTTCTCCTAACAAAATAGCTCTTTTGTGGTCTTTGAGCGCGCCTGATACTATTTCTGAAGCAGAAGCTGAACCTTGATTAATTAGAATAATAAGTGGTTTATTATTTATTTTATCTCCTTTTTTAGCATTAAAGATTCTAATATCATTTTTATCTCTACCTCTTGTTGATACTATTTCTCCACCATCAAGGAAGGTCTCTGTTATCTTAATTGCCTGGGACAATAATCCTCCAGGGTTATTTCTTAAATCTAAAATGTACCCCTCAACTTTTTTATTAGATATCTTCTTTAATTGTTTGATTAACTGATTATGACTTTGTTCATTAAAAGCACGTAATCTTATATAGCCAATACTATCTTTTACTTCTGCTGAGACTTCTCTTATTTTTATAACTGCTCTAGTAATAGTAAATTTTATTTCACCCTCAACTTCAGGTCTTCGAACGGTTATTTCTAAACTTGTTCCAACTTTACCACGCATTAATTTTACAGCATCTAGTAGTGTCATGCCTTTTACCTGTTTATTTCCAATTTTTACTATGTAATCTCCAGCTTGCACTCCAGCTTTATCAGCTGGCGTTCCTTCTATGGGTGTTATTATTTTAACTAATCCTGACTCCATAGTAATCTCAATACCCAGTCCTCCAAATTCACCCTTAGTATCTCTGCTCATATTTTGAAACGCTTCGGGACTCATGTATGATGAGTAAGGATCGAGTGATTGAAGCATACCATTTATTGCAGAGTCAATTACTTCATCTTGTTTAACGTCATCAACATATTCTTTTTTTAATGTATCTAATACATCACTGAAAAGATCTAGTTTTTGATATAATTTATCATTTGGATTTGCATTAACATGTGTAATTAAAATAAACACTAAGCAAATCGAGTATATTTGTCTAAAAAATAAATTCATTAGCATTTATGATATGGATGTTTTGCTAATATTGTAGCACATCTGTAAATTTGTTCACACAAAATAACTCTCGCTAGCGAGTGTGGAAATGTCATTTTACTTAACGAAATTTTTTCAAATTTATTATTGTCTTGACTAAATCCATCAGGTTTACCTAAGAAAAAATTAACTAATTCAACTCTATTATTATTAAAATAATCAATTTTTTTTGTTAGGTCTAATGTACTTAAATTTTCACCTTTTTCGTCTAAAATAAAATTTTTAATATTTTTGCTACTTTTTATTTTATAATTTTTATGATCAGTAATTTTTTTTATTTCTACTTTTAAAATTCCACTTTTTTTTAGGGATGAAATTCTATTAAGATATAAATCGCATATATCATTTTCTATGTTTTTATTTAATTTACCTTCACATAAAATATCTATTTTCATTAAATAGTAATTTGTTGTTTAGGCAAAATATCTTCCCACATTTTTTCGAGATTATAAGAAGACCTTTTCTCCGGATGAAATATATGTATTACGATTTCTAAGGCATCTATTAATTTCCAGTCATCACTGTTTTGACCTTCAATACGACAATCGTCTAACCCAAATGATTTCAGTTTTTGCGCCGTGTTTTCTGAGATAGCTTGAATATGCCTTGAAGATGTTCCACTTGCAATTATCATATAGTCTGCGATGGAACTTTTATTTTTCAAATCTATTATAACTATGTTTTGAGCTTTGTTATCGTCTAAGGTTTGGTAAACAATGTCTATTATTTTTTTTGTCAAATTATTAATCTATTTTTTTATATAATCTATTTTTTATATTTGATGAAGATATTTTTTTGCCCTTATCACTAATATAAACCCATGTTTTTTGTGGTATTATTTTCTGATTATTGAAATTTTTTTTCATAAATTTGCTATAATTTTTGAAAAAAAAAGATTTTTTAAATGCATTGTAGTATCCAGGTCTATTTATAACTACTAGTGTACAAACGTTAATTATTTGTAAAAACTTTTTCCATTTGTGGAAATATTTTACATTATCTGAACCTATAAGAAAAAAAATTTGAGAACTTTTGTATTTTTTTTGTATTAAATCAATTAATTGATAGGAATATTTTTTGTCACAATTACTAACAATAATTTTTTTAATATTGTTTGAAATTTTTTTAGATAAAATTATTCTTTCTTTATAACTGTAATAATATTTTTTTTCTAACAAAGGATTTTTTCTTGATACAGTCCAAATTAGTTTTTTTAATTTAAGTTTTTTTAAAAATACTTTAGATATATGAACATGTCCTTTGTGAGGGGGGTCAAAAGAACCACTAAATATTCCTATTCTATTTATACTAGAGATGCTCAAGGACGAATTTGACCTTTTCCGTTTACAATATATTTATAAGTCACAAGTTGCTCTAGACCAACTGGCCCTCTAGGATGCAATTTATTTGTAGATATTCCAACCTCTGAGCCTAAGCCAAACTCATAACCATCAGCAAATTGAGTCGAAGCATTAGTCATCACTATTGAGCTACTAATATTTTTTTCGAAGGTTTTTATATTATTTTTATTTTTGGAAATAATACATTCAGTATGATTAGTTCCGTATTTTTTAATATGTTTTATAGCTTCTTTTAAATCATTAACAATTTTAACAGATATTTTGGAGTCTAAGTATTCCGTGGACCAATCATTCTCTTTAGCTAAAATAGTTTTCTCGAATATCTTTTTAGTTTTGTTATCTCCAATAATTTTGCAGCCTTTAATGTTTAATTTTCGTAAAATTTTGTAAACATCGTTTTTTTTAACAGATTTATTTATAAGTAAGGTTTCTGCAGCTCCGCAAATACTTGTTCTTCTTAGCTTAGAATTTAGAATTAATTTTTCAGCTGTATCGTAATTGTATTCATTGTCCAAATAAACATGACATAATCCTTCCAGGTGACCTATTGTAGGTACTTTAGATAATTCTAATACTTTTTTAACAAGACTTTTGCCACCTCTTGGAATGATAATATCTATATATTCTGACATTTTAGATAACATTAAATCAACAATTTTTCTGTCAGTATTGTTCACCAATTGTATACAGTCTTGATTTATATTATTTCTTTTTAAACTCGATCTAAATAAATTTGAAATAATAATATTGGACTGCAAGGCCTCTTTGCCACCCCGAAGTATTGCAGAATTTCCAGATTTAAAACTTAATATTGCTACATCAGAGGTAACGTTAGGACGCGCCTCATATATAACACCTAAAACTCCAATAGGCATTGTAACACGATTTATGATTAGATTATTGGGACGTTTCCATTTCGCAATGACTTTGTGAGTAGGATCTTTAAAAGAAATCACTTCTTCAATTGAGTTGAGTATGGATTTAATTCTTTCTTTATTAAGCATACTCCGATCAATTAAATTGTCTTTCAGTTTATTTTTTTTACTTGATACGATGTCTATTTTGTTAGCTTTTAGAATTTTGTTAACATTTTGTTTTATATTTAAATAAAAAGATTTTAATACTGCATTCTTTTTATTTTCAGATAAGACTGACAATTCTTCAGATGCTTTTTTAGCTTTGGTTCCTAAACTACGAATATAATTTAATTTACTCATTTTATTAAAACCATATTATCAATATGTATTACTTCACCCCTAGATATATAGCCTAACCTATCTTTAATATTATCACTCTTTATACCTTTGATTTTGGAAATTTCATCACTTGAATACGAAGTTACACCAATACCAACTTTGTTATTAAGTTTATTAAGGATAGAGACTGTATCACCTCTATCAAATTTACCATTAACTTCGATTATACCAACTGGAAGTAAACTTTTACCTTTTATAAGTGCATTTTTAGCTCCATCATCAACAATTATTGATCCTTTATTTTTGATGCTGCTACGTATCCATTTTTTTTTTGCATTATATCTATTTGTATTTGGAATAAATACGGTGCAGAATTTTTCTTTCTCCAATTTACTTAAAGGATTATTTACAGACCCTTTAGTTAATATCATACGACAACCTGAGGCCATACATATTTTTGCTGCCTCAATTTTGGTTACCATTCCACCAGAGCCATAATCCGTGACACTTTTTGATGCACTTTTTAAAATTTTGTCTGTAATGGTTTTTACTTCTCTAATATGTTTAGCATTTTTAAACTTCTTTGGATCTTTAGTATAAAGACCATCTATGTCTGATAGCATTACTAAGGTATCCGATGATGTGATTTGAGCGACACGTGCAGCTAAACGATCATTATCACCATATCGTATTTCATTTGTAGCAGTTGTATCATTCTCGTTTACAATAGGCACTCCTTTAAGCTTAAAAATGTTTTCAATAGTATCTTTAGCATTTAATGCTCGTCGTCTATTTTCGGTATCTTCTAATGTTAATAAAATTTGACCAATATTTATTTTTTTTTTTGATAGAAATTTTTTAAAAAGATTAATTAATTCGATTTGTCCAATAGCTGATACTGCCTGATACTCTTTTAATTTAAGATTTTTTCTACTGATTTTTAAATATTTACAACCTATAGCTATTGCCCCACTAGTAACTATAATAATCTCAATTTTATTTTTCCAAAGTTTAGAAATATCTTCTGAAAGCTTATTAACCCAAGTTGTATTAATTTTATTTTTTTTTATTAATAACGATGAGCCAATTTTAATAACAATTCTTTTTGATTTCTTCAAAATCATTTTAATGCTCTCAATAACTCCTTAATATTATTCTTTTTTAAAATCGATATTTTAAAAAATTTCTTTTTAAAATTTTTCTTAAATTCGCTGATTTTCAAACTAATCTCCTCTTCCTCTAATAAATCTACTTTATTAAAAGCAACTATTTCTCTTTTATTCATAAGCTCTGAACTATATTTTTTTAGTTCTTCTCTTATAATTTTGTAACGATTAAATAAATTATCCTCATTTATATCTATAAGATGTAACAAACTTTTACATCTTTCAATATGTTTAAGAAATTTATCTCCCAAACCTACGCCTTTATGCGCACCTTTAATCAATCCTGGAATATCTGCAATTATTATTTCTTTATCATCAATGTTCAGAACACCTAAATTTGGATTTATAGTTGTAAAAGGATAGTCAGCAATTTTAGGCTTAGCTCTAGTTGTTAAAGATAAGAGGCTAGATTTCCCAGAGTTAGGAAAACCCACAAGTCCAATATCAGCAATAATCTTTAATTCTAACCATATTTCAAATTCTTCACCAGCTACTCCGTTTGTAGTTTTTCTAGGAGCTTGATTTGTAGAACTTTTAAATCTTGTATTGCCTAGGCCACCTTTGCCGCCATTAGCAATCTTAATACTTTCACCCTCCTTAATTAAATCGTAAAGTAATGTTTTTTTATCTTCAGCATATATCTGTGTTCCAATTGGAACTTTTAGAATTAAATCTTTACCGGATGCTCCTGTTTTATTATTTCCTTTACCGTTTTCACCCCTTTCAGCTTTAAAATGCTGAGTAAATCTGTAATCTATCAATGTATTTAAACCGTTGCTTGCTGACAAAATTATTGAGCCGCCGTGTCCACCATCACCACCATTTGGACCACCGAATTCAATAAACTTTTCCCTCCTAAAACTACAGCAACCATTTCCTCCATCACCAGCTTTTACAGTAATTTTTGCCTCATCTAAAAATTTCATAATTTAAATATTAATTTAATTTAAGACTTAAGTCTTAATTTGAATTAGTGTGGAACTACAGATATGAAGGTTTTGCCAAATTTTTTCTTTTGGAACTTAACTTTACCCTCTATTTTTGAAAAGATAGTATGGTCCTTGCCCATACCCACATTTTGTCCAGGGTACATTTTAGTACCTCTTTGTCTATAAATAATATTTCCAGGTATTACGTTTTGACCACCAAATTTCTTAACGCCTAATCTACGTCCTTCACTGTCTCTTCCATTTTTCGACGATCCACCTGCTTTTTTTGTTGCCATATTTTATTATATCACTACGCACTTTTTTTTGCAGTAGTTTTTACCTTTTTGTTTTCAGTTTTATTTGCCTCTGACAAAAGCTTCCCACCTTTGCCAAAAATTTTTGTTATTTGTATGACACTAATTTTTTGTCTGTGACCATTTTTTCGTCTAGAATTATGCCTTCTTCTCTTTTTAAAAATTAAAATAGTTTTATTTTTTGTCTGCTTTACTACTTTCGCTTCAACTTTAGCACCCTCTATTAAAGGCGAACCTAGTTCCATGTTATCGTTATTATTTATCAATAACACTTGTTTAAATATTACAGACTCACCTTCTTTATCAGAAAGCTTCTCTATACGTAGCTTGTCGTTAGTGCTAACTTTATATTGTTTTCCGCCTGTATTGATTACTGCAAAAGTCATATTTATAATTTCGCGCAATATAGCCAGCGTCCCAACTATGTCAAGAAAGAGAGCAAATATTAATTTAAAAATTATCCTTTAATTCCCTTAATTTTTTGAATACTTTCTCCTCTGAATGACCTTCAAGACCAAGTTTTTGAGAAATCGCTTTATCATCGCATCTAAAAAAAATATTGGTTTGTTTTTCATTTAAGATTGTAGTTGGCACAGTTGGAAGATCTTTGCTACGTAATGATTTAATTTCAACAGCTCTTTTGGTTAAATAATTGTTATTTTGATCATATGCTAAGCAAAATTTTAAATTGCTTTCAGTATACTCGTGACCACAAAAAATTTTTACATCATCAGGAAGAGATTTAACTTTCATAACAGATTGATACATGTCCTTTGCAGTTCCTTCAAAGATACGACCACATCCTAACGCGAATACAACATCACCAACAAATGCTAGCTTATTTTTTTTGAAATAAAAAAAAACATGGCCACTGGTATGACCTGGTGAAAAATTTAACTGGATTTCTTCGTCTTCAAAATTAAATATTTCTTTATCTTTGATCATAATATCTATTCCAGGAATTCTATCTGAGTCGTCTGCAAATCCTACAATTTTGCAATTAAATTTATTTTTTAGTTCTAGATTGCCATCAACGTGATCTTGATGATGATGAGTGATTAATATGTATTCCAAATTTAAGTTTAATTTGGTTATCGCATCTACTAATGGATTTGCTTCTGCAGGGTCTATAATCATTGCTTTTTTTGAATTTGGATTAGAAATAATATATGAATAATTGTCTGAAAGACATTTAATTAAATTAACATTTAAGTGACTCATAATGTATTTAGATATTTTAAATTATCAGAATTTTTATAATAGTTCTATTGGAAAATTATTAGCACATCACATTGAGTTTAGGTTAAAAAAATATTGTTACTTATACGATAATCAAAATATTGGATGCTTTGGCTATTCTTTACCATACTTAAATTTTTTAAAAAATTATAATTTATCATTATCATACTGCTATTCGAAAAGAATGGGCATATCCAGCGAAGATATTTTTAAAACAAATAAATTACTAATTGATGAAGATAGGGTTCCTTTTCAAGACTCATTTTTTGATCATGTATTCCTGATTCATTATCTTGAAAATTCTTATAATAAACAATTAAGTCTAAGAGAGATTTGGAGAATTTTGGCACCTGAGGGTAAATTGTATATAATAATACCAAATAAAAAATCATCATGGTATTTATCTAGCAAAAGTCCATTTTCATCTGGGAACGGTTTTTCAAAAAACCAGATTAGCAATTTATTGAATGAAAGTTTTTTTGAAATACAATCTATTGAACGTTTAGTTTACTTTCCTAATAAAGATTTATTTCTTGTTAAAAAACATAAAGATTTCATAGACAAATTTGGATCTTTTTTTTTTAAATATTTTAATGGCGTTTATTTGTGTACTGCTAAAAAGAAAATATATGCAAATATAACTAGTCAAATAAAATTAAAGAAAAGGGCATTAAAAAGTATAATTAAAAAAATTTAGATTACTTGCTTACAACAAAAACACCTAATTCAGAAACTAGATTTTTAATTTCTAAATTATTTGAGGTAATATCACTTATCTTATTAGAAGAAATCGAGATTGATTTGATAACTTTAATATTATCTAAGTTACACAGGTTATAAAAATCTTTAATAGAACTCATGTGTAAATTTGGTGTATCATACCATGAATGTGGTAAGGTTTTTGTCACTGGCATGGTACCAGTTAAGAGAAGATTAAGACGTACTTTCCAATACCCAAAGTTTGGAATAGTTATAATTGCTTTATGAGCAATTCTTAATAGCTCATTTAAAACTTTGCGTGGTTCATAAAATTGTTGAATAGCCTGGTTAAGGATTGCTATATCAAAAGATCCATTAGGATAGTTAATCAGATCTTTTTCCGCATCGCCTTCAATGACAGCCAAACCTTTACCCAAACACTCCTGTACATTTTTTTGATTTATTTCTAATCCACGTCCATCTATTCTTTTATTTTTCTTTAGATAAAGCAATAAGTTTCCATCACCACAGCCGACATCAAGGACTCTTGATTTTATTTCAATTAAACCAGCTAAAACATCATCTTGAATTTTCACTTTTAAAATCCTCATACGTTGAGTCTAAAAAACCTTTTAATGTTTGAAAAAATTCTGGCTCCTCAACAAGAAATGAATCATGGCCATTGTTAGTTATGATATTAACGAAACTTACTTGCGCACCAATTGAATTTAGTGCTATGACTATTTTTTTACTTTCTTGAGTTGGATATAACCAGTCAGTAGAAAAGGAAATAATACAAAATTTTACTTTAGTATCTTTAAAAGCTTTTGATAAATTTCCATCATTCAATTTATATAAATCAAAATAGTCCATTGCCCTAGTAATATATAAATATGAATTAGCATCAAAACGATCAACAAAAGCATAGCCTTGATACTTCAAATAACTCTCAACCTGAAAATCAGCATCAAAAGAAAAATTAAGACCTTCACCTTCTTGTAATTTTCTTCCAAATTTATTTTGTAAACCTTGTTCAGATAAATAGCTAATATGACCTGCCATTCTTGCTACTGCGAGACCATTTCTAGGTATCTTTCCGTTTAAAAAATAATTACCCGAGTCCCAATTTGGATCAGCCATAATTGCTTGTCTAGCGAGTTCGTTAAATGCAATATTTTGAGCAGAGTGACTTGCAGCACAAGCTATGGGCACAGCTGAGAATGTTCTATCTGGAAACAGTGAGCAAAACTGCAGTGCCTGCATGCCACCCATTGAACCTCCCAAAACACAAAGAGTTTTCTTTACTCCTAAAAAATCTAAAAGATGCACTTGAGCACTTACCATGTCTTTTATTGTAATGACTGGAAAATCTAAACCATAAGGCTTATTGGTTTTAGGATTAATCTCTTTTGGTCCAGAACTGCCCATACAACCACCGATGACATTAGCACAAATTATAAAATATTTTTCTGTATCAATTGGCAGATTTGGACCTACAACATAATTCCACCAGCCTTCTCTACCAGTAACTTTGTTTATTCCTGTGACAAACTGGTCACCAGAAAGAGCATGGAAAACTAGTATAGCGTTAGATTTCGACTCGTCTAATTTACCATAGGTTTCGTAGGCAATATCAAACTTATCTAAAATTACACCACAATCAAGTTTGAGGGGTTTATTTATGGTTATTTTATTTATTTTATTATAATCCAAATTCATATTTAAAATCGCTATGCGATTTCCTCTTTAGCTGTTATCGCCCGCAATTCGGTAAATCGGCGGTGAGGTTTTGTACTAAAAGGCTATTTCTTTGTCAAACAATGAACTTTTTTTGATTGTATCAAAGAAGTATTGTAAGACGTCAAAAATGAGTTTGCCAAAGTCAAAAAATGTTAATGTTGAGTTATATGTTGGAGGGATATCAAAAATCCAGAACATTAAAAATCCGCTCAAATTATCAGCAAATGAGTCAGCTCTAGGGCCTTCACCAAATGTTATTAACATTTTTAAAGAGAAATTGGATTTAAAAAAATACCCCGATGGAAACAGTGAAAATTTAAGAGGTATGATCTCAAGGAATTTTAAAATTGATCAAGATCAAATAATTATTGGCGCTGGTTCAGATGAAATTATAAGTTTAATATGCCAATCTTTTATATCTAAAAACGATGAGGTTATTGTAGCTGAGCAATCATTTTTGATGTACAGAATTTATTCCCAACTAAATGGAGCAATTGTTAAATACGCCAAAAATATTGAAAATAAGTTTTCAGTAGATGAAACTTTAAAACTAGTTTCTGAAAAAACAAAAATTGTATTTATTGCAAATCCAAATAATCCAACAGGAACATATATTTGTGATAAAGAAATGATTAGATTAAGAAAGAATTTGCCTGAAAATATATTGTTAATGGTGGATGATGCATATGCAGAGTATGTAACAAAAAAAGATTATAAAAGTGGTCTAGAAATTTTTAATACTTCATTAAATACGGTAGTTTGCAGAACATTTTCAAAAATATATGGTCTAGCAAATTTAAGAATAGGTTGGGGATTTGGATCAAAAGATATTATTCAATCTGCAAATTTATTTCGACCACCTTTCAATATTTCAGGTATTTCTGAAAAGGCGGGTTGTTTAGCTTTAGAAGATCATGAATGGTTAGAAAAAAATATAGTTCATAATAATAAATGGTCTTCAATTCTTTTTGATAAAATAAAATTAAAAAAAATTAAAACAAATGAACCGGTAGCAAATTTTTTTTTATTAAACTTTGATAATGCGAAATTAAATAGCGAGGAGGCATTTAAAGTTTTTTTAGGTAACAATATATTATTAAGAAAAATGGATACCTATGGTATAAAAAATTCATTAAGGCTAACAGTTGGAAATGAAGAAGAGAATACAAAATTTATAGAAATTTTGGAGAAAAACTTTTAATGAAATTTATAACAATAATTGGCGTAGGCTTAATTGGTTCATCAATTGCTAGAAAATTTAAAACAATAGATGGAAAAATAAAGATAAATATTATCGATAATTCAAAAGAAAATTTAGAAAAAAGTAAGTTATTGAAACTTGGTAATACATTTTGTTTAGATATTGATAAAAAAATTGAAGAGTCAGATATAATATTTATATGTACACCGATAAGTTCTTATGAACAAATTTTTTATAAATTAAATAAATTTGATTTGTCTAACGCAATAATTAGTGATGTAGGATCATCAAAAGTAAAAATTATAGAATTAGCAGAGTCAATTCTAAAGAATAAAATTTTTGTTCCTGGGCACCCAATAGCTGGCACAGAAAAAAGTGGACCAGAAAATGGGTTGGGAGACTTATTTAAGGATAAGTGGTTTATCTCAACAAACTGTAAATTGTGTAATGAAAAAAATATAGAAGATATAAATTTAATATGGAAAAAATTAGGTTCCAAAACTATTACAATGAAGTCTAAAGATCATGATTCTATAATGGCAATTACAAGTCACATTCCTCACTTAATAGCTTTTAATATCGTTGGGACAGCCAGTGATTTAGAGGAAGATATCAAATCTGAAGTCATCAAATTTAGTGCAAGTGGATTTAGAGATTTTACAAGAATTGCATCTTCTGACCCAGTAATGTGGCGTGATATTATGTTGAGTAATAAAGATGAAATAATTTCATTGTTTGAGAAATTTAATAATGATTTGAAACAAATATTAGATGCCATAAAAAAAGATGATGGTGATTTTTTAGAAAAAAAATTCAAAAAAACTAGGGAAATTAGAGAAAAGATTATAGAAGCAGGGTTAGATAAAAATTAACTGTAAAGAGAATTTTCAAGTTTTTTTACAAATTCGTCACCAGGTAAATTTGGTTCAATAAAGTCCTTAAATATAAAATTTATCTCCCCAGGATATTTAAAAAAACTATTTTTTGGCCAAACTCTACCTGTATCGAGTTTTATGGGTAAACAGCTGATTTGCAAATTTTCGTAAATTCTTTTTGCACCTTTTTTCAAAGGAATGTTTTCGTCAAAAGGCACACGTGTTCCTTGAGGAAAAATAATTAGTGTATTACCAAGAGAAATATTTTCTAATATTTTTTGTGAAAAATTTAAATTATTTTTTGTAATCTTACCCCGTTCAATTGGTATGCACTTAAGTTTTTTTAAGTATAAACCAAATATTGGAATGTTCATAAGTTCTTTTTTTAAAACAAAAAAACCATTAGGTATAATATAATTATATACAAATGTTTCAAACATTGATTGGTGGGCTGAAGCAATAAAAAATTTTTGCGATCTTTGTAATTTTTCTGCGCCGATAATATTTACAGGAGTATTCAAAATAACTTTTGTTAACCAGATAAAGTACCACCCTAGTATTGAACTAAGTTTTCTTAAAAAAAACTTTGGCAAAATCAATAAAGGTAAACCAACAATACATATAAAAATTATTCCAAAATATATTAAAATATTAAAAATTAGAGATCTGGTGAAAATCACTTTAAATTAAATCTTCAATTTTTTGTCTTAATCTGACGGTTTTAATTTTTTTATTATTCAAAATTACTTCTTCTATCAATGGTCTCATATTATAGTTTGAACTTAAAGTCCTACCATAGGCACCACAATTTGTTATACAAACATAATCACCTTCTTTGAGTATTGAATAATTTTTATAAACTCCAAACGTATCGCTGCTTTCGCATATTGGACCAACAAACTCAACCTTTTTGGAAAATTTTTTTGTGCTCTTATGCAATGGAATAATTTCATGGAATGCATCATAAATTGCTGATCTAGCCATATCATTCATTCCGGTATCTATAATTATGAAAATACGGTCTTTAATTTTTTTGACATAAATAACTTTAGAAATAATATGTCCACTGTTACCTGTAATAAACCTACCAATTTCAAATATTATTTTTATCCTTTCCTTTTGGTAAAATTTACTTATTTCTAAACCAAATTTTTTAAAATCAAACTTTTTGTCATGTTTGAAGTATGGGATACCCATTCCACCACCTAAATCAATACAGTTAATAATATGTTTAAGATTTTTTAATTTAATTAATATTTTGCTTATTAAACTTAAAACTTTTTTATAAACCTTAATATCTTTAATTTGGCTACCGATATGAACACTAAGCAAAGAAATCTTTATATTTTGAAATTTATTTTTATTTTTTATTACGTTTAAAAATTCAGATATACTAATCCCGAATTTATTTACTTTATTTCCGGTTGCAATTTTTCTGTTAGTTTTAGCTTTAATATCAGGGTTAATTCTAACACCGATATTTGTAATTTTCTTTAATTTTTTTGAAATATCATTAATTAACGTTATTTCATTAGTCGATTCTGCATTTATAGATAAGATGTTTTTTTTAATTGCGAATTTAATTTCTTCATCAGTTTTGCCTACACCAGAAAAAACAATTTTATTTGGTTTGATGCCTGCTTTTAAAGCTAATTTTAGTTCACCGACTGATACTACGTCAGCTCCAAGATTATTTTTTTTTAATTCTTTAAGAATGCTCAAATTTGAATTTGCTTTTACTGCATAGCAAATGAGAGGACTAAAATTTTTGAAAGATGAATTGATATACTTAACATTTTGTCTTATTTGGTTTAGTGAGTAAAGATAAAAAGGAGTCTGTCTCTTTTTAAGAATCTTCTCTAATTTAATATTGTTTATATGCAGCTTATTCTTTTTTAATTTTAATAAATCCATTTTACTAATTTAGGATTGTTCATAAATCGCACCAGATTTCTTCTGGTAGACTGGTGGTCCCTTTTTTCCACACGCTGATAACAAAATTATGGATAAAGTTAAGATAGTTATAATTTTTTTCATTTAAATTCTTTTTTAAGTTTTTTTAACATTTTAACAACATTTTGTAATGAAGTTCCACCGTAAGATTTTTTTGAATTTATTGAATTTTCGATTTTTAATATTTTTAATACATCTTTTTGTATTAGTGGATCTATTTTCTTTATGTCTTTGAAAGATAATTGATCAAGTGTCATATTTCTTTTTTCAGCAACATTAACAAGTTTTGCAGATTTCTTATGTGCATCTCTAAAACTTAAACCTTTTTTTACAAGATAATCTGCAAAATCTGTTGCGGTTGTAAAACCATCATTAGCAAAATTTTTCATATTATTTTTATTTGGCGAAATATTCTCGATAAGTTCTTTAGCAATTTTTAAATTTAATTTTAAAATATCATAAGTTTCAAAAACTGGTTTCTTATCCTCTTGCATATCTTTAAAGTAAGAAAGCGGCAAACCTTTCATTGTGATTAATAGAGAATTAAGATTACCATAAATTGCGCCTGTTTTTCCTCTTATTAATTCTGCACCATCTGGATTCTTTTTTTGTGGCATTACTGATGAACCTGTTAACATTTTATCTTTAATTTCTATCATATTTATTACATCTGAATTCCATAATACAATTTCTTCCGCGAGCCTTGATAAATGCATTGAACATAAGCTCGCTACAAATAAAAATTCCAAAGCGTAATCTCTGTCAGAAACTCCATCTATCGAGTTATCCGTAGGCTTTGTAAAGTTTAATAACTTAGATGTAAAATTTCTGTCAATATTAAAACTTGTACCAGCGAGCGCTACAGAACCTAGAGGATTTTCAGATGCGTTATTGATAACATTCTTAAATTTTTTAAAATCTCTTTTGAACATCTCAACATAAGCAAGTAAGTGGTGTGAAAATAATACAGGTTGAGCATTTTTTAAATGTGTAAATCCTGGCATTATTATGTTCTTGTTTTTTTCCGCTAATTTTAAAATTGCTTTAATCAAATTTTTGATTTCAATTCTTAAAATTTCAGAAGTTTCAGTAATCCAAAGTTTAAAATCAGTGGTAACTTGGTCATTTCTAGATCTTGCTATATGTAAAAATCCAGCATCATTACCTACAATTTCAAATAATCTTTTCTCTATATTTAAATGAATATCCTCATTGAATTCTGAGAAATTAAATTTCTTTTGCTGTATTTCTTTTTCTATTCTTTTTAAACCTTTAATAATTTTATTTGACATATCTTTTTTAATTATTTTTTGTTTTACTAGCATTTTACAGTGAGCTATTGATCCTTTTATATCTTGGACATATAGTTTCTTATCAATGTTGATAGAGGCATTAATTTTAGTTAAAAGGTATGAAGGTTTCGATCTCATTCTTTCACCCCATATTTTATTTGTTTTAGTTTTTTTACTAATCATTTACTATATATCCATGTTTCGTAATATTTTATTTTTAATAGCAACCTTTTTAATACTTAATACTAATAATGCTTATTCACAACCCAATATCCTTAAAACATTCAATAATATAGTAATTCATGAAAAGCCAAAAGATTTACCTGATCTAGAATTAATAAATAAAAAAGGAAATAGGATTATTTTTAATGATTTTTCTTCAAAATTAACACTGTTAAATTTTTGGGCAACCTGGTGTGCTCCATGCAAAAAGGAGTTACCAAAATTAGATATTTTAGACCAAAAAATCTCTCAGAAGCAATTGAATATTGTATTGATCAATATTGAAAATATAAAATATAATAAAATTCAAAGTTTTTTTGATGAATTAAAAGTAAAGAATTTAGTTAGTTATTTCGATATAAAATTAAAACTTACTAAAGAACTTAAATTAAGAGGTTTACCAATTACTTTAATTGTAAATTCTCAAGGTAAAGAAATAGGTAGAATTATAGGTGATTTCGATTTTATAGATCCACGTTTTGTTAATTGGATAAAGACTCAATAATTATTTTCCCATAATGTAAGCAAGAGACATTAGGATAACTATTGCACAGAATTGAAGCATAATTCTCATTTGCATTAGTTTGTTACTCTTTTTTTTACTATTTATATCACCGCCTATAAAAAAGGTTTTCAAACCTCTTATTAGTACTATTACCACTGCTATCATGGCAATTATCGCAAAAAACTTTAAGACATTTTCAGACATCTATTTGTCTGTAGCATAAAAAAGTTATAAAGATAATAAAAATGTCACTAAAATATTTAGAATTGAAAAATATGTCTAATAAGTGCAATAAAATAGTTTTTATTTTACATGGCTATGGGGCAGATGCTAACGACTTGTTATCTATTGCTAAATATTGGCAAAGATTTTTACCTGATTTTTTTTTCTGCTTACCAAATGCCCCTAATGTCTGTCAAATAAACTCAAAAGGATTTGAATGGTTTGATTTAATGCAAACTGATGAAAAAAAAATACTTGAAGAGAGCCTAATTTCACTAAAAAAACTGGAAAAATTAATAGATAACAAACTAGAAATGTTGAATTTAAAATTTAAGGATTTATTTTTGGTAGGTTTTTCACAAGGTACTATGATGAGTATTCAGTATGCCATAAGTCAAAAAAAAGAAATTGCTGGTGTACTTGGTTATTCAGGAAAAATATTTGATTATGAGTTATTAATTAAGAATCTTAATAGCAGACCTAAAATCAATTTTTTGCACGGCAATATAGACGAGATCGTTCCAGTTGAAGAAATGTATAAAGCTGTTGACTTTCTAAAACTAAATAAATTTAATGTAGACTATAAAGTTTACAATAATTTGAGCCACGCAATCTCTCCAGAAGGTTTAAGTGAAGGTTTAAATTTTATAAAAAAGAATATTTAATAAAAGTTTAACTTGCTTAAAGATATAAATTTATATATTTTTTAAATATGATAGCATCTTCATCTCAGCATTTGCCACTTGAAAAATGTCCAGCACTTGTGCTTAACGCTGACTACAGACCCTTGAGTTATTATCCATTGTCACTTTGGAGTTGGCAAGATGCTGTAAGAGATGTTTTTCTTGATAGAGTTAACATCGTATCAGAGTATGACAGAGAAATTAGAAGCCCCTCATTTTCAATGAAGCTTCCCAGTGTCATTTCGCTTAAACAATTTGTCAAACCATCTGAATTTCCAAATTTCACAAGATTTAATGTTTTTTTAAGAGATAAGTTTACATGTTTATATTGTGGAGATAAAAAAAATTTAACCTTTGATCATGTACTCCCAAAGTCATTGGGTGGACAAACTACATGGGAAAATGTAGCAACCGCATGTTCACCATGCAACGTTAAAAAAGGTGGTAAGATGCCTAGAGACTGTGGCATGATACCAAAAGTAAAACCTTACAAACCAACTGAGGAACAACTGCATAGAAATGGAAGAAATTTCCCACCGAATTTTTTGCATCAAAGTTGGTTAGATTATTTGTACTGGGATGTAAAACTAGAGCCTTAATTAGATTCTTTTTGCAACTTCAATCGCAATTTTTGAACCTGTCTTTATTATTGTATCTAAAAAAAAGAAAGGACCATCTTTTGTTGCTCCTTCTTCATAAGCTAAGTCTCTATGTTCTAATTCATCTTGTCTAAATTTTTTTATTTTTTTTAATAATTCTTTTTCATCTTTTTCTTCGGCTTCCAAATAATCAATCTGAGATTGATAGTGTTTGTCTATGACCTCCTCAACAGAAGCTGTACATAGCATGGTTGCTTTTTTCCCCATAATCCCTGTTACAAATCCTAAACTTTTACCAAGCACGTCCCAAAGTGGTAACAGGAGTGTCGGTCGTACTTTTCTATCTGCTAATTGTTGTTCAAAATATTTCAAGTGCTCCTTTTCGTGCTCTTTCATCTCGGAAATTTTACTTTCCATGTCTGGATCAGATTTTAGTAACTGTAATGCAAGCAATTGACCATCATAGATGTTGACGGCTCCACGCTCACCGGCATGATCTACTCTTATCACTTCATCAATTTTTTTGTTTTTTTTCATGCCTGATAATATGACCACAAATTAATAAAAATACAACATTCGTAATTAAGTTTAATTCGGATAGTGACAATTTGAATAGTTTAAATTTTACTTCTTTACAGCCGTTTTTCTGATTATTAATGAGTTGATTCAATAAATCTTTTTCATTTTTTGGGTTTTTTTTGCTTATACAGATTTGATTTTCTGTAAAAAATTCGCGCTCAATGCCTACATGATAAAAAGCAATACCAATATTAATGACTACAGAAATAACTAAAACATATAAAAAATAAAAAAAACGATTTTTATTTAAAATTAATAAAAAAAGTAATGCTATATTAAAAAAAAAAGGAAGTCTCTGATATTTACATAGTTTACATGCATAAACATTCATTACATACTCAATATAATAAACAGAAAATAATATTAAAATTTGTACAAGTAATAAAAATTTAAAAATATTTTTGGTATTTAGCATTAATTGATAAATACTTCATAATTATTATATATTAAATAAGCAATGTAAAAACCTAATACTAATAAACTTGTTATGATAATCATTATTTTTCCTGAAAATTTTTTAATATAAGGTAAAATTTTGTGTCCAAAAAGACTTAGTAATCCAGCTAATATAAAAAATCTTGATCCACGTGTTAATAAAGCTACTAAAATAAACACAAGGAAATTAAAATGAATTAAACCACTAGAAATAGTTAAAAGTTTAAACGGAACAGGCGTAAAGCCAGCGATAGCTAGTAAAATTATCCATGCCCAAAAACCTTTTCCAATTTGAATTTGCTCTTTAAAACTTTTAAAACCTTCAAATCCATAAAATTCAAAAATATGAATACCCACTTCCTTATAAAAAAAGAATCCAATAGCATAGCCAATGATACCACCGATGGCTGAGGAAAGCGTTGCAATTGTTGCAATTTGTATCCAACGTTTTTTTTGAGCTAACGTCATAGGAATAATCATTACATCTGGTGGGATAGGGAAAAAAATACTTTCAATTATGCAGATAAACGATAAAAAAAACTTAGCACTTTTATGAGCAGCTAAAGCAACTGTTTTTTTAAACAAATCTTTAAACATATTTATTAAGAAATATAATAGATATACATTAAAAAAAACTATAAAATAGTTATCAAGAAAGGGGGCGAATGGCGGAATTGGTAGACGCAGCGGACTCAAAATCCGCCGGGAAACCTTAAGGGTTCGACTCCCTTTTCGCCCACCACAAAATGAACTTTAAAAATTACAAAAATTTATATGAGCTTTTTCAAACGCAAAGTGACAAATTTCAAAAAAATAATTTCTTACACTCAATAAATGATGACAAATCTTTGAAATCACTTAGTTGGCAAGACGTGACAGAGAAGGTTATTTCAATATCTATTTTTTTAAAAAATAAAGGTGTTGTTAAAGGAGATAGAGTTATGCTTGTATCAGAGGGTAGACCTGAGTGGATGATAAGTGATTTAGCAATTTTAGGAACAGGAGCTATCACTGTACCTAATTACACAACTTATACTCAGAAAGATTTTGAATTTGTATTAAATGATTGTCAACCTAAAGGATTGATCGTTTCAAATAGGAAATTACACAAAACAATATTAGATGCGGCAAATAAAATTAATTTTAGCTTTGAGTTTGTTATAGGTTTTGAGGCGATAACTAATACAGAAAATTTTCAAAATATTAATAATGGCAGCGATATTATAAATTGTAAATGTAATAGAAAAGATCCCGCATGTATAATCTATACTTCTGGAACTCAGGGTACACCAAAAGGTGTAGTTTTAAGCCACGGTGGTATTCTGGCAAATTGTGAAGATGCAAAAAATTTAGTCGAAAAATTAAATGTCCAATCTCCAAGATTTTTAACATGGTTACCTTTATCACACTCATATGAACATACTGTTCAATTTGTGCAAATATCTCTAGGCGCCAAAGTTTATTATTCACCGATTATAGAAAAACTTTTAGAAAATATCAAAATTGCAAAGCCTCATATTCTTACAGCTGTACCTAGATTTTATAATAATCTTTATAATAAGATGTTAAGTACAGCAAATAAAGCTTCAAGTTTTAAAAGAAAGCTTTTTTTTAAAACAATAGAATTAGGTAAAAAGGAATTTACTGGGAATAAACTTACAATTATAGAAAAAATATTAAATAGTATTTTAAATAATTTAGTCAGAAAAAAAATTATTAATAATTTTGGAGGAAATTTAAAAGCATTTGTTTCGGGTGGTGGACCGTTAGATAAAAATGTAGGTATTTTTCTTAATTCTTTAGGACTTAAAACTTTACAAGGTTATGGTTTAACTGAAACATCTCCAGTCGTTTCTTGCAATCCAGTCAATAAAATTAAAATTGACACAGTTGGGATTATATTTTCAAACAATTTGGTAAAATTAGCTGATGATGGCGAGATATTAGTAAAAGGGGAAAATGTGATGTTAGGTTATTGGAATAATAGTGAAGCCACGAAAGAAGTAATTAAAAATGATTGGTTGCATACTGGTGATATCGGAGAAATAGACCCTGATGGATATTTGAAAATCACAGATAGAAAAAAAGATATTATTGTTAGTGTTGGTGGAGATAATATTTCTCCTTCCAAGATTGAAAATTTACTTTGTTTACATAATGAAATCGATCAAGCATATGTAGATGGTGATAATAAAAAATTTTTAGTTTGTTTGCTTGTTTTAAATAAAAATTTTGTAAGAGATGATAAAAAAATTAAAGATATAATAGAAGAAACAAACAAAGAACTTATGCAAATAGAAAAAATAAAAAAATTTTATGTAATAAGTGAAGAATTTACTATTAATAATGAATTATTAACACCAACAATGAAAATAAGAAGACACAAAATTAAATTAAAATATAAAAATATTTTAGAAAATTTTTACAAAAATTAATTAAAAACATTGAAAACATTAACTTTTTTTAACTTTTTTATTTTTTTATATTTAAACTTTCAATTGAAAAAAAATTTTTGTAATTAATTTTAAATTTTAAACGTTTGACATTAATAACGAATTAGTTTTTAAGTTTATTAATAACGAATCACATAATAATTTATGTGATGCTCCAAACTTTAAAGGGAGGAACGGAGATGGCTAAACGTAGAAAAAAAGCTAAGAAAGCTAAAAAAGCTAAGAAAGCTAAAAAAGGTAAAAAGAAAGCTAAAAGAAGAAAGAAAAGAAGATAGATTTTAGTTAATTTTTATTTTTTAGAAAAAAACGCTCTTCTAATTTAGAAGGGCGTTTTTTTTTAGATTTAATTGTTGACAACCTCTTCAATTTTTTTCCCTAAGGACTTATTCAATTTGGCCTTTCCTTCATCATCTGATATTTTTAAAACAATAGATACCTCTCCAAGTAACCTGTCGTATGCTTTTTCAAATAGCTGACGTTCACTGTAAGACTGATCGATTGGCATATCAGTATTTTTATTAAGATCTCTTACAACTTCAGCGATCTGGTATATATCTCCAGAATTAATTTTTTGCTCATATTCAGCTGCTCGCCTACTCCACATTGTTCTTTTAATTTTAGCCTTGCCCTTTAATATTGCTAGAGCTTTGTTCACTTGGTTTGAACTAGATAAAGGTCTTAAATGTTGTTGTTGGTTTGTGGGAATTGTTAGATTAAGACGATCCTTAGTTATTTCAATTTTATATACACTGACATCTATATTAGCAATATTGAGCTTATCGATTGAAATTATTTGACCAATTCCGTGTTTTGGATAAATTACATAATCTTTTACCTTGTATATTCTTTTTTCATTTTCTTGTTTTTTAATTTTTTTAATTTCAATAATATCATTTTGTTGAGTTGGTTTAAGATTTAAAGATTGAGTAGTTTTTTTTTCTAAAGCATCTTTTTTTGAATTAGTTTTTTTGCCTTTAGAACTTTTTTTTACACTTTTATTTTTAGATACTTTTTTTACGAGTTTTTTAACAGCTTTTTTTTTTTTAAAATTTTTTTTTAACTTGGTTTTTGTCTTTTTAGGCATAAATGTTGTGAGTTATATTATTAATATACATTTTTCAATCTTAATTAGCATTAATGAAATTACTTTTTTTCAAAATACTTATTAAATTTGTCTTTTTCATCTTTATATTTTTCCCAGTCAGTCATTGGTTCTTTCTTTTTAGAGATATTTGGCCATTTCAGAGAATATTCTTTGTTTACTAATAGCATTTCCTCAGTATTTGGATTTGTATCAGGTTCAATAGCATCGATTGGACATTCAGGCTCACAAACTCCGCAATCAATACATTCATCTGGATTTATGACCAACATATTTTCACCTTCATAAAAACAATCAACAGGACAAACTTCAACACAATCTGTTAATTTACATTTAATGCATTTTTCATTTACTATGTAAGTCATTTTTTACCTTTAATCTTATTTCACCTAAATCTTTACTCTCAATATAAATTAATCCGGAGACTTTTCTTATCAAACGATCTTCATAATTACAAAGATGTTGGTCTGAGTATATTATTTTCAACATCATTTCAACAATTTCTAACCTATCTTCATAATCAAGTTTTTTTATTTCTTTCGTCATTTCCAAAATTTCAACACTATTTTTTTCTTTAATCTCACAATACTGAAATAACTGATTTATATATTCTTTTTTTTTTCCCAATTTAAGCAAATATTCTTCTATTAATTTTTTTTCTTCTTTATCAAATTTTTCATCTGTTTTTGCAGTATGTATAAGAAGACCGCATATTGCTATATCGATGCTTTTAAACTTATCTTTCTCATCTTTTTGTGTTTTAAAAAACATAAATTTATACTTTTAGGTTCTGCAATATAGAAAAGACATTTTTTTTTGTTTTAAAGGTATTTCCCTTGTTTTTTTTTGGCACAAATCTGAATATAATATCATCTTTATCATTTATAATTTTGTAATTTAAATATTTAATAAAATTAACAAAATCTTCTTTACTACAGCCTAGCAAATTTAGAATCTTTGAGTCTAGCTTAAATTTATAGTTTTTAGATCTTGAAATTATTTCCAGGTAAAGTCTTTCTAAAATATCTATTCTAATAATAAATTTTCCAAAGGTCTCAAATCCACAAATTCTTAAAAACTCTATATTTTTATTTGGGAAATTACTTACAAAGTTAAGACCAAATTTTGGATAATTTAAATCTCTAGTATTCTTAAAGCATTTCCATAGAATACTTTTAAATTTTATTGCACTTGGCCTTATCATTCTGGGTTGATAAATGTGGTATTTGCCAATCTTGATCCCTTTTTTTCTTAAACTAAAACGTTCTTCCTTTGAGATGTTTTGTACTAATTCGTTAACATTTTCTCTTACTAAAACTCCGTTGTGTTCAAAAAGCTGGTAGGCTAATCCTCTTGAAAAAGAATTCTTAAATACTGCTTTTTCGATAGATATTAAGTCATTTAAATTATTTTTTATCTGACTTTCAATCCAATTTGCTATTGCGATTTTAAGCTTTATATATTGGTTCTCATCAATAGTGTCGTCGATTAAAAGTTTAATTTGAGGATTAAGGTAGTTTTTTCCTGGTTTTAATTCAGCAATTTTTTTATTATCCCAATATACTTTGTAATCATCTCTTAATTCTAAAGAGTTTAAGTTATTAACTATATAATCAATCCTTTGTTTTAATTCATTTTGTGCCCCAGATCTTGCTGCTTTTTTTAAAGATTTTATATCAGTATCTAAATTTGATTTTGAGTAATTTAATTCTATTTTTAAACCATTAATTTTCCCAATCAAATGATCATTAATGTATATATTATTGTCATCGAGAATTTTCGTATTTAATTGTATATCTTGTTTTAAACCTTTAGATAAAACGCTAATTCTTTTATCAACAAAGCTTTTGGATAATTCTTCATGTAATTTTTCTGATAATTTATCCTCTATATCTTTTGTTTTTGCAATCCAGTAATCTGCATTTTCGACCCAATTACTTTTATTCGACACATATGACCATGTTCTCACGTAGGATATTCTATTTGCTAAAGAGTCTATATTTCCTTCATAATTATCTAAATTATTTAATTGTTGTTTCATCCAGTTATTATTAATTTTACCTTTTTTCGAAGATAGAAAAGAAAAAACTTTAAAAATGATGTCAGTATGCTCGTTATACGAACTTTTAGTAAAATCTGGAATTTGACAACACTCCCACAGCAGCTTAACATTTCGATAATTATTCCTAAAATTAAAATTTGAATTTTCAGAGATTAGATATCTAAAAGTACTCTCATCAATAAGGTCTTTATTTCTAGATAATGACTTATCAAAAGGTTTTTTGTTTAAACTATTAATAAGATCGTTACTAGAAGTAAAATCTAATTCACTATTTCTCCAGTAAATATTAACTACGTCGTCAAACTTATGATTCTCCACTTTTTCAATTTGTTCATCTGTTAATTTTTCACAATCACCTGTTGTTCCAAAAGATCCATTGTTCATATAACGTCCCGCACGTCCGCTTATTTGTCCTATTTCACTATCTCTCAAATTTCTAATTTGTTTACCGTCATATTTTTTTAACCCACTAAAATATACATTGTCTATGTCCATATTTATTCCCATACCAATTGCATCAGTTGCTATTAAATAATCAACATCGCCAGATTGATATATTTCGACTTGAGAATTTCTTGTTTTTGGACTCAAAGATCCCATCACAACGGCTGCACCACCTTTTTGACGTCTTACAAATTCTGCTAGAGCATAAACATCATCAGTTGAAAAAGCAATTATTGCACTACGGGGTTTTATTCTGGAGATTTTTTTATAACCAGAATATGTTAACTTTGATAATCTATCTCTATAAATAAATTCTGTTTCTGGAACTAAATAAGAAATTAATGTTTTAATTGTATCAGAACCTAGAAACATTGTTAATTTATCTCCGCGATACGATAGAAGTCTTTCAGTAAAAATATGACCTCTTTCAGGATCAGCGCACATTTGTATTTCATCAATCGCTGCAAATTCAAAATTGATATCTTGAGGCATGGACTCAACGGTACATAGGTAAAAGTCTGCTTTTGGAGGAATTATTTTTTCTTCACCTGTGACGAGAGCAACACGATTAATACCAATTTTTTTTACAACGTTATCATAAACTTCTCTTGCTAATAGTCTGAGGGGAAATCCGATAACACCGCTTCCGTGTTCAAGCATTCTTTCAATTGCTAAAAATGTTTTTCCTGTATTCGTAGGACCTAAGATGGCTAAAATTTTTGTTGCAGTTAGTTGTGGCATAATAATATTGACCTACTATATTTAGATAAATCCCAAGAACAAATTATGGATAAAGAGCGACCGAATCAACCCTTAAAATGTTCTCCTTAATCTACAATGGTCTTTTAATAGAAGATAATTCTAAAGATTTTTTTGTCAATTTTGAAATTAATCTATTTATTTTAATTTTAACAACTTTTTTTGCCGGGCCATATGCATGTACACATTCCTTTTTATTCAACGCAATAGCAACATGACCTTTCCAGAATAGTAAATCTCCTTTTTTAACTTCTTTTCTAATCACTGATTTTTTAAAGAAAATTTCTTGTTTTTTACTATCACGAGGACATCTAATTAATTTATTTTTCATTAACTCCTGTACTAAGCCCGAACAATCTATTCCATCAGTTGTATTCCCGCCCCATGTATATTTGGTTTTCATAAAAAATTTAATGTTCTCAAGGAAATTTTTTTTTTTTATATTTTTTAAAGATATTAAATCAGTATTTTTAATCCAGCCAATATTACTCTGGGACAATTTTTTTTGTATGAGTGCAATATGTACTTTTGAGTTAAAGTATAAAAATTTTTTTGTTTTAGATTTTAAATTATTATTTTTGTATAAGTAAGCCCTAGCAGAATTTACTAAGAAATTATTTTTATTAGAATTACTATGCAGACAATTTTTTTTTATGTATCCATAATATTTATCATATTGTGTGAAACCATAATAAAAGTTTTTATATTCTCTTAATTTAATAAATATTTCTCCAAATATCATTTCTTTTAAATGTTCGGATTTGATACTAGGCTTTTTATACAGAATAGATTTTATTTTTTTACAGGATAAAGTTTTATTCATTGGTTTGAAATTTGGTTTTTTGTATTAATATAATCGTAAGGTACGGCAAAAAAAATGTTAATAAAATAACTACAAATATTAATATCCCTAATTCATCATAATTAGCGTTTATTAATATATCATTATTCAATTTATCTTTAACTTCCCGGGTTACTACAAATATTTGATTGAGATACTTGGTTAGTAAATTACTTGCACTTAAAGCTAAATTGGTAAATGATGCAAATACTGCAAAAAAGGTTGCTTTAAGATTTGAAGGAGCATTTTTTGCTATCCACGCTAGCATAGGAATCATAGCAACTTGTCCTAATGGAGACTCTAAGGCTGTATTTATAATTGCAATAAATTTTGCATCAATAACATTGTTAGTAATTCTCGCAGTCCATTCATGTAAACCGTAATACATTCCTAAACTTGGCAGAAGTAGAATTGCATTTAAAAAAGATAAATAAATTATTATTTGAGATATTGTATTTTCGTACATAAATTTACGAAAAATAATTATACCAACCATCGTCAATAATGAACTAATCAGAGATAATAATGAAAAAAAACTTTGATCGAAACCTAAAATATCAATTTCAAACCAACCCATCCCAGCTCCAATACCTGGCACCGCTCTAAACATAAACACTACCAAAGCTGTGCCTATGATTGTACTTCTGATTGTTGGTGAAATTTTATTTAAAAGACTTTTCATCAAAAAACCAACAATAATTAGTGAACCACAAAATACAATTTCCTGAGATAATTTGTGATTTAAAAGTCCAACAGTTGAAACAAATATTACAAATATTAAACTACCGATTATAATTGAATAATCTGGTTTTATATTTTCATAGTTTATTTTATTATTTATAAGAAGAATTTTAGATAAAATAACACCTGAAATAGATATCAAAGGTATAATTAATGCATAAAGGTAAATATCCGAGTATAGCGAAATTTGTTCATTTTCGTTCAAAGAGGATGCATCTCTAAAAAAGTAAATATTAGCAGCGGCAACTAAAACTGTACCACCAATAATTGCAAAACGTCCAAAGGTTTGCATCGTAGTATGCATGGCTTTAATTTCTTTTGCAGAATATTTTTTTTTATTTTTATCATAATTAGGTACCGCTTCGACAGTCATTGCATCGGCCACTACATCTTGAAGTACATAGCCAACGGGTGATAAAATGGTACTTAATATGAACCATTTTTCAGCAGCCATGTAGTTAGTCATAAACTCTGTATCAGAAATTAGAAAATACATGATGATTAGGCTAATCGTTATAAGAGTTGCACCGATGTATATTAAAATATTTTTTTTATTCCAAATTAGATCAACTATATGACCCAGTGGCATTTTTAATGCCCATGGTATACCTGCCCAAAAACCAAGACCGGCCAGAAAAGCTGCTGATAGATTAAGGTAGTCTTTAATAAAAAAGATTCCAACTATTCCAGTTAAACTCGATACTCCTGCAGCCAAATAAATGAGCAATGGAGGTAAAAATGAAATTTTAAAATGTTTCTTTAAATCTAGAAATACTGAATTTAAAAAAAAATTATAAATTATTGAATTGTTCACTTAATAGCTCTTTAAAATATGCAATATATGATTTAACTATTTCAGATACAAGTTCTAAGCTCTCATAAATATTTTTTAAATTTGGAAATTTTTGTAAAACCTCGTGTTTAAAATTGACAGCAAGTACATAAAATATAAAAAAAATTGTAAAAAAGATTAATGTATAAGGCAATAATTTATCACCATTTTTACTATCTTTAGTTTTCAATTTAATATTTGCTCTTGCTGGATTGATATTTTCAAGTATGTCTAAACTTTCGTTGTTGGAAGTTGTTATATTTAAATTTATATTCCATTCCTCATCGCAAATTTCACATTTTACTTTGTCAACTGTAACTAAATTTTTATTCTTAGGTATTTTAAACTTGTATTTTTTACATTTGCATTCAATAATCATATAAACTACTTAATTATAATTTAAATTTTAATGCAAGTAATATCAAATATTGATTATTTAACATTAATTCAAATAGTTTTAATTTTTTTTGCTGGTGGTTTAATTAAAGGCTTGATTGGAGTTGGTTTACCTACAGTTACATTAACATTTTTAAGTTTTATTTTTGATATTAAAGTGTCAATTTCACTTATTTTATTACCAGTAATATTGACAAATTTATACCAAATGATTGATGGCAAATATTTAAAAAAAATTATGAGTGATACTAGATTATTTCAAATTTCTGCCTTTCTTTTTGTATTTCCTGGTTTTTATTTTTTACTATTACTTAACTCTAATACAATTCTAATTATTTTAGCGGCAATATTAATTTTTAATTCTACTTTGAGTTTAATTAAATATGAAATAAAGTTTAAAAATTTCGGATCAAAAAATTATCAGTTGTTTATTGGCAGTACGACTGGAGTAGTAACAGGTGTTACAGGAATATATACAATGCCATTTATTTTTCTCATACAATCTCTGCAATATACTAAAAATCAAGTCATTCAATTGATGGGGTTAACTTTTTTTATTTTTTCATGTACACAATTTTTATTATTTAGTTTTAATGATTTGATAAATATCAAAATATTAATTCTTTCAACAATTTCATGTATTCCGATATTAACGGGAGTTTACTTAGGGACGATTTTAAGAAAAAAAATTAGCGAGTCTCTATTCAAATTATTATTTAATTTAATGCTAGTAATAATGGGAGTTTTACTAATAATGAAAGCTATTTTTTAGTATTTAATTTTTTTTTATAATCTTCAAGCTCTTTCTTAGTAATTTTACCATCTTTATTAGTGTCAATTTTTTTTGCTAGTTCTTGAGATTTTTTTTTCAATTTTTTAGCTCTTTCCTGCCTTGCTTTAATAACTTTTTCTCTCCAAGCTTTATTTTCTTTGGCGTCTATTTTTTGATCGTTATTAGTATCAATTTGATCAAATCTTTTTTCTAAAATTTTAAGATTTTGGTTTAGAAACTCTTTTTTTGTAATAGTTTTATATTCAGCAAAAGCTTTAAAATTTGAAACAAGTATTAAAGCTAAAATGTAAAGTATTATTTTCATGCGTTCTCGTATCATTAACACTATTTTGTGTAAAATTTTTAATTAATTTTATTCAAATAAATAATAATAAAAATCACAGGAATACCTAAAATGGCAGTAAATATGAAAAAAAACGGATAATTAATTACATCTACAATGGCACCAGAGTAACCCGCGATTAATTTTGGGATAAACAGCATTAAAGAGCTAAATAAAGCATATTGAGTAGCGGTGAAGCGAATTGAAGTTAAAGATGAAAGATAAACCACAAATGCTGCTCCTGCAAAACCACTTGCCAGGTTATCGGCTGTTATGATGGTAGCTAAAAAAAATAAATTTTTTTCAGTAATAGCAAGAAAAGAAAATAGAACATTTGTTAGTGCCGCAGTTATAGCTCCGATTAATAAACTTTTGTATGTACCAAATCTCATAGCAACGATACCACCCAGAAATCCGCCAAGTATTGTAGCTATTAATCCAAAGAATTTTGAAAATGTTGCTATATCTTTTATTTCATAACCTTTTTCCAAATAAAAAATATTTGCCATTACGCCCATCACAACATCAGCTATTCTGTAAAGACCAATCAGTAGTAAAATAATTATCGCGATTTTTTTATAACGAATAAAAAAATTTGTAATAGGTTTAATAAATATTTCCTGAGATTGTCTTTTCGGTAAAAATTTAATTTTCTCAAGAACATAAAGAGTAAAAATAGATGCAGAAAAACTTAATAATATTTTTATTATATTGATAATAAATATAAAAGTATAATTTAAATTATTTATTTTTGGAAAATTAAAAAAAATAACAAAAAAAATGATGATAGATAATATTGTTGAAAGAGTAAATTTAATTTGATTAATTCGGTTTATTTTACTATTATTTTTTGTGTTTGGTTCTTTTGATATTAGAGTACAAGTTAAACCTATTATCATAAACAGGCTCATTGATTGATAAACCTGTCTCCATATATTTTGTTGGTAGTTTTCACCTCCTAAATATGAAGCTAACCAAAGACTACCAGCTCCGGAAACAATCATTGCAATCCTATACCCAGCTAAGTACATCGATGAAAGTGGACCTTGTTTTTTTTCGGGAGCAGACTCAATTCTAAATGCATCAATAACAATGTCTTGTGTTGCACTAAAAAATGCAATTAATACGATTGCTATAGCCATAAATTTCAAATTATCTTGTGGATTTGAGAAAGATGCTAAAATAATTGAAAAAAAAATTAAAATTTGTGTAACTAATAACCAACTTTTTCTATGTCCAATTTTTTTTAACAATGGGATTTCAAATTTATCAACTATAGGACTCCACAAAAATTTAAAAGAATAAGCAAATCCTGCCCAGCTAAATAATGTAACAGTGCTTCTTTCAATGCCTGCTTTTACCAGCCATACTGAAAGTGTAGAAAAAACAAGCATGATCGGTAAACCAGCTGAGAAACCCAATCCAGCCATGGTTAGATTCTCTTTTTTTAAGAATATATTCAATTCCTTAATCATTGGCTAAATTTTATAAGGCGTATAAAAGAATCTTAATTATTTAAGAGGTGCCGGAGCATCACTTTTACTATTCATATATGCTATGACATTTGCTCTATCTTTATCTTTTTTTAAACCAATAAAACCCATCTTAGTTCCTTTCATGTATTTCATAGGTTTATGAAGAAAACCATTTAATTCTTCGAAAGACCAGTTTTTTCCATAATTAGCCATTGCCGTCGAATATTTGAAACCTTGTACACCACCAATTTTACGATTAACAACACCCCATAGAGCAGGACCAATTTTATTTGCACCACCTTTATCTATACTATGACAGGCTGCACACTTTTTGAATACTTTCGCTCCATCATCAATAGACGCTGATGCAAGTAATGGTTTTATTGACGCTAACTTTTCTTCAATTTTAACTTCTTTTTTTGTACCTACAGAATTTTCTGTAACACCCTCAACTTTATATGCAGATTTTTTTGGTTTATCTACGTGATAGATAAAATTTCCTAACTCTTTGATACCTATAAAAAGTAAGGCGGTAACCAATACTGCAGCAGCTATTTTATTAAATTCAAAACTATCCATTACTTAATTAATGAATTCATATATTATTTTTTTAGAGATTTAGAGTATAAAATAAAGTAACTGTTGTCGCACTTAATGAATAAAACTGCAATAATTATACCCAGTCACTTAGCATCTAAAAGACTACCTAATAAACCATTACTGGAAATAAATAATAAATCCATGATTTTACATGTTTGGGAACGTGCGATTAAATCAAATGTAAGTGATATATTCGTTGCGACACCAGATGAAGATATTGCAAATGAAATTAAAATAAATGGAGGAAATACTATTATCACTGGAAATCACCATACTACTGGAAGTGATAGAATTTGTGAAGCATTAGGTAAATTGAATTTAGATCATGAGATAATAATAAATGTACAAGGTGATATGCCAAATATAAATTTTGAAACAATAAATATGATAAATAATTTTATGATTTCTAATCCAAATGTACAAGTCTCCACAGTTGCAAGTAAATTATATAATAACGAAAAGAATGATAAAAATGTAGTGAAAGCAGTAACATCAGATAATCTTAAAGAAAAAAAATTTTTAAAAGCTTTAGATTTTGTGAGATCGATATCTGATGAAAAATTCTTCTATCATCATATTGGACTTTACGCTTATAAAAGAAATACTTTATTAAGGTTTGTAAAATTAGAAAAAACTTGTAATGAAACAAATAGAAGTCTTGAACAAATGAGATTTATTGATCATAATATTGATATATTTGTTGGATATACAGATGATAACCCGTTAAGTATTGATACAAAAGAAGATTTGGAAAGAATTAGGAAAATTTTATGACGCATAAAATAGCTATTCAAGGTGAACTTGGTTCTTACTCACATCTTGCTGCAAAAGAAATCTATGATAATGCAGAAGTTATACCGTGTAAAACTTTTGATCAAGCATTAAGCTTAACCAAAAAAAATAAAGAGGTAAAAGCTGTTATACCTATAGAAAACTCTATAGCAGGAAGAGTTGCAGATGTGCACTATTTATTGCCAAAATATAAACTTAAAATTATTGGAGAGTCTTTTCATAAAGTCAATCATTGCTTAATCATCTTAAAAGGAAATAAATTAGAAAACATTAAATATATCAAAAGTCATTCACACGCAATTGGACAATGTCATGATAAAATTAATAAATATAAATTTATGCCGATAATTGAAACTGATACAGCTGGTGCAGCTAAAAAACTAAGCGAAGAAAAAAATATGCAAAGCGCAGTTATAGCTTCAGAACTAGCTGCAAAAATTTATGGTTTAGAAGTAATAGAAAAAAATTTTGAGGATATTTCTGGTAATACAACAAGATTTTTAATTATGTCATCTGATAACAAAGATTTTACAACTATTGATAAGGAAAAAAAATATATAACAACATGTATATTCAAACTAAAAAGTATACCCGCGGCGCTTTATAATTCCCTAGGTGGATTTGCTAAACATAATGTTAATTTAACAAAATTAGAAAGCTTTACTGTCAACAATACTTTTGATCAGGCACTATTTTATCTGGATATTGAGGGTCATTTTAATCATCCTAAGATAAATGCAGCCCTAGAGGTTTTAAAAAAAAATACTGAAAGCCTAGATATTCTGGGAGTTTATCAAGCATCAAATTATAGAAATAAAGACTAGTCCACAGATTCTACTATGTAGATTTTAGACTAACTTGTTATATTAGTATGGGGAATTGATAATAGGTGGATGTTACGTTAATCCGGTCAGGTTCGAAAGAAAGCAGCCGTACCGTAAATTTTTCAGGTTATTATTCAGTTCCCCGCTTAAAATTATGAATAATAGAAAACCATTAGCACTAAAGTATCGACCTCAAAAGTTTAACGAACTAATTGGGCAAAATTCTATGGTTTTGTCTATCCAAAATGCGATAAAGCTTCAGAGAACTCCGAATGCATATTTATTAACCGGCATTAGAGGCACAGGTAAAACAACAACTGCAAGGATTATAGCCAAAGCTATTAATTGTAATGTTGAGTTTACCTCTGAACAAAAATGTTCTGAAAAAGAATTTTGTCATTGTAAATCTATTACAAATTCAAATCATATTGATATTTTAGAGATGGATGCTGCGTCTAAAACTGGAATTGATGATATTAGAGAAATTTTAGAAGCTGCAAAATATCACCCATCAATAGCTAAATTTAAAGTTTTTATTATCGATGAAGTTCACATGCTATCCAAACAGGCATTTAATGCTTTATTAAAAACTTTAGAGGAACCACCGCAACATTTAAAGTTTATATTAGCGACTACCGAAGTTAAAAAAATTCCAGTTACAATACTATCAAGATGTCAAAGATTTGATTTAAGAAGAATTAAAGTTGATGAAATGACTAGCTTTTTAACTCAAATATCAAAAAAAGAGGAAGCAGACATAGATAATAATTCTCTAAGATTAATATCCAAATCTTCTGAAGGATCTGTTAGAGATGCACTATCTATTTTAGATCAGGTAATTGTTACTCACAATTTGCTTGGGGAAAAAGTTACAGAAGAAAAGGTTAGAAAGATATTGGGTTTAGCTGATGAGTCTAAGATTATAGATTTAATGCATTTTATAGTGAGTGGTAATAGTCTTAAAGCAATTGAAAGTTCAGAGAAAATTTTCGATATTGGAGCCGACCCAAAACTTGTCTTACATAGTTTACTGGAGGTGTGTTATTTAATGACAAGGACAAAAACATTAGGGAAAATATCGAAAGATTTAAATGTTTCAGAAACAGAGTCGAAACGTTTAGAAGAAATTGTCAAAGATTTAGATTTGACGTATTTAACAATGTTATGGCATTTTTTAATAAAGGGCCTAGAAGATCTAAATTTATATCCAAATTTATCTGTAGCTTTTCAAATGTTATTAACAAGATTATGCCATTTGAAAAACATGCCAGATCCTCAAGAAGTTATAAATAGTATGAAAGAGCTCAAAACAGATGATTTAAATTTAGGAAATAGTGATAATTTAATTACAGAGCCAAAAAAAACTCAAATAAAAAATATTTCACAAGAACTTGAAAAACCTAAACCAAATTTAAATGATAGCAAAATTACATCTAAAATTAATAGTCTAGATGATTTAATCAATATTGCTGAAAGGGAAAAGGAAATAGAATTAAAATTCGATCTAGAGAGAAATGTAAGATTAGTAAAGTTTTCAAATGGTAAAATCGATATTGCATTTAATGAGAGATTATCAAAAGATTTTATAAAAAAACTTACATCAAAATTACTTGAATGGACTGGTCATAGATGGATTATTACTTTATCGAAAGATATTGGCGATCAAACAATTTATGAAAAAAAAGATGAAGTAAAAAAAAAATTGTTTGAGCATGCAAAGAAGACTGAAGTTTATCAAAGGATCAAGGAGTTTTTTCCTGATGCTGAACTCAGTAATGTAGAAAAGGTAAATAAATCAAAAGAGGAGGATTTATAAATGGATTTTAGTAAAATGCTTAAACAGGCACAAGAAATGCAGCAGAAAATGATGGAAGCAAAAGATGGTCTAAAAAATGTGATTGCAGAGGGAGTTTCTGGTGGCGGAGCTGTAAAAATACAAATGAATGGAAACTTTGAAGTTGTAAAAATTGATATTAGTGACGAAATCTTAAAAGAGCAGAAAGCTGTGATTGAAGATTTATTAGTAGCAGCAGCTAATAGCGCAAAAAAAGCAGCTGAGGCTAAAACACAAGAAGAAATGTCCAAAATAACTGGCGGCATACAAATGCCTCCTGGATTTAAATTTCCAATGTAATAAATGAAATTAATTGAACCCATACTTGAAAATTTAATTAGTTTAATTTCCAGATTACCTGGTCTGGGACCAAAATCTGCAAGAAGAATAGCATTATACTTGTTAAAAAATAAAGATAACTTAATCAAGCCTTTAGCTGAGACACTTTCAAAAGCGCACTCTGAAATTTTGAGATGTGAAATATGTGGAGCAATTAAATCATCAAGTGCAAATTGTACTATCAAAAAGTGTCATTATATTAGTAATTCTTATGAACAATTATGTATTGTTGAAAATATTGCAGACATGTGGGCAATGGAGGCCACAAACATATATAAAGGACATTATCATATTCTAGGTGGTACATTATCTGCACTTAATGGTTCTGATCCAGAGACGCTCTTAATAAATTCTTTAATAGAGAGAGTTAAAAAAAACAATGTCAAAGAAGTGATTATTGCAACATCTGCAACCATTGAGGGACAAACTACAGCACATTACATTAACGACAGTTTAAAAGGTCATAATGTAAAAATAACTAAATTAGCCCACGGATTGCCGGTTGGTAGTGAAATTGAATATTTAGATGATGGCACTTTATTTTCTGCTTTTAAATATAGAAACTCTATAAGTGAAAAATGAAATGTCGATTTTAGAGATTGTTAAAGAGCCTGATCCTATTTTGAGAAAAAAATCTAATGATGTAAAAAACGTTGATGAGAGTCTTCAACGCTTAATGGATAATATGCTTGAAACAATGTACCGGGCACCAGGAATTGGATTAGCTGCACCACAGGTCGGAATTTTAAAAAGAGTAATTGTAATTGATCTTGCAAAAGAAGATGAGCCAAAAAAACCATTGTATATTATAAATCCAAAAATACTTTGGAAGTCAGAGGATTTAATTTCAAGGGAAGAAGGATGCCTGTCTATTCCTGGACACTTTGCTGAAGTTGCTAGACCATCCAAATGTAAAGTTCAATATCTTGATTACAATGGTAAAACTCAAATAATAAATGCTGATGATTTATTATCAACTTGTATTCAACACGAAGTTGACCATTGTGATGGTATATTATTCATAGATTATTTATCAAAATTAAAGAAAGACATGATTTTAAAAAAATTAATTAAAACAAAAAAAGAAAAACAAATTTTATAATTAAATAATTTATGAAAATTACATTTATGGGAACGCCAAAATTTGCTGTTCCTGCATTGAAAATAATTAATGAAAATTTTAGAATTGATACAGTGTATACTCAGCCGCCAAAAAAATCAAAAAGAGGAATGAAAGAACTAATTAGTCCAGTTCACGAAATATCAAATGAACTCAACTTAGATGTTAGGACACCAAAAGATTTAAGTTATGATTTAGAATTTTTTAAATCAAAGAAGTTTAATTTGGCTGTTGTAACAGCGTATGGACAGATCATTCCAGATACTTTCTTAAAAGAGTGTCAATTTATTAATATACATGCTTCATTATTGCCAAAATGGAGAGGGGCAGCACCCATTCAAAGATCATTAATGAACAAAGATAAGTTCACAGGTATTTCAATAATGAAAATTGAAAAAGAGCTTGATAGTGGCCCAGTTTTGTTAACTAAAAGTTTGCCAATCAATATTTATTCAAAACATGGTGATGTAGAAAAAAAACTTTCAGAAATTGGATCAAATTTAATTATAGAGGCAATTCAAAAAATAAATAATGATCCTGATTGTGAATTTAAGGAACAAGATCACAATTTAAAATCATATGCTAAAAAAATTACTAAAGAAGACGAAGAAATCAAATGGAATATTGATGCTGAGACTGTGGTTGCAAAAATACACGCTTTAACACCTTCTCCAGGTTGTTATTTTTATAATAATAGTGATAAATTAAAAATCTTTGAGTGCAAACTATCTGATAAAAAATCTAAAAAACCCGGCCACGTTGTTATCGAAAACGAAAGCTTATTTATTGCCTGTAAAGATAAATATATTGAAATCTTAGAAATTCAAAAGCCTGGAAAAAATAGACAAAAAATAAAAGAATTTATAAAAGGTTATAAATTTGATTAATGCCTCGTTATAAAGCTGTTGTTGAGTATAATGGTACTTGTTTTGAGGGTTGGCAGTCACAACCCAGCGGAAACACAATCCAACAGTTTATAGAAAAATCATTCTTAGGTATTCAGATGAAAAATATAAAAATATTTGGTGCTGGAAGAACAGATTCAGGAGTACATGCACTAGGTCAAGTATTTCATTTTGACTATGATGAAAAACTGGACTGTAAAAAAGTTCTTGTTGGTATTAATCATTTCTTAAAAAAAAAAAATATAAGTATATTATCTATAGTTTCGGTGAACGAAAATTTTGACTCACGCAGAGATGCGAAAATGAGAACTTACAAATATAAAATTTTAAATCGTATAGCTTCTCCAGCAATTTTAGAAAATCAGATTTGGCACATATCAAAAATTTTAAACTTTGAAAAAATGTATAAAGCGTCTAAATTATTTCTTGGTACACATGATTTTACAACATTTAGAGCTTCTTCTTGTACTGCTACTTCACCTCATCGTGAGATTAAATTATCAGATTTAAAAAAATTAAATGACGAGATTATTTATACGGTAAAATCAAGATCTTTTTTACAACATCAAGTAAGGTCTATGGTTGGTGCTATAAAGGCGGTTGGAGAAAATAAATGGACCCTAGAACATCTTGATGAAGCTTTTAGGTCAAAAGATAGAAATAAATGCGCTCCACCTGCTCCTGCATGCGGTTTATATTTGGAGTCTATCGAATACTAGATATGGAAAATAAATTTTTATGGAAAGCAGATGAGCATAGAACTAAAAATTCTAATTTAAGAAAATTTACAGATAAGATATCAAAAAAATATAGAATTGATTTCAAAGATAGTTTTTTAGAACTATATAAATGGTCGATTAAAAATCCTGAAAATTTTTGGAGTGATTGCTGGGATTATACACAAATTATCGGTACTAAAGGTAAAGAAGTAATCACAAAAAATAAGGTTTTTCATAAAAATAAATTTTTTAAAGATTCAAAATTAAATTTCGCTGAAAATTTATTATTTAAAAATACTGATGACTTAGCAATTCACTCATTGAAAGAGTGTGGTTTTAAAGAAAATATTACATGGAAACAACTACGTGAAAATGTTTTTAAAATATCATCTTTTCTTAAGAAAATTGGTCTTAGGAAGAATGACCGAGTTGCTGGATACGTTCCAAATACAATTGAAACGGTTACAGGTTTTTTAGCTTCTGCTAAAAATGGATATATATGGTCAAGTTGCTCTCCTGATTTTGGTGTTCAAGGATTGGTTGATCGCTTTAGACAGATTGAGCCAAAGGTTCTTTTTACTTGTGATTATTATTATTATAATGGAAAAAAAATTGATATTTTAAGTCGAATACCAGAAATTTTAAAAGAAATACCAACCATAAAAAAAGTCATAGTTTTTAACTACATTGAAACAAAGGTAACAGGCCATGATTATGTTAATTTCAAAGAAATTTTAGAGTCATCAGATCAAGACGATAAGTTTGAGAAATTTGACTTCAATCAACCTATTTATATTTTATATTCAAGCGGTACTACTGGAGTACCAAAGTGTATTGTGCATGGTGCTGGAAATGCATTAATTGAGCAAAAAAAAGAACTTTCAATTCATTGTGATATTAAAGATAACGATAGGGTATTTTATTTCACGACTACTGGATGGATGATGTGGAATTGGCAAGTCGCAGCATTGTCATGTGGTGCATCAATATACTTATATGATGGATCACCTTTTTATCCAACATTAGATGTTTTAATCAAGTATTGTTCTGAAGAAAAATTTAATTTGTTTGGAGTAGGTGCAAAATATATAGATCATTTAAAAAATGAAAATTATGATGCTTCTGAATTTGACCTAAGCAATCTAAAAATAATTACATCCACTGGATCTCCTTTAGTCGCAGAAAGCTTTGAATACGTTTACAAAAATATTAAAGAAGATGTACATTTATCATCTATAAGTGGTGGAACAGACGTTGTGGGATGTTTGGTTATTGGCAATATCTTTCAACCGGTTTATGCAGGAGAAATTCAAGGTCCAAGTCTGGGAATCGAAATTGATATTTATGACCAGCAAGGGAATTCTATTCTCAATGATGAAAAAGGGGAATTGGTAGTAAAAAGACCTTTTCCATCAATGCCCATAATGTTTTGGAATGATCCTGATGAATCAAAAATTAAATCTGCATATTTTGAAAAATATAAAAATATTTGGCATCATGCCGATTATATTCAAAGAACCAAAAACAATGGATATATAATTTATGGAAGATCTGACTCTACATTAAATCCCGGAGGTGTAAGAATTGGAACATCAGAAATTTATAGGCAGGTTGAATGTTTTGATGAAGTTGCTGAAGCTTTAGTTGTCGGTCAAAATTTCAAAAATGATGTAAGAATTATACTTTTTGTTAAGTTAAAAAATAAATTCACTTTAAGTGATAATTTAATTCAAAATATAAAATATAAAATTAGAAAAAATTGTTCACCAAGACATGTTCCATCAGTAATTAAAAATTGTCCTGATATTCCAAGAACCAAAAGTGGAAAAATTGTAGAGATTGCAGTTAAAAAAATTCTAAATAAAGAGAATATTAATAACGTTGATGCTTTGGCAAATCCTGAGATTTTAGAATTTTTTAAAAATCTTAAAATTTAATTTTCAATCAAAGCTCTTACATGCTCATAAGCACTTTTTGCCAGCGCATTAAGATTATAACCGCCCTCTAAAATTGAAACTACCTTTCCATCGCAAATATCGTTTGCAACGTTTAGAATTCTTTTTGTAATTTCATAAAAATCTTTAGAATTTAAATTAACTTGTGCCAAAGGATCATCGCGATGTGCATCAAATCCTGAAGAGAGTAAAATAAACTCAGGCTTAAAATTTTTCAATTTTTTAAGAACATGTTCGAAGCAATTAAAATAAACATCACTTTTAGTTCCTGAGTCTAAAGGAATATTTAATATATTATCCGAGGAACCTTTTTCATTAGAAGACCCTGTACCTGGATAAAATGGATATTGATGTGTGGAGATATATAAAACATTAGGATTATTATAGAAAATTTCTTGAGTTCCATTACCATGGTGAACATCATAATCAACTATTGCAACTTTATTATATTTGTAACGATGCAACAAATATGAAGCGCCTACAGCAACATTATTATATATACAAAATCCCATAGCTTTATCACTTTCAGCATGGTGACCTGGCGGCCTTACTGAACAAAAAGTGTTTTTAAATTTTCCGCTATTTACTTGGTCTATTCCCATTATTATAGATCCTACTGCATCCAATGTAGCTTGCTTAGATCCCGGAGATATTATGGTATCGCTATCTAAAAATTTAATTCCATTTTTAGGAAATGATAAAGAAATATTATCTAAATATTTCTTATTATGTACTTTTTCAATAATAGTTTGATCAAACGGTTTTGGTTGGAACCATTCTATTTTATTGTCTAACTGTTTAAGTTTTTCATTAATCACTTTTACGCGATCAATTCTTTCTGGATGACCAGGACCTGTAACGTGATTTTGATATGTTAAAGATGTGATTATTGAAGTTTTCAATTAAAAAAACTTTTTATAATTTTTAGATATATTAACTTTAGTTTTTTCATATCTTTTATTGAAGATCGTTCATCTACCTGGTGCATCGTATTTCCTACCAAACCAAATTCAATACACGGGGCAATATCTTTTATAAACCTAGCATCAGAAGTTCCTCCTGATGTTGACAATTTTGCTTTTTGCCCAGTTTCTTTTTGAATTATTTTTTGAATCTTTTTTACGGTTTGATTGGGCTTTGTAAGAAAGGATGTTCCGGTACCAATAAATTTCACTTCAGTTTTGCATTTGAACTTCTTTTCAATTTTTTTAATTGTCTTTGATATTTGTTTTTTTAATGAAGTAAAAGTATGTAGATTATTATATCTTACATTAAAAGTCGCACTTGCTTTCGCAGGGATTACATTGTCTGCTGTATTATCTATGTAAATTTTTGTTATCTCTAAATTAGAAGGCTGAAAATCTTTATTTCCATAATCTAAAGGCTTTGATTTTAATTCATTTAAAATTTTAATAATTGGTGTTGCAGGATTTAGCGCTTCATGTGGATATGCAATATGGCCTTGTTTACCTTTAACCGTTAAATAAGTTGTGATACTACCTCTTCTACCATGTTTAATCATTTGACCCAATTTACTTCGATTTGAAGGTTCACCTACAAGGCAAAAATCGATTTTTTCTTTTTTCTTTTTTAAGTATTCAACAACTTTCTTCGTCCCATTAACCGCAATTCCTTCTTCATCACCTGTAATTAAAAAGCTGATTGATCCATTAAATTTTTTATTCTCATTTAAAAATTGACTTACAGCAGAGATAAAACAGCCAATTCCTCCTTTCATATCACTCACACCTCTTCCAAATAAATAGCCTTTTTTTATTTTTGCTTTAAAAGGATTTGAAGACCATGACGTTAAATCACCGGCTGGCACTACATCAGTATGGCCAGCAAAACATAAGTTTGGTGATTTAGTCCCATATTTTGCGTACAAATTTATTATTTTTTCTGTACCTTTTTTCTGGAAAGAAATTAACTTGCAGTTGAATCCAAGCTTTTTTAGATGTTTGGTTACTACACTCATTGCTCCGAGATCTTTAGGAGTAACGCTTGGTTTGCTTATTAGTTCTTGTGTAAACCTAATTTCGTCAATTAGCTTACTCATTCATTAATCTCTTAATAAATCGTTTATAGAAGTTTTACTTCTTGTTTTTTCATCAACTGTTTTAACAATTACAGCGCAATATAAGCTTGGACCTTTGCCATTTTTACTTGGCAATGAACCAGGGACGACTACTGAATATGGAGGAATTTTTCCATATAAGGTTTCGCCGGTTTCTCTATTTATTATTTTTGTTGATTGTCCAATAAAAACACCCATTGAAATGACTGAACCTTCACCAACAATTACACCTTCAACAATTTCAGATCTTGCACCAATAAAACAATTATCTTCTATAATAGTAGGATTAGCTTGCATTGGTTCTAATACGCCTCCGATTCCAGCACCTCCGGATATATGACAGTTTCTCCCAACTTGGGCGCACGATCCGACTGATGCCCAGGTGTCAATCATAGAACCTTCATCTACATAGGCACCGATATTGACGAATGAGGGCATAAGTACAACATTTTTTGCTATATAAGATCCATGCCTCACAACTCCGTTGGGTACCATTCTAAAATTTGCTTTCTTGAATTCCTCTTTACCCCATCCAGCAGTTTTACCTTTAACTTTATCCCACCAAGTTGCATAAGGACCAGTAAGAGTATCCATCTCGTTTGTTTTAAAACTTAATAAGATTGCTTTTTTAATCCATTGGTGGACTATCCAACTGGATTCTTTTTTTTCGGCAATTCTGATTTCACCTTTGTCGACTTTATCTATTGTATTACTGATTGCATCTAAAATTGATTTATCTGAGGCAACACTAATATTAGCTCTATTTTCCCAAGCATCATTAATAATTTTTTCCATTATTAGCCTATTGATTCATTTGTTTGTTTTAAAAAGTCTGTAAGATTTTTTACAGTATAATTAATATGATTTCCATCAAATCCTTTTTTACAATATGGGTCGTTACTTTCAATCCATGCTGTTTTCATTCTCATGTTATAAGCTGGTTCTAAATTTCGTGCAATATCCTCAAAAAAAATACTCTTTTCGCATTCTATGTTAAATTTTTTTACAAGTTTTTGATAAGGCTCAACCTCGGGTTTTGGAATAAAATCACAATCTACGATGTCAAATATTTTTTCAAAATTATTCTCTATTCCTAGACGCTCAATAACTCTTTTTGCGTGCTTTTTAGAACCATTTGTGAATATAATTTTTTCTCCAGGCAATTTTTTAATCTGCTGATTAAGTTTAGGATTTTCTTTTAAAAAATCGTAATCAATATCATGGACAAACTCTAAAAAGTGATGGGCATCAATATCGTGTTTTTTCATCAATCCGTTCAAAGTTGTTCCGTGATTATGAAAGTATTCATTTTTAATTTTTAAAGCTTCGTCTCTTGGCACTTTCAAATTTTCCATAATAAATTCACACATTTTTTTGTCTATTTTCCCAAATACATTTGTATTTGCCGAATAAAGCGTATTATCTAAATCAAAAATCCAATATTTAATTTTATTTAATTCTTTCATTTTGTAATTAATGTACCGGCTCCTTCGTCTGTAAATAACTCATGTAGCACAGCATGAGGTCTAGTCCCATCAATGATGACTACTCCGCCAACTCCATTTTTTATAGCTGAAATACAAGTTTGTATTTTTGGTATCATACCGCCAGTAATTGTTTGGTTATCAATTAGCTTTTGAGCTTCTAATATTGTTAATTTTGATATGTATGAACCTTTTTCATCTTTAACACCGGGAACGTCTGTCATTAGTAGCAGTCTTTCAGCTTTTATTTTTATTGCTATTGTACCAGCCGCAGTGTCTGCATTTATATTATAAACTTGATTATTATCACCAAGACCCATAGGGGCAATTACAGGCACCTTATTTGAATTTATTATACTGTTTAGTTTTTCATCGTCTATTTCTTCTGGGTCAGCCACGAAACCCAACTCAGGATTTTTTGCTTTTGTAACTTTCAAAATTCCATTTTTATTTCTTGCAGTTACCGGTTCTGCAACAGCATTAAATGAACTTATTGTGTTTACCAAATCTGGATTAATATCATTTAGTAATACATCCTCTACAATTTTTATAACTTTCTCATCTGTTACCCTTAAGCCTAATATAAATTTACTCTGAATATTTTGTGCTTCTAACTTTTTTTTTATTTGCGGCCCACCACCATGGATAACCAAATTCTTTAAACCAATAAGATTACATATTGCAGCGTCTTGAGCAAAAGCTTTAGATAGCTGATCACTTGCCATTACTTGTCCACCATATTTTAATACAATTTTTTTTGATTTATATTTTTCAATAAATTTAAGAGCTTTTTCTATTGGAGGTGCATCTTTTTTTGGCCAAAGATTTTTAAGATCCATCAAACAGTTTTTACTTTAGTTTTTCTTATAATCACATATTGCTGAGCCATAGTTAAAATATTATTTATACTCCAATAAATAACCAGACCAGAAGGGAAAGAAGCCAATAAAATAGTTAAAATAAAAGGAAAGAACATAAATATTTTAGCTTGTACTGGATCTGGTGGCGCAGGATTTAGCTTTTGTTGAATGTACATTGTTACACCCATAATTATCGGCCATGCACCAATAATTAAAAAGCTTGGTGGATCCCATGGTATTAATCCAAAAAGGTTAAATATTGTTGTTGGGTCTGCAGCTGATAAATCTTTAATCCAACCATAAAATGGAGCATGTCTCATTTCTATCGTAACAAAAAGCATTTTGTATATTGCAAAGAAAAAAGGGATTTGTATTAAAACTGGAAGGCAACCTGAAATCGGATTTACCTTTTCTCTTTTATATAAATTCATCATTTCCATTTGAATTTTTTGTTTATCGTCTTTGTATAAATCCTTTAATCTTTGCATTTCTGGTTGCAGTGCCTTCATTTTTGCCATGGATGCAAAAGAATAGTTTGCTAAAGGAAAAAATAATAATCTTACAGCTGCAGTAAGAAGAACAATAGCAATTCCAAAATTACCACTTATTTTGTAAAGATAATCAATTATAAAAAATAAAGGTTTAGTAAAAAAGTGAAACCAGCCCCAATCAATTGCTAGATCAAATTTATGAAATCCTTTATTTTCTGCATAACCATCAACAACAGCCACTTCCTTTGCGCCTATAAAAATATTGGATATATTTGATCCTGACTGATTTACATTTACGGTTGTTGGATCCGTAATAATATAATTTACTTTGTATGCTTTATCATAAGAAAATTCTGCATTAAAATTTTTACCTTTCTCAGGAATTACAGCTGTAAGCCAATATTTATCTGTGATACCTACCCAACCTTGAGATCCTTTATAACTTTTCTTTTTTTCTATGATGTCATCATAATCTTCTTCTGTTAAATTTTCATCTACAACACCAAGTAACCCTTCATGGAGAATATAAAAATCTTGTATTTTTGGTTTTTGCTTTCTTGTAATTTGAGCATAATGAAACAAGTTAATTGTTTGATTTGATTGATTTTTGATTTGTTCATTTACTGTTATTAAATATTTATTGTCTATAGAAAACTCTTTTATAAAAGTTAGCCCTTCCTTATTATTCCATTCTAACCTAACTGGTCTGTTTGGGCTTAATGTTTTATTTCCTATAACCTTCCATACAGTTTGATTATCAGGCACAATCTCATTTCCAGATGTTGCCCAACCGGTTTCTAAATAATAGGACTGATCAATTTTTTTTGGGTTAAGTAACACAACTTTACTGCTATTAGCAGTTTGGTTTGAGTTATAATTCTTTAATGTAATATCATCTATTAGACCACCTTTTAATGCAATGGATCCTATTAGATTGTTATTTTCAATTTTTATTCTACCTGTTTCTGTAATAGCATCAGATCTAGAAACTTTAATCTTAGCTTTTTTTTTTACAATAGAAGGAGCAGTTGGTTTCTCACTTTTAGCGGTTTGCTCTGTTTTAATCTGTTTATTTTCCAACTCAACATACTCATCACCGTACATAAACTGCCAAAAAATAATTACCATTGTCGAGAGGACAACAGCCATAAGAACATTTTTATTTTCCATCTTTATTCTCCACAGGATCAAATCCAGAACCGCCACCTAAAAATTTAATTGGATGACATTTTAAGATCCTTTTCATACCTGAATAACTACCAATTAAAAAACCTTTTTTTTGGATAGATTCTATAAAATAATTAGAACATGTTGGCAAAAATCTACAATTTGGCCCCAGTAGTGGTGAAATTAAATATTTATAGGTTTTTATAATTCCAATTGCAATATTTGATAAAGTTTTTCCAAGGATCTTCATTAAATTAATTTTAGTTTAGTTATTAGTTCATTTACAATATTTTGATAATTCTCTTCATAAATTTTAGGTTTCGCAAAGATTGCATATTTAAATTTTTTTTTAAATTTTTTTTGTATTTCTAAAATAGCTTTCCTTGTTGCCATTTTTAACCTTCTTCTCATTTTATTTCTCTTAACGGCATTACCAAGTTTTTTTGCTGCAACACAACTTAATTGTATTGAATTCTTTTTATCATTAAAATTTTTTGATTTATAAAAAATTGTAAATAAATGAGAATTTAATTTTTTACCGGATAAAACCTCTTTAAATTCTTTACTCCCACTAAGACTTTCAAAGGAGAACTTTTTCTGCATTGATTAAGCTGATATTCTTTTTCTACCCTTAGCTCTTCTTCTTGCTAATACTTTTCTACCATTTTTTGTAGACATTCTAGATTTAAAACCGTGTCTTCTGGCTCTTACTTTTTTACTAGGTTGATAAGTTCTTTTCATTACTATAATAATTTTTTTGCACTTATAAGAAATTCTTATTTGTATGTACAGTAAAAATTTTTGGCAATATTACTTATGAATAGACTATCCAAAATAAAAATTTTTTTAGGTTTAGTATATTTAGCTGTTGTAACGAGTGTAGTAATTGCTTTTTTTTATTTTGGAGCAAATACATTCCTAAGTCCATCGTATTTAATAGAAAATAAAAGATATATTTTTGAACTAAGAGATCAAAACCTTCTATTAATTAGTAGCATTTATTTTATTTTTTCTATTATTTGGGTTTTTCTTATGGGCTTTGGAACACCACTCGTCATATTTGCTGGTTTTGCATTTGGCACAGTGCTTGGATCATTGCTCTCAATTTTTTCTTTTACAATTGGTGCAACATTTCTTTATTGTTTTGCTAATCATTATTTTAAGGATTTAGTTGAAAAGTATTTAGGTAATAAATATTCTAAATTAAAAAACAATATTAATGAAAATGAGTTAAGTTATTTTTTTAGTCTCAGAGTAGTTCCAGGAATTCCATTTCCAATAAAAAACTTGTTACCAGTTTTATTTAATATGAGAGTAAAAAATTTCTTTCTTGCTACATTATTTGGTGAGGCAGCACCAATAATAATTTCCATAAGCATATTTAGTGGCATTAGTAGCGCTTTTCAAAGTGATAAAGATTTTAATCTAAATTTGCTATTTAATCCTGAAATTTTTTTTCCTTTATTAGCTTTAGCAATCATGTCATTAGCAGCAAATCATATAAAAAAAAAATACTTTAATTAAAAAAAATGAGATTTATTACCTTTAAAAAAAATAATGAGATAAGAGCAGGATTAGAAATTCTTAATAAAGGTATTATTGATATAAATAAAGTAGATGAAAATCTTCCTACTGAATTAAACAATATAATTAGAAATTATCATTTGATCAAAGATGAAATTAAAAAAATTAACAAAGATCATAATATTCACTACTCTATGAATGAGATAGATTTATTGTCTCCAATACCCGTTCCAGTTCGTGATATTATTTGTGTAGGAAAAAATTATGCTGAACATGCAAAAGAAGTTCAAAAATCATCTTTCAGCACGTTAAAAGGAAAAGTGCAAGTTCCAGAGGAACCAATTATTTTTAATAAAGCGACCACCTCTGTAATCGGGCCAAATGATAAAATTGAATTGGTTAATGACCGAACAAATACAACAGATTATGAGGGAGAGCTTGGCGTTATAATTGGAAAGAGAACCAAAAATATAAAGTATTCAAATGCTACTGATGTAATTTTTGGATACACAATAATAAACGATGTCACTGCTAGAAAATTACAAAATAATCACAAGCAATGGTTTATTGGTAAGAGTCCAGATACATACTGCCCAATGGGACCTTGCATTGTTACAAAGGATGAAATTAAAATTATTGAGGATATTAAGATACAAACATTTATAAACGGTGAAAATAGACAAACAGGAATTGTTAAAGATATGATTTTTAATATTCCAACTATAATTGAAACTTTAGCGAAATCGATGACACTTGTTGAGGGTGATATTATAGCAACCGGAACTCCCTCAGGTGTTGGCATTGGATTTGATCCACCTAAATTTTTGAAATCTGGCGATAAAGTAAAAATATCAATCGATCCAATTGGAATACTTGAAAACGATGTCATTTAAACGTATAAATACTTCATGACATTTGAATTACCTAAATTAGATTATAACAACGATGCATTAGCACCAGTTATGTCACAAGAGACATTAGATTTACATCATGGTAAACATCATCAGACATATGTGACTAATTTAAATAATTTAGTTAAAGATACTGACTTAGCAGGCGCATCATTAGAAGAAATTGTAAAGAAAACAGCAAAAGATAGTTCAAAAGCAGGAATTTTCAATAATGCTGGCCAACACTGGAATCACATTTTATTTTGGAAGTGTATGAAACCAAAGGGTGGAGGAGCAATGCCACCTGAATTAGAGAAAAGGATTGTAGCTGATTTTGGTAGCGTTGATAAATTTAAAGAGGTTTTTATACAAGCAGGCGTTACTCAATTCGGTTCAGGCTGGGCATGGCTTGCAATAGATAATGGTAAACTAATTGTTACAAAGTCAGCCAATGCATCTAACCCTTTAGTTCAAAACATGAAACCTATCCTAGGTTGTGACGTTTGGGAGCACTCATATTACGTTGATTATAGAAACCGTAGACCAGATTATTTAAACGCATTTATTAATGATCTTGTAAACTGGGAATACGTTGCATCCCTTTTAGATTAATTTCTTAGCTCTTTTGAACAGATAAGTCATTTTTGTTTCGTTAATCCGTTTAGTATTAACATTACGAGGCGATGGATGATAACAACCAAATATGGTTAAGCCGTTAATACGATATTTTACACCATGACCGAATTTAAATGATCCTTTAAGTCCATTATTTTTTTTATAAAATTTAATACAAGTATCAAATGCAATTTTACCAAGTGCAACAATAACTTTTTTATTTTTAATCATATTTAATTCTTCCTTAAAAAAAGTTGAACAATTTCTTAATTCATCCTTCGTTGGTTTATCATTGGGTGGCACACATCTTAAAGCTAAAGTAATAAACGTATTTTTAAGTTTCAAACCATCTTTAAGATGGTCTGAATTTGACTGATTACTTAGGCCTGATTTAAATAAACAATTAAATAAAAAGTCTGCTGATTTATCACCAGTAAAAACACGTCCAGTTCGCGTAGCACCATGCGCTGCAGGGGCTAGTCCAACAATAACTATTTTGCCATTCAAATCACCAAATCCAGAGACAGGTTTGCCCCAATAAATTTGATCCATGTAAGATTTTCGTTTTTTAGAAGCAATATTATCTCTAAAATCTACTAATCTTTTACATTTGTTACATTGGTAAAGTTTTTTTGAAAAAGATATGAATTTTTTATTTAAATTATGCATAAATTTTAGTTGAAAATAAACTATAGCAGATTAAAAAAAAAAAATTGGAACTTTGCAATAATGATTTTGAAAATAGTATATTTTATTAGATATTTTAAGCCTCCATTTAAATGGAGATTACCATATTTGCTTGGAGTGTGTACAATACCTACAATCACATTGACACATTTTTCATGTGTTGAATATGGCATAAAAATTGGTGTCACAATTGGTTTTTTCGGTTCCATACCAGTAATATGTTATGCATGCTATAAAGTATTTATGGAACAGTGGCTAGAAGACGAAGATGACTGAGTTACCTTCAATTGAATTACTATTATCATACGGTCTTTTAGCTGGAGGTGCTTTAATTATATTTGGATTATTAAGTTTATTTAAAGATTATATTGAGAAGAGCCAAAGAAAAATAAAAAAGAAAAGAAAAAAAAATAGATGAGTGTAAAAGTTTTTTTTAATGAATCGTGCAGTATCTGTAAAAAAGAAATAGATCTTTATAAAAATATGGAAAACAAACTTGAGTGGTATGATATTAATGAAAAAGAGTCTCAGATAACAAAATTAAGTACAGATCAATTGTCTAGACGTTTACACGTAATGGATCAAGGAAAACTTGTTAAAGGAGCCAAAGCTTTTCTAGTAGTTTGGTTAAATATTCCAAAACTAAATTGGTTATATAAAATCTTAAAGCAACCAATCTTATTTCATATATTTGCATTTTTATATGAAATTGCTGCTATAGTATTATATTTAAAAAATAAGTTTAAAAAAAATTAAGTTGTCCATTTAATAACACATTTCAGTTAATTCATTGTCTCATTTATAATTCAAAAAAGAATCATGAGAAAAATTATAATTATGTTATTCTTTGTTTTTTTGGCTACAGCTTCAAGCATAGTGAGCAGCAATAATTCACAGTCTATTAATTTAATTGAGCAAAAGGTTAAGTAAAATCAACAAAATCTAGCAGAATTGTTTTTCGTTTTTTTACTAGCAAATCAAAAAATAAAGTGTATTAAGCGCAGACTTTATGACAAACAGTTTAAGAAATATTGCAATTATTGCACATGTTGATCATGGCAAAACAACTTTAATAGATAATTTACTCAAACAAAGCGGTCTTTTTAGAGAAAATCAAACAGTTGACGAAAGGATCATGGATAGTGGTGACCTTGAGAAAGAAAGAGGAATAACAATATTAGCCAAGCCAACCTCAGTAATTTGGAAAGATACAAGAATAAACATTATTGATACTCCTGGTCACGCAGACTTTGGAGGTGAAGTTGAAAGAATTTTAGGCATGACCGACGGTGTTATACTTTTAGTTGACGCAGCAGAAGGGCCAATGCCGCAAACAAAGTTTGTTTTGTCAAAAGCGTTAGCTCAAGGTTTGAGACCAATAGTTGTTATTAATAAAGTTGATAGATCGGATGCTAGAGCTAAAGAAGTAATTAATGAAATATTCGATCTATTTGTTGCCTTAGATGCGAATGATCATCAATTAGATTTTCCTGTTTTATATGCATCTGGAAGAGATGGTTGGTGTAATTATGAACTAGATCAAAAAAGAGAGAATTTGTATCCTCTTTTAGATTTAATATTAAATCATGTGAAGGAACCAGAGGTAGATCTTAGTAAGCCCTTTGCAATGTTATCGACATTACTACACTCAGATACTTTTCTTGGTCGTTGTCTAATTGGACGTGTAGTGCACGGTATTGCCAAAGTAAATGATACAGTTAAATCATTAGATTTAAATAATAATAAAGTAGAGGAAGGAAGACTTACAAAGTTATTTACATTTTCAGGAACTACTAAAGTTGCAACAGATACGGTAATGGCAGGGGACATTGTGTGTGTAGCGGGATTAAAAACAACTTCAGTTTCAGATACAATATGTCACTTAGAGGTGAACGATGCTTTGAAATCTACGCCGATAGACCCTCCGACAATGTCAGTAACAATAACGGTCAATGACTCTCCAATTTCAGGACTGGAAGGTAAAAAAGTAACATCTACAATGATACGAGAAAGATTACTAGCAGAGGCTGAAACCAATGTTGCAATTTCATTTAAAGAAAATGATCAGAAGGACTCGTTTGAGATCGGAGGCAGAGGTGAACTTCAAATTGGAGTTTTAATCGAGACTATGAGACGTGAAGGATTTGAATTATCTGTATCGAGACCAAAAGTATTGTTTAAACAAGAAAGTAATAAAAAATTAGAACCTTTCGAGGAGGTTACAATTGATGTTGATGAGGAATATTCGAGCACAGTTATTGACTCAATTAATCAAAGAAAAGGCGAAATGACCGATATGCGTGATACTGGGCAAAATAAAAAAAGAATTATTTTTAAAGCGCCAACTAGAGGTTTGATAGGTTATCAAAGTAAGTTTCTAACAGAGACTAGAGGAACGGGTGTAATGAATAGGGTTTTTGATTCATATGGAGAGTTTAAAGGAGATATTAAAGGTCGAAGAAATGGTGCGTTGATTTCTACTGATAGTGGAGAAGCAGTTGCATATGCAATTTTTAATTTGCAAGATCGAGGACTTATGTTCATTGAACCCCAAACCAAAGTATATGGAGGCATGATTGTGGGAGAGCACAATAGAGACAATGATCTAGAAATTAATGTTTTAAAGGGAAAAAAGCTAACAAATGTAAGAGCTGCAGGTAGTGATGGCCTAACTTCTCTAACACCACCAGTGAAGATGTCCTTGGAAGAAATGATGGCATATGTAAATGAAGATGAATTATTAGAAGTAACACCTAAGAATTTAAGGTTAAGAAAAAAGCTACTCTTGGCCCATGAACGAAAAAAATACTCTAGAGAAACTTTGCCAGCATAACTGTTAATATCCTGTTATCATTAACATCAATGTTCTCGCTTTGAATCATCTTTGAATCAAAAATAAAACCATTACGATATGGTAGTTATAAACAGTGTTGGTATGTGTATATTTATGGTCTAACGTGTTTTTGGAGATATAATTTTTCCATCCTTAAATTGAGGAGGGGTATATTTGCCATCTGAAGGATCGTTGTCAGAGAATCTAAAAAAGATTAAAACTAAGGCCAATAATATCAAGCTTGCAAGTGACAATGGAATCATTGGAAATTTTTTACTAGTGTCTTTTTTGATCAGGTAAACAGATAAATAGTACAGTATAAAAGGTAATAAGATAGCCGCTAAAAGGATAATTTTTTTTATCATATGTAGCTCATATTACATGTAATTATATTATTGTGAAATATTTAGGGCCCGAGGTATCAGGCCCTAAATTATATTATTCTAGTCTCTTATTGAATAAGCGACTACTCCAATTTCAGCTTTATCGGTTCCAAGCTTCTCTGCTTCTTTGCTTATTCGTAAACCAATTGTCATACTTAAAGTTTTAAATACCCCATAGGATAAAATAAAACTAAAAATACATACCGATATTACGCCAATAAATTGAGTTGCAAATGAGGTATCTCCATTTGTTAGTGGCACAACTAATGTCCCAAATATTCCAGCAAACATGTGTACCGGGATTGCACCGACAACATCATCTAAACCAAAATTTTCTAGCATCTTAGTACCAAAGTACATAATAACCGCTCCAATAGCACCTATCACCATTGCTGTTGATGGGTTTGGTGTAAGAGGTTCAGCAGTAATCGCTACTAGACCCGCCAACGCACCATTTAACATCATAATTACATCTGTTTTTCCGCCATATACTCTTGAAACTACAGCCCCAGCAAATGTTCCAGCAGCACCTGCTAGATGTGTATTGACTGCTATTTTAGTAATTGCTGTTGCATCGTCAAAAGTTCCCATTGCTAACTGACTGAAACCATTAAAACCAAACCAGCCAAACCATAATAAGAATGTACCAAGTGTGGTTAATGGAATACTTGAGGCTGCAAAAGGCACCATGACTCTTTTAGATCCAGATCCAGTAAATCTTCCACTTCTAGCCCCTAAAACCATTACACCAGCTAGGGCAGCGGCTCCACCACAAGCATGAACTAGTGTTGATCCAGCAAAATCAGAGAAACCAGCTTTAGCTAACCAGCCTCCTCCCCATTGCCAGCCCATGGATATTGGGTAAATAAAACCTGACATTAGTATCGCAAATAGGAAAAAAGGCCAAACCTTAATTCTTTCTGCAACAGCACCTGAAACAATTGAAACAGTTGCACATACAAACATAGTCTGAAAAAACCAGTCAGAGCTATCCGAATATCCTGTTTCTATTTTTGAGCCTTCAGTCCATATTGAAAATGTTCCAATATAACCACCCTCTGGCACACCATATGCCATGTTGTAACCAAATAAGAAAAAAATAATTGAACAAATTGCAAACTTACCAATATTTTTTGCTGCTATAGTAGAAACACTTTTGTTTGTTACCAAACCACTTTCAAGCATACAAAATCCTGCAGCCATGAAAGCTACCAAAACACCACCTAAATAAAATGCCAAGGTATTAAATATATACTGACCTTCTTTACTTATTGTTGTGTCAGCAGTTGCCAACGAGCTACCTAAGATAAACAAGGTGACAAAAGCTATAAAGGTTTTTAAAATTTTCATGAATTTTCTCCCTTTCGTTAAATTTTTTTTAAACCCACAAAGATAATTATCACTTATGCATCTTATACATAATTCTATTATCAACATATCTAGTATGCGTTTTAAGAATATTAAAATGAACCGAGTATATTATGATATTTAATTATATTTACGCCTATAGCCCATAAGGCAATTGAAAAACAAATCATGGCCATTGCAACTGTAAAAAGAATTTCTTTTTTATATTTAATAATCTGCTCTTTAATAGATCGAAAGTTTATCATTTTTTTCTTAGCAAGATAAATATGAGATATATTAAGATCAAAGTTATGGTTACTATTTGTATCATTTCTCCTTGCGAGAGATTTGAAAATATAGATTGGTTGTAACTTTGCATATGTTCTGGCATGATCATAATAGATCAGAATGTTTCAAAATATTCAAATAAAAAAATTTTATTACTCACCAGTAAAATCATTCAATTTTATTGAGGATAATAAGCTCAATATACTAAAGGACAAAGGTATTAAAAACGACAGAATTTTTGCTTTTGTAAGAAATAAAACTGAGCAAGAGGCAATTAAGTTTCAAAATAAACAATATTTAAGAAATAACCAAAGTTATTTGAGTGTTAAAAACACTCCTTTATTAAACAGCTACCAAGTTACATTCAAAGATGATCAACTGATAATTTATAAAGAATGTAAGGAGTTAATTGCCATTAAAGATTTTAACTTTTTAAACCTACAAAAGGTTCCATTTGAAATTAAAAAAGAAGAAGATGGATTAAAGGACAAAAATATTTTTTTTTTATATAATCCAAGCTCACCTTTCTTTGATATGATTAATGATAATGTTATATCTTTAATAAATCTAGAAAGTCTTAGAGATTTTGAGGCTAAATCAGGACTCAAAGTTGATCACGAACGTTTTAGAGCAAATATTGTAATTGATGGGCTACCCGCTATGCAAGAGTTGGAACTTGTAAAAAAGAAAATTAAAATTGGCAATGTTGTATTAAATGTGTTTTGTAATACACCAAGATGTAAAGCAACTAATTTTCCATATCGTTCAAGAATTACAGATATCAATCTACCGCAGAAATTGAACGAAACTTATAGTCATATTGATTTTGGAATTTATTTAAAACCAATAACTTCTGGACAAATTTTCTTAAATGATACAGTGTCCATCCTAGATGACTGATAATAAGTTTTTTAATAGTAAAGTAGCATTGTATACTTTAATAATAGGTTGTTTCGTTGTTTCTGTATCAATGGGAATACGTCAAACTTATGGTTTATTTTTTCAGTTTTTCGAAACGGATTTAAATATTACGAGCACGTACTTCGGGCTTGCAATTGGAGTTCAAGCAATAGTTTGGGGGATTTTTGCAACAATTTTTGGTATTATTGCTGACAAATATGGGTCAAATAAAGTTGTACTACTCGCACTCATTACTTATGCTTTTGGTATTTATTCATTAGGTAATTTAAACAGTCAGGGACTATTATTTCAAATAAACCTTGGTATTTTAGTGGGCATAGGTTTAGGTGGTGCTGCAGCTCCAATAATTGTACCAACAGTAGCAAAGCATTTTCCAAACCATAATCGAGCTAAAGCAGCAGGCTTCGTTACTGCCTCCGCTAGTGTTGGCATGTTCATATACCCAATAATATCTAATACATTATTTGGCACATATAATTGGGGGAATATACTTAATATTTTTGTTTTTATATTATTAATTGCTGGAGCTCTGTCGATATTTTTAAAAGAACCGGACTCAAACAAAGTTAGTCAGGGATCAGAAGAAGTAAACCAGTCATTAACAGAGGCATTTAGAGAAGCTTTTGGTTATAAAAGTTACTTATTTTTAATGGCAGGTTTTTTTGTTTGTGGTTTTCAAATTACATTAATTGCAACTCATGTTCCAAAGTATGTGGTTGAAAGAGGTCTAGATGGATGGACTGGTGCAGCAATTTTATCTTTAATAGGACTATTTAATATCTTTGGTACTTTAACGATGGGATATTTGGCGGACAAATATTCAAAAAAAATCCTTTTGAGCGGTTTATATTTTTTAAGAGGAATAATTATTATTTTATTTTTAATGCTACCAGCCTCCAATATATTAGCAATTTCTTTTGGTATTTGCTTTGGTTTTTTATGGTTAGCGACTATCCCTGCAACATTTGGAATTGTTGCACAAGTTTTTGGTACTAAATATTTAGCTATGTTATCGGGTATTGTATTTTTAAGTCATCAACTTGGATCTTTTTCAGGAGCTTATCTTGGTGGTTATTTTTATGATAATTATGGTAGTTATGATTATGCCTGGTATCTTTCAATCTTGTTGTCATTTTTTGCAACATTAATGCATCTACCTATTAATGAGAGTCCTATAAAAAGAGTTGCTACGGCTTAAAACTAAAAAAAAGATACAATGTATTTATGTACGAAAAAAGCAACTACTAATAATGCTAAACCAGAGGAATATATTAACCAAAAGTTCATATTTAAACTTTTTGCAAAAAAGAAAGGTATAAAGAAAAAATAAGAGGCTGGAACGCCAATCAATATACTCTTTGCAAAGGTAACAGTGGTTTCAGCATTTTTGTGCTCTGTGTAAGATAAAACTAATGCAATTAAAGTTGCAAGCGGGAGTGCGATTATAAAACCCGCAAGCTTTGGATATTTACCTGACAGCCAACTGGCACCAGCGATAACGATCGCTGACAATAGAATCTTAAAAATAAAAAACATTTTTTTTTTTACCACATAATCTTTTTAATATTTATGAAAGTTTTTCACAAGATAACACTTTAACCTTTTTCCAGGATGAAAAGTGATTACACCATTTTTAAATGGACCTATAAAGACTGGTTTAGATTTTATAGTATTTTTTGAGGTATCATTGTCTTTTACTTCGTCGCAGTTTTTATCGAAGATATATAAAGTCATACCACCTATAGTCACATCTTCATTTTTATTAAAAACATCTATATAGAGTTGATGAATTCCTTGGGTAAAAAAATCTCTTACAGTAAAAATTTCAACATTTGCTTTTTGACTTTTGCTGAAATTATTTGAATTATCTTTAGGAATTGAAGAACAGTTCGATAATAATATTGAGCATAAAAAAAAGGCCCCAGCTAAGGGGCCTTTTTTAATAAAATAACCTAACAATTAGATTGCCTTAGAAGACATTTGTTTAGCAATATACTCTGCTTGTCTCATTGCTAATGCTACAATTGTTAAAGTAGGATTTTCTGCAGCTCCAGTAGTAAATTGGCTTCCATCTGAGATGAACAGATTTTTTACATCCCAACTTTGACCATGTTTGTTTACTACTCCATCTCTTGCTTTTGCACTCATTCTATTAGTACCCAAGTTATGAGTAGATGGATAAGGAGGGGTTTGGATTACCTTTGTTGCACCAACTGACTCATAAAGAGCTGTTGATTGCTTCCAAGCATGATTTCTCATTTTAATATCATTTTCATGGTCTGAGAAATGCACATTAGGAGTCGGCATACCAAACTTATCTTTAAATTTTTTGTGAAGCGTTACCCTGTTAGATGCTTGAGGCATATCTTCACCTACAATCCAAAGCCCTGCCATGTGATCATATTGATCCATTGAAGCAGTAAATTCTCTTCCCCATTGTCCTGGATCTAAGAATGCAGCCATGAAAGGCAAACCTAATGCCAATGTTTCTAACTCGTAACCACCTACAAATCCTCTGCTAGGATCGTTACGTGACTCATCAGTGACGATACCGGCCATTGTAGTTCCTCTATAGAAGTATACAGGTCTTTCAAAGATTGCATACGTACTAGCTGTCATATGACGCATATAGTTTCTGCCTACCTGACCAGAAGAGTTAGCTAATCCATTTTTAAACATATTAGACTCAGAATTTAAAAGTAGTCTTGGAGACTCAATCGAGTTACCAGCTACACATACAATTCTAGCTCTTTGTTTATGGATAGTTCCTTTCTTATCAGCGTAAACAACACCGTTAACTTTTCCGTCTTTACCATGCTCTATTTTTAATACCTGAGCATGAGTTCTTACTTCAAGTTTACCGGTTGCTTCTCCTTTAGGAATTGAAACATAACCTGATGACCATTTTGCACCAGATTTACATCCTTGGAAACAGAAACCAATTTGTTGACACGCTATTCTACCGTCATAAGGCTTAGAGTTAATAGACATATTACCAGTGTGAAAATCTTTATAGCCCATTCTTTTCGCACCAGCTTCGAATACCTTGTAGTTATTATTTCCTGGTAGTCGTTCTCTTCCACCGGTACCTAACGTACCCATGTGATTTTCGGCTTTGGTATACCATTTGTCCATTTCTTTATGGTCAATAGGCCAATCTTCAAGTGACGCGCCTTTAATATTTCCGTATTCAGTTTTTACTTTCCACTCATGTGGTTGGAATCTTAAGCTTGCTCCAGCCCAGTGTAGAGTAGAACCTCCAACGGCTTTGACGATCCATGAAGGTAATCCTGAAAAGTCTCTTGCAACTCTCCAGTCACCTGATGTTGTCCTTTTATCTAACCAACTAATCTGACCAAATGATGCCCACTCGTCATTAACAAAGTCTTGGGGATTGTGACGTCCACCTGCTTCAAGGATTACTGTTTTAATTCCTTTTAAAGCAAGTTCCATTCCAAGAACTCCGCCACCAGCACCAGACCCAATTATAACAGCAACGCTATTATCGCTTTTAGAAAATTTTGCCATGATGTCCTCCTAAACTTTATCTAACCAGTCGATATCGTTGTAGCCTCTGTTTAGATATCCACCTTTAGAAGCAGACTCACCTTCGTAACCGAATTTAGGCCAAACTTCTTTATTATTATAAAGACCAACGACAAGATCTCCTCTCACTTTCGCAAATAGAGGTGACTTGGTGTTAGCTTTTAAGATATCTACCCTTTCAACTTCACGATTGATCATACGGTAGTTATTTTTATATTTTTTCATAGAAGCAGAATTAATTTTTTTTAATTCTTTTCCTATCATCCCTTTCAAAGATTTATCTTTTCCAGCGGCTTTATCATAACCTGAAATCACAGCAGCATAATATTTATCTGCTAAATGATCATGAGGATAGATGTCTCTTGCCATCTGAACTAGAGTAGCACCGTCATCTGCGCTTATATTTTTAAAAGTTGCAGACCAAGCATTATTTTTTCCAAATATTGTTGGACCCATAACTGTTAAACCAAGAGCAGTAACTGTACTTCCTTTAAGAAAGGAACGTCGTGATATTGCTTGTTTTTTCAATACACGCATTATTTTCTCCCCCAGATTTTGACTACTTAAGTGTTTTTAAGTAATCGATTATTGTTTTTCTTACACTTGCATCAGCTTGCATATAATACATATTCGTACCTGGCATAAATCCTCCCGAATTTGTTAGCCACTTATCAAGATTTTGGTCATTCCATATTAACCCTGATTTTTTGATTGCCTCTGAATACATGGTGTAATCTTTTTGTGCTGCAGCCTTTCGACCGAACACTCCCCATAAATTTGGTCCAGCTCTTAAAGTTTTATCTCCTTTTTGAACTGAATGACAAGTTGCACAATTTTTAATGAACAATTGATTAATCTCAGCTTTAGTGATCTGAGTTGATAATAAGATTATCAATGTGACTAAAAATAACTTCAAGCCTCCCCCAAATTTGTTAATGAAATATTAGCAAAATGAGCTATCGATCTCAACCATTGATCCCATCAAATAATTGATTATGTGATGCATAGCAAGATTATGTGATGCATAGCAAAATTAAGTTTTATAAAATATTTGCTTTTTCTAGTATAAATTGTAACTTTTAATAAATTAGATTTTACCTAGTTCTTTAGCAATGTTTGCAGTTGCTCTAGCTTCAATGATTTCAATCCAGTAACCATCAGGATCTTTTACAAAAGCTAAAGGCTTCATCGAACCGTCATCGGCTTTTTTAACAAATTCCATTTTATATTTTTCAAACCTTTTACATGCTGCATAAACATCAGGTACAGAAAAACAAATGTGCCCAAATCCTTTTGGTTCAGCGTTACCATCATGAAATTTTACATTATCATCGTTTTCTGCGCCCCAATTATGCGTTAGTTCTAAAAGACCCTTTTGTCGAAATGCCCATATCGTTCTTTCGTAGCTATCAGTTGGAGCATTTTTAACTTCTTCATCAGAGAGGTTGCCTAAAAAATATAAAGAAAATTTCATCGAAGGAAAATCTAATTTTTTTACCATTCTCATACCCATGACTTTTGAGTAAAAATCCAAAGAACGTTTTGGATCTTTGATCCTAAGCATCATGTGATTAAAAACGTAACCCTCTGTTTCTTTGTCAGGTTGTTGAATTCCATCAACTTTTTCGCAGTGACTCATAATTAAAATTTCTATTTAAGATACCCTTTTTTAAGCTTGAAAAGAAGACACAAAAATATACTATGTGTATTATGCATAGCTGTTATGCATAAAATTAAACCATATCACATGGTTAAAAAGTGACTCATAGCCATGAGTTAAAAGGCGTAACAATTTTTTATAATAAGGAGGGTCTATGTTTTATAGGGATTTCCAATTGTTGCGTAAAGTCAGCAACACTGGCGCAAATGCCTTACGTCAAATTCGAAAAACATTTCGTGAGCGAAATAGTCGTCCACGAGCGAAAGATAACGTAATTAATCCTAATCAAAAAGGTATTTGATTATCATATTTAAATTGGGGTGATTCTATCACCCCAATTAAATTGACTTACATCAAAATACCATTTACCAAGAAAACAATTATGAGAGGCACAAATATTTTATTATTTATTATAGCTCTTGTCTTATCGTTATTTTTAGGTTTACAAATTGAAGAGCAATATAGAGACGTAAGGTACCTAAATAATTGCAAAAAAGACATCAAAGCTAATGGAATTCAAACAAACGATGTTACAGCTTATTGTGCTGGATTAGTTAGACAGGACCCATATTTATTTACTTACAACAGGGGAAATGTTGGCAAATATCTCAGAGAAAGAACGAGTGAAGCACCTAAAAAAACTGTGCCCAAATCAGAACCTAAAAAATAATTAATTAAAATACCTCAGAGCATAAAATACAACAAGCGGAATTGTCACGAAAGAAAGTGTTGTTGAAATTACTATGACTGACGCGATATTATCTGAATGAATTTTCTTTGAGTACATTTTTGCCAATAAAAAATTAAGTATCGCAGATGGCATAGAAGCACAAATGAATAAAACACCAGCTTCATAACTTTTTAAACCAAAGCTATATATAATTAATAATGCTATTACTGGTCCACTTATTAATCTTACAATTGAAATAACTGAATTAGATTTGAAATTTTTCGTTTCTAAGTTACTTAATGCAATACCAAGAGATGCAAGGATTAAAAAAATTGTAGAGTAACTCAATAACATAGTTGTATTAACCAAAAATACAGGTGGTTTTATATTAAAATAGAGCATGACACCTGAAATAAGCAGTGAGTGCATTGGAATTGATTCAATAAGAGGTCTTAAACTAAATTTTTTACTTGCAATAAAAATACCTAACGTAAAATGGAGAAGCATAATAACTGCTGCTATTGAGCTTGCAATTGAAAAACCTTTGTCACCATATGCAAACAAACAAATAGGAAGTCCTAAATTACCGGTATTAGGAAGTATCAGTGGACCAAGTTCTGTCACCTGGTCTCTTTTAAGTAATTTTAAAACGATAATTCCTATAATCGAAAAGCAACCAACAAAAATGAAAGTAAGCAGTCCAAATTGAATAAAAGTAGAAAAATCAAGTGTATTAGATGCAGCTAATGAATAAAATAAAAGTGCTGGTACACCTATTTTTCCTGCAAAGTTGGTTATAATATCGCTTTTGAAATTTGGATTTTTTTTTCCAAACCAGTAACCTATTCCAATCACCAGAAACACAGGAAAGATAACCTCAAATAATTTAAAATAAATACCTAATTGCATTTGTATAAAACCTTTTTACTTTGATGCATTACCAATACAAGATAAACAATATATAATGAAAAAACATATTCTTTTATTTATTGTACTTTTAAAAACATCTAATTGTTTTGCTCATATCTCGCATTACTCAAATTTAAGCAATCTTCAATTTGATATTAATAGAAACGGAAATTATGTTGGTTATCACCATATTGATTTTGATTGGTCTGAGAATGGAGATTTGAAGGTAACAAATGTTATTAATTTTAAGCTTAAGAAGTTTGGCATAAATTTTTACAAATATAATTCACAAGGTATAGAGAGATATAATTCTCAAGGTAAATTAGTAACATTTGAGTCAAAAACTAACGATAATGGAAAAGCTAAATTTTGCAAAATTAGTTTGAAAAATTCAATATATAAAGTTTCTGGAACAAATTATGAAGGCATCATTGATGTACCATTTCGAATATCCTCCTATTGGAATCATGAAATTTTGACTGTATCAAAACAGGTTTCAGGTATTACTTGTAGAGTGCTAGATCAAAAAGTTAAATTCATTAAAAGAGACAACTTTAAATTTATGAATAAAGATTTCAATACATCATTATATGATATAAAGGGAAAAAAATTAAATACTCAAGTCTGGTTTGATGAGAAGACAAAAATGATTGTTCATCAAGTTCTTCATAAAAAGGGAAAATGGGACTATAAACTTAAGAATTACGAATTAATAAAATGAAAAAATTAATTATTTTTTTAATAATAATTTCATACCCATTTCAATCTATCTCAGAGGAACTTGGAGTTATATCTCTAATGTACCATCGTGTAGGTGAAGGAAAATATCCAAGTACAAATGTCTCGATTGAAATGTTTAAACAACACTTAAAAGCAATTGAGGAAAGTGGATTAAAATTTATAGAACCATCAAAATTTAAAAAACATATATTAGAAGGAAAAAAATTTGAACAAAGGCATATCTTGTTGACGGTTGATGATTCTTTTAAAAGCTTTTATCAAAATGCCTGGCCTTTACTAAAAGAAAAAAAAATTCCTTTTATTATTTTTGTTAACACAAGGGAGATCAACAGTAATCATCCAAACTATATGACATGGGACCAAATCAGAGAACTAAGAGACTCTGGTTTAGTGACCATTGGAGGACACTCTTGGAGCCATGAGTATTTTGTTGATATGAAGCTTGACGAAGTAAAAAAAGATATAGAAAAATCACATCAAGACTATTTAAAAGAATTAAAGTTTATTCCAGATTTATATGCGCATACCTTTGGAGAAACGAGCGAAGATTTAATTAATCTAATTAAAAAATTTAATTATAAAATTATCTTCGGTCAGCACTCGGGTGTAATAAGTCAAAATGAAAACATTTATTATCTTCCAAGATTTAGTTTAAATGAAAACTATGGGAAACCTAAACGTTTTAAAAATATTTTAAGATCAAGAGCATTTAATTTAAAATCCTACGAGCCCAAAACTATACTCTTAAACTCATCTAATAATCCATCAAATTTAAAATTAACATTTAATGAAAATGTGAAAGGTATTAATTGTTTTGATAACTCCGGAGGCAGTTGGAGAAATACAAAGATAAATTTTGTGAGTTCAAGTGAAATTGAATTAATATTTGATCTGCCATTTAAAAAGAGACGCGGAAGAGTAAATTGCACACTACCTGCAGCTAGCGGTTTAATTAAGTGGTTTGGTTATCAATATAGTGTAATTAATTAGAATTATTAAACTTTTTCATAATATTGAGAGTTTCTTTGCTTATATGATGTTCCATACCTTCAGAGTCAACTTCAGCTATTTTATTTGGCACACCGAGTTTTGTTAAAAACTTGTAGAGAATTTCATGCCTAGTGTTTGATTTTTCTGCTAACGTTTTTCCATTTTTTGTTAAAAAAATATTTTTATATTTTTCACTTTTGACCAATTCTTCTTTTATTAACCTTCGGATATTTTTACTCACGGTTGCGTTAGAAACACCAAAGTATTTACAAAGATCTACATTTTTAACTGAACCTTTTTTTAAGAGAATTTCATTGATTGCTTCAACGTAGTCTTCAAAAAGCTCGATGCTTTTCCTATTTTTTGTAGTTATAAAGTTTTGAGGGCTACTAGATCTAGTTGTTTTCATAATTTTTACTAAACAAATTCTGATTAGCACTTGCAATTGTTGGACGCAAGTAATAAGTTTAGCCAAGGCTAAACTTTATGACAGAATTTAAAAAAGGAATTTTTAACGTTATTGCAGGTACTAGCGTTGGAAGAGCGTTAGTCTATACCATTGGTCATGTAATCATTGCGATGACAGTTGTATCTATTTTAACAGGTGCAAGTTTATTTGAGGCTGGTTTAGTGGCCTTGGTAGAGCCTACTATCAACGGTTTTTGGTATTACATATTAGATAAATTATGGACTAATAATTTTAAATCTAAATCGGTTTAAAATTTTGACAAATCAATATAGTGTAAATTAATGTTTTCATTTCTAAATATTTTCAAAAAGAAAAATGTAAAGAAAGAAGAAGAAGCTTTTGCATTACTTAAAAAGGCAAGCTTAATTTCAAAACAAATAGCCGATGAAAGCAATGACGCAAAATTAAAAGGTTTGGCCTTTGAGCTAAAGCGTAATCATGATGAGGCAATAAAAATTTTTGAGGAAATAAATTACGATATGAACAAGCTTGATCAATATTATATTGATACCCAGAATTCAATATCTGGAAATTATAAAAAAGTTGAAAATATATTAAATAATTTTAAAAACCGAATTGCTTAATTTTCTAAAGGTTTACTTATTATAATAATACAATACCTAGCGCAATCAGCTGTATGAAGTTAATAATTACTGAGAGTAAATGAGAAATTTTAAATGCTTTTTCGTTTTGTTGATCTTTATATTTGTTAATTTTAGGCATGAGATAAATTAGATTAAAAAAGAAAAGTAATGCGGAAATTAGAATTAAATAAAAATCTAAAACAAAAGTTTGATAATAAATGTAAAAAAAAGAAATGATACTTAGTATTAAAAGGTTTACTAAATAATAATAAGGAAAAATTGCCCGAACGAAAACACTCGCATTATCTGGCGGCAAAACTTTGAATATCATTGGTGCTAAAACAAAAGAAAAAAACAACATTACACCCAAAACCAAAGAAACTAAATTCATGATAATTTGTTCACTCATTTTTTATTAACCTTTTTTTTCTTATTAGCTTGATTAATTTTATTAATAAACTTGGTCAGCTTTCTACGTGTTTGATTAATTTTTTTAATGCTCATAAGTTAGTTTATAAATATAAATTAGGTTCCACAATAAGTTTTATACACACGATTAGAGGCTGGTGCTGGCTTTGTATAATCTTCTTGATTAAGATCCTCATCATATGGTTTTTTTATAATTTTACATAGTAACAAAAACTTAGAAAAATTTCCCTTTTCTGCTTCAAATAAAGCTTCTTCAACTTTATGATTTCTTGGAATAAACACTGGGTTATATTTAATCATTAACTTATAAGCATCCTCACTATTTTGATTTTTTGATAATCTTTTTTTCCATTCAGCTTCCCAGATAATAAAATCAGGATCATTTAGTAATTTTTCTTGAGGAAATTTTCCATTAATTAAATATCTAAAGGTATTAGTGTAGTCAGCTTGGTTTTTGTGCATTAATTTAAATAGGTCGGTCATCATACGTTTATCTTGATCTTCATCTGAAATCATGCCGAGTTTATTTTTCATCATCTTATGAAATGCATTGGCAAATAAATCTTCGTAATTTGCTATTAAATCGTTTGCAATTTTCTCAGCTTTTTTTCCATCTCGATCTATAAGTGGAAACAAGCTTTCGATAAATCTTGCTAAATTCCACTGGCCAATTACAGGCTGGCTTCCATAAGCGTAACGACCATAATGATCAATGGAACTAAAAACAGTTTTAGTATCATAGTGATCCATAAATGCACATGGGCCATAATCAATACTCTCGCCAGAAATTGACATATTATCCGTATTCATCACGCCATGAATAAAAGAAACTCTCATCCAATTTACAATAAGATTAATTTGCCTTGTCATTACAGCACTAAAAAGTGCAATAGCTTTATTTTCTGCATTAATTAATTCTGGGTAATGTCTTTGAATTGCATAATCTACCAAAGTTTTTAGAGCAGAAATATCTTGCTTTGCTGCAATGTATTGGAAAGTTCCTACTCTTAAATGAGAAGAGGCTACACGAGTCAACACCGCCCCTTTTAAATTTGTTTCTCTTAAAACATCCTCACCCGTTGTAACAACAGCTAAACTTCTTGTGGTTGGAATATTTAAAAAATGTATGGCCTCACTAATAATGTACTCTCTTAGCATTGGACCTAATGCAGCACGACCATCACCTCCTCTAGAATAAGGCGTTCTGCCAGAACCCTTTAATTGAATATCCCAACGCTGTTGTTTTGGATCTAGATGCTCTCCTAATAAAATTGCACGTCCATCTCCCAACATAACAAAGTGACCAAACTGATGGCCACAATAAGCTTGTGCAAGTGGGCAAGATCCTTCAATTAATTTGTTACCTGATAATATTTCCGCATTTAATTCATCTGTATTTTCAGAAAAGTCTAATCCTAAAGAGTCAGCTAGTGTTTGATTAAGAACAACTAATTTTGGTTTTTTTACTGCAACTGGAGGCAGTTTTGTTGCCATAATTTCAGGCAAATCAACATATGTATTATCAAATTTAAATCCAAAATTTTTAATCATTTTCTTTACTGATTATAATTGTATTTTATTATAACATTTAATGAATCACTTAAAAAAATTTTTTTTACTTTTTTTCCTTTTTTTTGTTCTAAGTTGTAGTTCGGTACCAAAAAATACAGTAAATGCATGCGCAATTTTTAATGAAAAATATCTTTGGTACAAATTTGCAAAAGCTACTGAAAGAAAGTGGGGCGCTCCTATTGAATTACAAATGGCAATTATTAGAAAGGAAAGTGGATATGATTGGCTTGCGAGACCAGAAAGAACAAAATTATTTAAAGTTATTCCTTGGAAAAGAAAATCTAGCTCACTAGGTTATTCGCAAGCTATTGAGGATACTTGGGAAACCTATAAAAAAAGTACTGGCAAAAAGTATGTTACAAGAGTGTTATTCAAAGATGCGTCTGATTTTGTTGGCTGGTATGTTGACCAAACTTATAGAAAAATGAAAGTATCAAAAACAAATTATTTTAAACAATATCTATATTATTATAATGGTTGGACTAAGCAGCTTAGGCCAGAGTCAATTCCTTATGCAAAAACAGTTGCAAGAACTGCCAAGAAATACAAGAAACAAATAATGAGATGTCAGTCAAAGTTAAATAAAAAAAAATATATAGTTTTTTAAATGAAGCATTTTTTGTTACTTTTTTTTATATGCTCAACACTTCATGCCCAAAATATTAAAATATTAGATGGAGATACAATTCACATTGCGAAAGTAAAATACCGTTTTCATGGCATCGATGCTCCAGAAATTTCACAAATTTGCAAAGAAAATAATAAAAACGTTAAATGTGGAGAGCTATCAAAGCAAAAGTTAATTGAAAAAATTGGAGATAAAAAGGTTAATTGTAAAAAAGTAGCAATTGATCGTTACAAAAGAGTAGTGGCAGAATGTTACGTTAATGATGAGAGCTTATCAAAGTTTCTGGTTAAAAACGGCTATGCTTTTGCTTACCGTAGATATTCTAAGAAATTTGTAGAAGACGAAAATTTTGCAAAAAAAAATAAGTTAGGTTTGTGGTCAATGGATTTTCAATATCCCTGGGATTTTAGGAGAAAAAAATAATCCACACTTTTCACAGACCATGCGCAGAATCAACCACACGGAGATACCCTTTTGATTACGTTAAGGATATGTTGAAATTAACTGAGGGCGTAAGTTCTCAGCACTCATCAAGAAGGAGGCTTAGGCTAATTGCTTGGTGGTGAAAGTAGAGGGAAGGTAGCACTTCGACGCCTCTAAGTACGCTGTGGGAGTAGTGCTTAAATCACACGGCAACTAAAGCTCCGCATTAGCTGTTCTTCAGAACGGTTATTAGCGGAGTTTTTTTATGCAGGATCTAAAAGTCCAATATGATTGTTTGATGGATTATTGACATCTCTTCCTACCTCATAAAACACTATTTCTGGGTTTTGATGACTTTTTAAAAATGTCATTGGGTCTTTTGAGTCCAAATAATTTTTTATTTCTTCTTCTTTTAAAATGACTGGCATACGATGATGAATATCTGAAATTTCGCCTTTAGCTGTTGTCGTTATAATAGAAAATTCTAAATTATTATTTTTTTGATAAAGACCAGCGAGAAAGAGTGTTTCATTATGTTCACGCTTAAAAAAGTAAGGAAATTTTTTACCTTCTTCATTTTTTCTCCACTCGTAATATCCATCTGCAGGGACCAAACACCTTTGACTTTTGATTAAACCACTAAAAGTTCTTTTTTCCATTAATGTTTCTAACCTAGCATTATTAAGAGGTCTAAAATCTGTCATTTTTTCAGACCATTTTGGAACCAATCCCCAATGATAATTTGTCAAAGTCAAACTATCTTCATCTTTTTTTACTATTGGAAGCTGCTGGGTTGGATATGCATTATAATTATCTGAGTTCTCGACACCTTCATTATTTTGAACAATATTTTTTGTTTTTTTTACTACTTTTGTAATTGAATAGCGACCGCACATCCCTCTTTAATATTTAATCTATTAGATGTATCAATCTATTTCTACGAGTATGAATAGAAAAAAAATTTTTTTTCAAGGGATTAAAGACGTATTACCTCTTAATATTCCAGTTGTATTATTTGGAATTTTTTATGCTGTTTTATGTATAGAGTTAGGGTTTTCATCATCCTTTGCAATAGGAACATCACTTATAATTTTTGCTGGTGGATCACAACTAATCTTCATTACTTTATTGACTGCAGGAGCAGTTCCTTGGGTTATCTTTGGTTCTGTAATAATGAATAATTCAAGAAATATTTTGTATGGTGCAGTCTTTTCAAGATATATTGAAAAAAAAAATAGCCCATGGAAACTTATCTTAAGTTTTTTTTTGACTGACCAATGTTTTGCTGTCTCAAATGAATATTTAAAAAAAAATTACAAAAATAAATTTTCTCATTATCATATGTTAGGATCTGGGCTCACTGTATGGACAATATGGCAGTTATCAAACCTAATTGGAATATGGCTTGGCGGTATTGTAAGCGATCAATTAAGTCTTAATTTTTTTGTAGCAATTACTTTTTTGGCATTAATTGCAAAAGATCTTGGAAAACTTGATCACTTTTTAGTTATTTTAATGTCAGCGATATGTTCATTGATTTTTTATAACCTACCGCTCAAGGCATATGTAATTGTTTCGGCTATTGCAGGTATAATATTAGCTTATGTTATAAATAAAAAATTTAAGAAAATTTTAAAATGAACATTTGGACTTACACAATTATAATTGGGGTTTTAACTTTCCTATCAAGATATTTGGTGACTGCATATGCTAATACAAAAACATACAGCGAAACAACAAAAAAAGTTTTATCATATGTTCCATCAGCAGTATTTCCATCTTTAATTTTTCCTGCTGTTTTTTATGAGGATAATTCGTTAATATTTTACTCGAATGAAGTTCTTGCTTTTGTGGCTGCTGTAATTGTAAGTATAATCTTTAAAAACATTTTTTTTACGGTTATTACGGGTATTTCAATTTATTTATTAATAATATTTATTTAAAAAACTACAATTTCTTTTGAATTACAACATCTACCAAAATTGCAATTACCAAATTTAGAATAGTGATTGCACAAATAATAATAAAACTAAAAAAATATATCCACGACCACCAGTAAATTTCTTGCAATGGAAGCATTACGGTTTCCCAAGATGATAAAGTTAAAACTTGGAAAAGTGTAATTAAAGAAATTCCTAGGTCACCCCATCGAGATGAATCATCTTCGGAAAATAAAATCGCTCCCATTGTTGCATAAATATATAAGATAATAAATAAAAGCAGACTTACAAAAAAAACTCTTCTAATTGATTGCAATATAGCCTCAATAATTTGCTTTAATTCTGGTATTACCGATATTAGTCTTAATACTCTAAATACTCTAAGTAATCTCAAAACTAAGAAACTTGAGTTATTTGGAATAGGTACTAATGAGATTGCAACAATTATAGTATCAAATATATTCCAACCACTTTTAAAAAAATCGGACTTTTTTTGCTCACCAATAAATCTAATCAAAATCTCAACAACAAAAAATACAGTTATCCCATAGTCTAAATAATTAATTATTTCTAAAAATAGTGGGTCTAAGTTATAAGTTGTGGCACCAATCAGAACCGCATTTAATATTATAATGTTGACAACACAAAATTGAAAAATTCTATTATCTTTTATTTTTGAGAAATATGGTGTCATAAAAGCTTTATAAATGTGTTTATATTAAATTAAAAGTCACATATCATAAAAAGAATTAGTTGAATTCCAAAAAAATGTATTCTTTGGTAATAGTAATTCATGAAATTTTTTAAAATAATAATATTTTTATTCTTCATATCACCTGTATCATCAAATGAAGTATTCAAGTTAAAAAAAATTACAGATTTAAATAATCCATGGAGTTTAACATTTATTAGTGAAAAAGAAGTTTTAGTAAGTGACAAAGAGGGACAAATTCAGCTTATTAATATTCAAAGCGGGTTAAAACAAATAGTTCAACATAATTTAAATTATAAGGTTGATGGACAAGGAGGATTGCTAGAAATTTTAAAAAATAAAGAAGATATTTATATTTGTTACACAGAGGATAGGAATTCAGGAAAAACTAGCACATCGATTGCTAAAGCAAAGTATTCAAGAAAGAATTTAAATTTTAAAAATATTTTTCAAGCAAATCCCCCAATTAATTCAGGATATCATTTTGGTTGTAGAATGGTAATTCAAGATAATAAATATTTATTTGCAAGTGCTGGCGAGAGAGGAGGAGGAAACATTGCTCAAGATGTTACGAAACATCCAGGTAGTATTATTAGAATTAATTTAGATGGATCAAGTCCTAAAGATAACCCAAAATATAAAGGGGAAGATGAGTGGTTATCAGAGATTTATCAAATTGGTGTTAGAAACCCGCAAGGCATGACATTGTCACCATCAAATAACAAGGTTTACATTTCAAATCATGGTGCAAGAGGAGGTGATTTTTTTGGAGAGGTAAAATTTGGTGAGAATTATGGTTGGGAGATTTGGTGTTGGGGAGGACAAAATTACAATCTTACAAAGTGTGGGGAGACTCAGAAATGGGATAAACGATTTACAAAAACTCTTTATACGTGGACACCTTCAATTGCTGTAAGTGCTGTTCAAATTTATAAAGGTCTTGAATTTCCTGAATGGAATAACCACATCTTAGTTACGTCTTTAAAAGATCAAACGTTAAGAAAACTTAAATTTTTAAATGCTGATAGTATTGGAGATGAAAAAATATTATTTAAAAGTAAAATTGGTAGGATACGAGATATTAAAATTGGTCCAAAAGGTAAGATTTATTTATTATCCAACGGTAACTCAGCTTTGTGGGAAATGAGTAAAAAATGACAGAATTTTTAAATTTTAAAATAATTTTAGTTGGTACAGCGCTTTTAATTTTTGTTTTATTTGAAAACATTTTTCCTAAAGAGATTATAAAATTTAAAATAAAAATAAAAAGAACAATTAAAAATATATTTTTTTGGTTACTTAATATTGGGCTTACACCAATACTGATATTGCCAATAACCATTACGGCTACGTCTTTAAATCTTCATAATTTTTTTATTATCGAAAATATAATTACTCAATTTTTATTTCATTTAATTATCTATGACGTTTTTTTATATTTTTGGCATCGCGCAAACCATGAGATACCTTTTTTATGGAGATTTCATCATGTCCATCACCTTGATGAAACATTAGATGTATCTTCTGGAATAAGATTTCATTTTGGAGAAGTAATACTAAGTACAATTGTGAGATGTATAGTTATAATTATGTTCAACATTTCTTTATTAAATTTAATTTTAATCGAGACCATCGTATTAACTTCATCTGCTTTTCACCATTCAAATATAAAACTACCATCTAAGTTTGAAAAAATATTATCATTTATTATAGTTACACCTTCAATTCACTGGGTCCATCATCACAAAAGACAAAAGGAAACTGATGCAAACTACTGTGTAATCTTTAGTTTTTGGGATTTAATATTTCGAACCAAGTCTAATTTTAAAAGATACAAAGGAATGCCGATAGGTGTAGAAGGTGATAGCGAGCAATCTTTGATAAAATTGATTTCAAGACCTTTAAAATAATGGAAGCTACTCAAAATAAATTTAATTGGACATGCAAACACACATGGCAAAGAAGCGCAAAAAATACTTTATGGTGTCTTCTGGGGTGTTCAATTGGTGATTTTGGAACAATATTATTTTTTCAAATTACTCAAATTCCATGGCCAGTTTTAGCTATTATGACATTGGCAATTATCAATGGACTAATTACAAGCATCATACTTGAAACAATTATTCTTATGAGGCAAAATTTTAATTTTAAAGAAGCGTTTAAAGTTGCTATTGGTATGAGTTTTATATCAATGATTTCTATGGAGGTTGCTATGAATTTAACTGACTATTATTTAACCGGTGGAGCTATATTAACATGGTGGGTAATTCCTTTTATGCTTACAGCAGGCTTTTTGACACCTTGGCCTTATAATTACTGGAGGTTAAAAAAATTTGGTATTGCTTGTCATTAATTCTAAATTATACGTAATCCAGAGGAAGCATTGTCGTTTCCTTCAATTCTTCTAGTGATGGGAAACCACTGATACTAGCAAAATCTATTTTATTAATAAGGTCAAAATAAAATTCGTTATAATTCTCAGAATTTTTTAATCTTACTTTTAAAAGATAATCAACTTCGCCCATAAGACGGTGGCATTCCACTATTTGAGGTGTATCCCGGACAATTTTTTTAAATTGATCTGTCCACTCTTTGTTATGACTGGTCGTTTTTACATGAACAAAATAAGGGCGTTCAAGGTTAAGTTTGTGCTTATTCAGAACTGCAACATTTCTTTCAATAAATCCTGCATCTTTAAGATTTTTCACTCTTCTGTAGCAAGGCGATGGAGAAAGGTTAACTTTTGATCCTAAATCTTCCATAGATATTTCTCCATTCTCTTGGAGAATTTGTAGAATTTTTTTGTCTATATCTTTCATAAAATAGAAAAAGTTACTAATTTATACTATTAAATTAGAATTTTACTATTAAAATTTTGATATTTTTTGATGTAATTGACTTATTTTATTACTATCTATTGAATTATTAGGACTTTATTCTAAATTAATTATAATTCGGTAAGCTACCTGGCAGTGCTTATAAGGTCTCCTTTTTCGTTGTCAGGTAGTTGAAAAAAAAACTCAAATATTTATAGGTGGAAAAAAAATATGACTTTAAAAATTAATGATGAAGCGCCAAATTTTAGTGCAGAAACAACACAGGGAAAAATAGATTTTCATGACTGGGCAGGTAAAAGTTGGGTAGTTCTATTCTCTCATCCTAAAAACTTTACTCCAGTTTGCACAACTGAATTAGGCGCACTTGAGAGTATTAAAAGTGAATTTGATAAAAGAGGTGTAAAGATTTTAGGTTTAAGCGTTGATCCAGTTGAAGATCACGAAAGCTGGTCAAATGATATTCAAGAAGTCACTGGTCATAAGCCAAGCTACCCTTTAATTGGTGATAAGGATCTAGGAGTATCAAAACTATATGGGATGTTACCAACAGAAAGTGGAAGTGATTCTACTGGACGAACAGCAGTTGATAATCAAACTGTAAGAAATGTATATATTGTTGGACCGGATAGAAAAATAAAACTTATATTGACTTATCCAATGGCTACAGGAAGAAATTTTGATGAAATACTAAGAGTAATAGACTCACTAAAACTAACTGTAGAGCATAAAGTTGCAACACCAGCGAACTGGAAGCAGGGAGATGATGTGATTATTGTTCCAGCAGTTAAAGATGAAGAGGCGAAAAATTTATTTCCAGATGGTTGGAAATCTCCAAAACCTTATATAAGATTTGTCAAACAATCAAAAGTAAACTAACGGAGAAACTATGAAAAAATTTGAAGATGTAATGAAGGTATCAAGCGAAATAGAAAATATTAGCGTTGATGTTGCGAAAAAGAAATTAAACGACCCAAATGTTCAATTTATTGATGTAAGAGATAAGGAGTCTTTTGAAAAAGGAACTATTGGAAATGCCATACACCTTGATCGTGGTTTATTGGAGTTTTACTTAGCCGAAGGCAGTCCTTTGGAGAATGATTTTTTCAAAAAAAACCCTGATAAAGAATATGTTTTATTTTGCGGTGCTGGTGGACAAAGTACTCTTTCAACAAAAACGATGAAAGAAATGGGTGTAAAAAACGTAAAAAATATGTCCGGTGGATACAAAAAGTGGTTAGAAAAAAAATAATCACTTAATTAATTTTTTTAATTTAATACAAGATCTCTTTCAAAAAGATCAAACTCTTTTTTAACATTTTCAATTAGGCTATAAATAGCTTATGAAAAAAATTGATATTACATCAAATATAAAACCAAAAAAAAATAATGATTTAAATATTCTTACTTCTGGAGCATTTGCATCTCCATTATTTGAAATTTTAAAAAGTTATAAGAATAACAAAAGTATCAAACTTTATTTTGGCTCTTCATTTGGGGATGCAAAAAATTCTGTACCTACGCGTTTAAAGCAAAAACAAGTTTTTGATATTATTTGCTTATCTTCTGATGCTTACAATGAATTTAATAAAAAAAGATTAATTAAAAATTATACCAAGGTTGATATTGTTGATTCTGAAATTGCTTTTGCAGTGAAAAAAAATAATAAAGTTGAATATAATTATAATCCATTTCTATTTGTACAACTGGTAAAACAAAGTAAAAAAATTGCTATCGCAGCGAGTGCGAGTGGAATTTATTTAAAACAAAAAATTTTTCCTAAACTAAAGGTAAAAAATTATCATGTAGTGAAAGGAAAAAGAATTGGTTCAATTATTGCAGAAGATAAAACTTTTGATTTAGGTTTTCAGCAATACAGTGAATTATTACCTTATGAGGATAAAGTAAATCTTGTTGGCACATTACCAACTCAAATGAAAAAAAGATTTGTGTTTTCTCTAGCTTATCAAAAGCAAAATGAAAAAATCGAAAAAATAGATAAATTTTTAAATTTTTTGAAAACAAAAAAAGTTTCTAGTATTATTAAGAAAAAAGGTTTAACACCTCTAATCTAAAATCTTAAAATGATAAAATCAAATTTACTGCTATTCCTTAGCGCTTTAATTTTTTGGTCTGCTACTTGGAGTATTATTGGTTTAACGCAAGTAAACATTGATCTTGATCCAACAATATCAGTATTTATTCGTTTTATTATAGCAGGTTTAATTATTTTAATTTTTGTAGCATCGACAAAAAGAAAATTAATTTTTTCTCTTAAAGATCATGTATACTTTTTTGTTTTGGGTGTTTTTTTGTACAGCGGTAATTATATTTTTTTTTATAATTCAAATGTTTACTTACCATCAAATATTCCTGCAACAGTATTTTGTTTATTAACTATATTTAATATTTTAGGTGAAAAGTTTATATTTAAAAAAAAAATTACGTTTTTAACATATTTAGGTACGATATTTGGAATAATAGGTATAGCAATTATATTTTACAATGATTTATTAATCTTCAATTTAAATTCTGGAACGACACTAGGTCTAATGTTTGCTTTACTTGCAACTTTGTCTGCGTCGATTGGAAATCTAATAGCGATATATAATAAAAGAAATTTTAATATTCCTTTATTACAGAATGTTGCATTTGCTATGATTTATGGAGCCATAGTTGCTTTGTTTGTAGCCATAATAAAAGGATCAGAATTTTATATTCCAGTGACCAACTTAAGTTATATGTTTGGTCTTACGTATTTAATTATTTTTGGCTCAATTATTTCGTTTTTATGCTATATCCGTTTTATTGAAAATACTTCTGCAACCACCGGAGGATATATAGGAGTTGCTATGCCAATATTAGCGTTAATTATTTCGATGATATTTGAAGATGTAAAACCAGATATTTATTTTTTATCAGGACTACCAATTGCGCTTTTAGGTTTAATATTAATTTTAAAGCAAGAATCTGTTAATAAATAACTATGAAAGATTTTTTTGTTTATCTTGGATTAATTGTTTTGTTTCTGGTACCAATCGTGTGGTTAGTACTAAGCTTGCAAGGATAGAAATTTTATTTATTCCTATTTTTTGACCACTCTTTAGCTTTTAGCCATTTTTCTTCTGTAGTCTCTTTAGATTTTTCAATAGGAGCCTTTCTAGATACCGGTGAGTCTCCTGTAACTTTTAAACCTAGCATAAAAATACCAAAGGCTATTAATAACATCAATATCGTTAATTTCATTCGTGCTCTCCACCAGGATCTTTTTTATCAAGCTCAACCTTTTTACCATCAACCCATAAGTTTTGCCTTGAGCGAGTTGTATTATGATAACCATCGTTTCTTAAATTAAATTGCCTTGCATTTTGGAAAGATTTCATTGTGAAGTAAACTCCGAGAATCACAAGAACATGACCAATAACGGACGTAGTCAGAACTAATCCCCATTTGTTATACGACCAAAACATAACTGTAAAAATTACAGACCACATTAAGCTCAATACAACCAAAATTTGAAGTCTTACAGTTTTCGGCAAAGCTCTAAGATCATTCTTTTTATCGTCAAATAATAACAATCCAGCTTGATACAAAAATTCACGCATAACAAACCATTACCATTTATTCACAAAATTAAAATGCGATTTTTTGCAAATCTTAGTTTAAAATTAACAAAAAAAGGATAATTATTAAATATGTCCAAAGCCTTTGTAGTTTACAGTCATTATGATGATAAATCTTTTAATTGTGCAATAAAAGATACATTTAAAGAAGAGGCTGAAAAGTATGGTCACGAGGTTGATATTGTTGACTTGTATAAAGAAAATTTTAATCCAATTTTTCGAGGAGAATCTCCTGATAACGTGGTTTTAGACCATAGAAAGCGAATTGAAGAAGCAGATGTCATTGTATTGATTGCCCCTATTTGGAATTTTAGGATGCCAGCAATAATGGAAGGATGGATTGACAAAGTTCTAGCACCACCATGGGCATTCACATTTAAAAGATTAGTTGGGAATTATGGCTATCCTGAAGGTAAATTAAATAGTAAAAAAGCAAAAATCTTTTGTACTTATGGTGCCCCAAGACTCGCTATTACAACTTTCTTTTTAAATTTACCAATACGAAGATTAAAAAGAGGGGTGTTGCATATGTGTGGTATAAGAAAAATTAATTATAGACGTTATTTTGCGGTTCCGTTTGTAAGTGATAAAAAGCGTCAAGAATATTTAGAAGATGTTCGTATAACTGCTCGAAACATGTAACTATTTTTCAAAAATTTCTTTTTTAATTATAGGATATATACGATTAGCAATTTCTTTAACTCCTATTAAATTTGGATGTTTACCATCAGGTAGATTCATTTTAGGTTTTAATGCAACACCTTCTAGTAAAAAAGGGTATAGGGTAATCTTATATTTCTTTGATAGTTCTGGATAAATTGAATTGAATTGTTTTGTGTAACTTACGCCATAACTTTCTTGAGCCTTCATTCCAGCGAGAATAATTTTAATTTTTTTTTGTTTTATTTTTTGTATTATCATTTCTAAATTATCCTTTGTCACACTAGGACGAATTCCCCTTAACATATCATTAGCCCCAAGGCATAAAAAAATAAGATATGGTTTTTCATCAAGAGACCAATCTAATCGATCTAACCCTCCTTTAGAGGTATCGCCACTTACACTAGCGTTAACAAAAATGATATTTTGTTCCTTAAATTTTTTTTGTAAAACTTTATCAAGATGATGATTTTGGGTTAAACCATAACCTGCCATTAAACTATCCCCAAAAAGCATAACTTTGATTTTTGCTTCTGCTGAAACTTGTATTATGCTAACCAAACACCATATATAAAATATTAATTTTCTCATGAGCACACTTTTAGAATTAAAACAACTTACTTTAAATTATAAGAATTATAATACTTCAGTTGAAGTAATTAAAGGCATAGATTTAAAAATAAATTCTAGCGAAAAAGTTGCAGTTGTTGGAAAAAGTGGTTCTGGAAAAACTAGCTTGATTATGTTGATGGCTGGACTTGAACAACCAACATCAGGAGAGATTATTTTTGATCAGCAATTAATTTCAACTCTTAATGAGGATCAATTAGCTGATATTCGAAAGAAAAAAATTGGGATAGTTTTTCAATCTTTTTATTTAATTCCAAATTATACTGCACTTGAAAACGTATCTTTAATTTTAGAAATTAATAGTATTGATAATTCAAAGCAAAAAGCAGAAGATCTTTTAATTCAATTTGGCCTTAAAGACCGTCTGCATCACTTTCCAACTCAACTTTCAGGGGGTGAGCAGCAGCGCGTAGCAATTGCAAGATCAATGGCAGTCAATCCAAAACTGATACTTGCAGATGAACCAACTGGAAATTTAGATAGCGAAAATTCTCAAATGATTTCAAATTTGTTATTCGAATATGCAAATAAAAATCAATCAAGTTTTGTATTAGTCACCCATGATCTTAAATTTGCAGAAAAGTGTGATCGTATTATTAAGATTGAAGATGGCACCATTGTAAGTTTATGATGAAACAATTTTCTTATGCGATAAGAGATTTATCTAGAAGTTATATAAAACTTTTTTCTATAATTATTACCTTGTTTATAAGTTTATTTATTTTAAGCTTAATTATAAATTTAGAAACTGGTTTAAAAAAGGAACTTAAAAATAACGCAAAGGTTCTGCTAGGTGGAGATTTTGAAGTTGACACTAGAACTAAGCAAATTAATCCAAATTTTTTAAATGAATTAAAAAAAAAGAGCATTGTTTCTTCAACTATTGAATTTTCAACTATGCTAACTGGATCATTAACAGATGAGACAAATGCTTTTTTCATTAGACTTAAAGCCGTAGACGATCAATATCCTTTATATGGGAGAGTATTTTCAGAACCGCAAAACGCGATGCAAAGATTGCAATCAGAAGTTAATACTATTGTTGTAAATCGAAAGATTTTTGAAACGTTAAACTTGAAAGTAAATGATACGGTTTATGTTAAACAAGCCCCTTTCAAGGTTGTGGGTTATGTTGAGACTGTGCCTGATTTAGGTCGTGCCTTGTTATTTGGAGATTTTGCAATTGTGAGTAATCGTGCATTTGAAAAGTTAAATGTGACTTCAATTGGAAGTTTTGTAAATTATGAGTACAAAGTTAAAGCACCAAATGAAGATGCTTTAAAATTTGTTTACGAAAAGTTAAAAGAATTTCCAACTTATAAAATTAGGTTACCAGAAGATGCGGCTAATAATTTAAAGCGTTTAATATCAAACTTTTCTGAATTTTTGTCTTTAGTCTCAATCAGTGCTATGTTAATTGCAGGTGTTGGGATTTCGAATACTTTAATTTCTTTTATAAATCAAAAAAACGTAAGTATCGCTATTATGAAATCGATTGGTTTCAAATCCAAAGATATTAAACAAATTTTTTATATTGAAATTTTATTACTTTTATTTTTTATAACTTCACTCGCTTATGTGATGTCATTGTTAATTATTCCCCAAGCTAATCACTTTATCACTAATCTTGGTTTATCTTTAGAAAGTGAATTTAGTTTCTACAACTATGGCCTGATATTAATGACAGGTTTTTTGATTGTAATAATTTTTTGTATTCCAACAGTATCATCAATTGAACAAATTAAAGCTACAAGTTTGTTTAGAAATATTTTTCAACTCACTCGTTTTCAACTCGGAACAAAAAATATTTTGTTAATTTTAATGAGTCTCATTATACTGCTAGTTATATTTCTACTTCGTTCAGATAAGTTGTATTATACAGTTACTTACTTTGTATTTTTCTTTGTTTTTTGTGGGATTTTTTATCTTTTATCAAAAACTATCATATATGTTTTAAAACATTTTAAGAAATTTCATTTTTTGCCATTAAGATTCGCAGTTAGAAATATTATCCAAGACAGGTCAGTTTTTCCAATCACAGTTTTATCACTTGGAATTGGGGCAACTTTATTACTAACTTTAACTTTAGTTGGAACTAATTTTAAAAGAGAATTAGAAAAATCTATCCCTGAAATTGCACCGGATTACTTTTATGTCAGTATTCAAAAAGATGTAAAAGATAATTTTATTAATTATTTAAACAAACAAGACCCTGATCTAAAATATGAAACAGTTCCTATTGCACCTGCCTCAGTTGCTAAAATTAATGGTATTGATCCTCTAACTTATATTAAACCAACTAACGACTCTTTTTGGGTTTTAGAACGTGATAGAAGAATATCATGGAGCAACCTACCACCTGAAGACAATCCAATCGTTGCGGGAGAGTGGTTTAATTTAGAGAGTGATAAGTTACAAATTTCGCTTGATGCTAAAGTTGCAAGGAACTTTGGAGTAAATTTAAATGATCAACTAACATTAAAGATTTATGGTAGAGAAATGACTGGTGTGGTGACCAGTTTAAGAAAAGTGGATTACAGAGATTTATCAATTAACTTTGCAATGATCATCAATCCTAACTTTGCAAATAAATTACCTCATGAATATATCGCTACAGCAAAGTTTTCAGATAAAAAATATATTAATGAAGCAAAACTGGTTCAAAATTTTCCAAATATTTCAGGGATCAAAGTTTCAACTTATCTTGGAAAAATAACAAATCTGGTGAACAAAATTTTTATGGCTGTAGTAATCATTTCTTCCGTAGTGGTGATTGTGGGTTTGATGGTTATTGCTTCAGCTGTGATCGTTCAAGCAAGAATTGGAATTTATCAAAATTTAATTTTTAAAATTTTAGGCTTAAGATCAGGTAAATTAATTAAAGCAAATTTAATTGAGTTTTTAATTACTTACATTTCAATATTTATGATTGCAGGCATTTTTGGAATTTTTACATCAGAGTTTGTGATTGAGACTATTTTTAGGTTAGGTTGGCAATTCGAGTTTGTACCAGTATTAAATGTCCTTATCATCATTGGGGCTTTAACTTTAATTTTAATACTAATTAATACTTACCGTTTCCTAAAACCAAGCGTTTACCCAATGGTAAGAAACGAGTAGTTATATCTCAATTAAACCTTTATAATTAAATTATGACTCAAATTCATCCTTCAAGAGCAAAAGCCTTAGAGCAACTAAATGCTTTTGTAGAAAATAACCTGGCTTTGTATGCAAGAGATCGCAATTTTGATTTTGGACCTGATAAAAGAACAAATACATCATGTTTATCACCATATGTGACACATGGAGTTTTAAGTGAAAAAGAGGTTATACAAAAAGCTATAAAAAAATTTCCTTTTTCTAAGATAGAAAAATTTACCCAGGAAGTCCTTTGGAGAACTTATTGGAAAGGCTGGTTGGAGAGAAGACCTAGTTTATGGACAGATTTTGTAAATGATCTAGAAAAGTTAAGAAAAGAATTTCATAATAATAAAATTTTTAAAAATGCAATAAATGGAAATACTGATATTGAATGTTTTAATGATTGGGTGAGTGAGTTAAAAAAAACAGGATACCTTCATAATCACGCTAGAATGTGGTTTTCATCTATCTGGATTTTTACACTGGATTTACCATGGCAATTAGGAGCCGAATTTTTTATGAAATATCTTAGAGACGGTGACCCTGCTTCAAATACACTTTCTTGGCGTTGGACAGCTGGCTTACAAACCAAAGGAAAAAACTATGTTGCGCAGGAGTGGAATATTAAAAAATTTACCAACCAAAGGTATGAAAAAATTAAACTTAACGAAAATGCCATCCCATTAGTATCAGAGAAAGAGTATGTCCAAATTAACCCAGAGTTTAATAATGGTGAAACCAAAGATGACCAAACCCTATTTATTTTTGATAATCAATTATGTTTTGAGGAATCTGACTTTAAAAATTATAAGTTTAAAAAAATCATGCTTATACAAAATACTAATTTAACTAGATCAATCGAATTAGATGAATGCCTTGTCAAATTCAAATCTGATTTAATTGGTGATCAGCAAACTAGATTACAAGATAAATACGAGGTAGAAATTAAGGATATTTCATATCTTAAAAATTTTGATTTATCTAACGTAATAGCCTTATATCCAGGCATAGGAGAAAATTTAGATTTTTTAAATGAGAATAATATTAATCTAGAATATCTTTATAGAAAGTTTGATCAAATGACTAACCAGTATTGTAATAAAGGATTTTTTAATTTTAAAAAATTCATTCCTAAAATATTAAGTAAATTAGACGAATTATGATTATCTTTATAGAATTTTTTATTAACCCTGAAATTTCTCAAATAATTTAGTGAAATTATACGATTACAAATTAATAATATTTGATCTAGATGGTACGTTAGTAGACTCAAAACTAGATATTTTAAATGCTAATAATAAAACTTTGAGGTATTTTGGATTTAAACCTATCTCTCGTTCTCAGATTAAAGGTATCGTTGGCCAAGGAATTATAGGTAATATTAATTTTTCACTTCAAATAAATAAAGAACATGCAAGTGAGAAACTCAAGAAAACTATGTTTAGGTATTTTTATAATTATTATAAAAAAAATCTTTTTGTAAAATCATCAGTTTATAAAGATATCGATAAGTTTTTAAAAAATTTAAACAAAAATAAAATTAAAGTTGCTGTTGCATCAAATAAACTTGAAAATTTGACTAAAATTGTAATCAAAGAGTCAAAGCTTGGTAAATATTTTAAAGTAATTTGTGGTGGAAATACATTTAAACATAAAAAGCCTCATCCAGGCATGTTAAATGCACTTATCAAAAAAATGAAAATGAGGAAAAGTGATTGTTTGTTTATCGGAGACAGTGAGCATGATTATGAGGCTTCACTTAATTCAAAAGTTGATTTTTTGCTTAAACTTAATGGTTTTACTCGTAAGCCAAAATCATATTTTAAATGCAAAAAATTTCTAAATTATAAATCACTACTTAAAAATATTAGCATTTAATAAATTGGGTATTCAATTTATCTATTCTTCTGCTTCTATTTGATCTGCAGATCTACTTTCTCGTTCAGATTTTATTAATTCTACTGCTGCATCTGGTATTTCATCATCAGATTCTTCCCAAGCCTTGACTTCGTCAACTTCCAAACCAAGCTTTTCAGCCACTTCTTCTATACTCATGTACAGTTCATCTAAAGCTTCTATAAAATCTTCGTAACTCATAAATATTTATTCAATAAAATCACAAAATAAATATGAACTATCTAATAAGGCATGACAATCTTTTCGTTATTCAATTAAGCTAAAAATAACGAAATTTTAAGAAAATTTTCTTTTTTTAAGCTATTATAAAGGGGGTGTGGCTCTTGCGAGCCACTGGGTTTATGAGAATATAGAGAAAAACGTATTACTTCAAAGTAACTAGATGGCACTTGCTGATAGAACTATACCGTTCATTACCAGTAAAGAAGCTAATAAAATTACTTTATTCATAATAAACTGTTACAGATAATCGTTGCATTCAACCAGCGGCAAATCAGAATATCTACTATCTTATTTTGACATATCTAAAATAGACATAACGTCATATTGAAGTCATTTAAATTTTTCATTATATTCTTAATATCAATGATATCATTTAGAATAATTAATAATTTTATATTAGTACTAGTGTCACTAATATTATTACAATCTTTATCTTTTGCTAATCACCATGATCAAAAAATTGTAATTGAAAAAACTTTTAAAGGTTCACAAACATTTAAACTTGGAAAAGAGCTTTACCAAGCCAATTGTGCAAGTTGTCATCAAAGCAACCTATCAGGCCAAGTGGGGTGGAAAGATAGAGTAGATGCTGATGGTCACCGACTAGCTCCCCCACTAAACGGTACTGGCCACACTTGGCATCATAGTGATAAAATCCTATTTTATATTATTAAACGTGGCTTAGCTAAAATGGTTCCTAATTATGAGGGAAAAATGATGGGGTTTTCAGATAAACTTAATGACGCAGAGATTAAATCAGTAATTGCATATTTTAAATCTTTCTGGTCTAATCAGAATTATCAGTATCAAATGAGATTAAATTAATATGAAATTATTTTTTATATATTTAATAACTTTTATTCTAAGTTTTCAACACCAGCTTTTCTCAGCCCCAATGAAAATGATTGGTATGAAAGGAAAAGCATCTGATGTGTCTAAGACAATCAAAGTGGACATGTATGATAATTATTATGAGCCTAAAACTATTAATGTTAAAAAGGGTGAGACAGTAAGGTTTGTTGTTGAGAATAAAGGTGTGCTAGTGCATGAGTTTAATATTGCAACCATGATGATGCATAAAAAACATGGACCTGAAATGCTCGATATGATGAGAATGGGGATATTGTTGCCAAATAAAATTAATAAAAAAAAGATGAAACACATGGCAAAGACGAATCGTAAAATGGCCCATTCACATGCAAACTCTGTTTTACTGGAGCCCAAACAAAAAGCAGAACTGATTTGGAAGTTTACTTCTGATGCAGAATTATTTGGCGGTTGCAATGTACCCGGACATTTAGAAGCTGGGATGATATCGAAAATAAATATTAATTAATTTTTCAAAAATTTAAATGAGCAAGTTAGAGAGATTTTTGTATATCTTTGGAGCAACTAACATCGCTCTCCAAGTTATGTTTTTTTTTGGAAATCTGCCAAGTCCATTTATATGGTATTCTAGTCAAGGCCAGACAGTCATTTTTACCATGAGTATTTTTTTTGCATTTTTATTTGTAAATTCTAGATGACGATTAATTATTTATTTGTTTATGGCACACTTAAACCTGGAGGTGAAGCTCATCATTTTTTTGATCAAATTCAAGGTTCATGGAGTGATGCTCATTGTTTTGGAAATTGGATAAGTGATATTGATATTGGTTATCCCATAATATCACTTGATACAAATGGAGAGAAAATTGAGGGTAAACTATTTTACTCAAAGCAACTGCAAAATATAATCAAAGAAATCGACGAATATGAAGGAGAAGAATACGAAAGAGTAATTACAAAAATACATCCTAATAATGGACCATCAGTGAAAGCTTTTATTTATGAGAAAAAAAGATAGCTAAATCCTGTTTCATTTGAATAATTCATATGCTTAAATAGGATATGAAAGTTTTAAAAATCTTCGCATTATTTAGTCTTTTTTCCAATCTATTATTATTTGATGCAAATGCTGTAACACACGAAAAATTTAAAAAACAATTAAAAAACACTAAGGATAAAATAAATAAATTAAACAAAAATTCATCTAAATCTAAAGATGTAAATGTTAAGAACAAAACAACCAGCAAAACCGACACAACGTGTAGACAGGGTAAAAATTTTATATTTTTTGGAAAGACAGATAAGTATGTAAGTGCTGTTGGACCAGAAAAATTTCAAGTTCCACAAAAAATAATGTTTTCACATTTTAGTTTTCTCTCACAAAGACCTGATAAGAATTATTTTGTAGAGTATGTGTTTAAACCCAATGGAACCGTTACCGCAACAAATATGACAACTTGTAAGTCAATGACTTATAATTGGGTTTTTAAAGAGCGTAGCTCTAGAATTTATTTGAGTCGAGCAAACCGTAAAGATATACAAATGACAATATATTTTAGTCAATCAAGTCGTTATAAATATAAAATTCTATTTCACTCTATAGGCCAATATTCTAATTGTTATAATTATATGAATCCCCAGTGTAACCAACTTATAGCTGAAACGCTTTTAGTTGGATTTAGAGATCTCAAAGAAAATAAATCATACGCTCAATTAAAAGATGCTTATTTCGTTAAGGTTGCAGAGTTAAAAAAGAAAAAAGAGCAAGAAAGATTAGCAGCACAAAAAAAAAGAGAAGCTGAAATTAAAGCTAGAGAAGATGCGGAGAGAGTTCGACGGGAGAAGTATGAAGAGCAAGAAAGAAAAAGACAAGAAGCAGCAAAAAAAAGAGCAGCTTATTTATCATCACCGGAGGGAATATTAGAATCAAGTTATCAAAATTACATGGTGATTAAAGGATTTTACGAAGCTAGAAAAGGTTATGTGTTGCAATATGTCAACAGAAGTCAATTTAGTACTGCAAGAAGTCAAATTAAAGCAATAGAAAAGAAATTGGTGAGAAAACATCGGCTCGATAGTGATAAAATTTGGAATAAGACATCACAGTGGTATAAGCAAAAATGGTTTTCAACAATAGAATTATACAAGTCATCAGGCACTTACAATCAAAGAGCAACAGGTATAGTCAAGTTATTAATAATGTCCTTAAATAGTACTTATAATAAAGTTGTTAAAGGTGGACCTTCTGGGATGAAAAAGGATTTTTAAACTTTATAATTAAATGAAAAAAATATTTGTTTTATTCTCAATAATTTCGATTTTGCTAGTCAGCCAATTAAATGCAAAGCAAGCTTGTATTTTAAAGGATGAAATTACTCTTTCTACTAATGTGAAAATTAAAAAAACTAAGATTATAAAAGAATATTCTGAAGATTTAAAAAATAGACAACGAAAATGCATATCCAAATTCAAGATAAAAACAGATGCATGGAAAACCTTAACTGGCGAGTATATTTATGGGACAAATATTTCTGAAGATGAAGCATGTTTTCAAGCTAGAAAAACTGCAGTACAAACTTATTTAAGAAATAACTTTGAAAAACTTGTGACAAACGTTCAGGTAATCAATTGTTCAGATGTTATTGAAAAGAAAAAAGTTATTGCAATAAATGTACCAGAAAATATTACTTTTCCAGATGAAGAGCTGTCAACTAATTCAAAAAAAAGATCAAATTTTATTTCAAGAATTTGGAGATCATTACCTAAAAGAGATAAAGACGATATCATTACAACTATAGTAAGAATCGCTCTTAGTATTTAGTTGCTAAATTTTTATTTTAAATATTGGATCCTCGATAGAATCAAATTAATTAGATAATTGTTAGTTAACATTGTATTGGGAAGCTAATTAATAAATTATTATAGAAATCTCCTTACATGTGTTGAATAATTTATGATGGAAATTGTTATTTATATTACGTGTGGATTTATTTTTGGTTTCGCATTTTATTTGTTGTCAAAAAAAAAAGATAGTGGAGATCCTTCTGTATTAAGTACTCAATTAAGCGAACTATCTCGACGTTTTACAGTTTTAGAGGAAGCTGCAAAGAACATGGGAAACATGCAATCATCTATTGATACAACTTTTAAGAGCTTTCAAAATATGCTTGATGATAAACAAGAAAGAGGAGCATTTTCTGAGGTAGAACTTGAGAAGCTGTTAAGAGATCGATTGCCCTCCAATTATTTAAAATTTCAAGAAACATTAAGTAATGGAAAAAGAGTAGACTGCCTAATAGATTTTGGAGATATAAATTCAAGAATTGGAGTCGATAGTAAGTTTGTTCTTGATAACTTTAAATCCCTTCAATTATCAGAGTCTGAGGAAGATATAAAAAAATATAAAAAACTCTTTGAGGATGATGTAATGAAAAATGTTAAAAAAATATCATCAGATTATATTATTGCTGGAGAAACGGCACCCCACGCCATTATGTTTGTGAGGTCTGAAAATGTGTATCGATCTGTACAAAACAGTGAAAATGATTTGATGGGTAAAGCTCGGGAGAAAAATGTTTTAATTGTATCACCATCTTATTTGTGGGGATTATTAAATACTCTGCGTGTATTTTTAAAAGACTCTGAAATGAACAAAAAAGCTCAAATAATAATCAAAGAGATAGGGTTAATTGGTAAAGATATTGGAAGATTATCAGAAAGAACGGCAGACATTGAAAAAAAATTTAATTTAGTTACTGAACAATTTAGAAATATCAAAGTTTCAACGGATAAAATTCAAAGTAGAGCAGAAAAAATTCAGGATATAGAGGGAACAAAAGTTGAGGAGATTAAAAAATAATGAATTATGTATTTTATGATTTTGAGACCACTGGAAGGTCTTCTACTTGGGATCAGATCATTCAAGTGGGTGCCGTACTCGTAAATGACACCTTTGATATATTAGATCGTTTCGAGACAAGGTGCTCTTTAAAACCAGGAACTGTACCAGAACCAGGTGCATTGCTAGTAAATAAAACTACGCCTGATATGTTAAAAAAAACAAACCTTTCTCATTTTGGTATGGTGCAGATGATGAAAGAGACTTTTGAAAAATGGTCTCCTGCAATGTTTATTGGATATAATTCACTTTCTTTTGATGAGGAATTCTTAAGAAAAACTTTTTTTAAGTCTTTAACTGATATTTATTTAACAAATACAAATGGAAATAAAAGAGGAGATATTTTAGGTTTAGTAAGGTCAGCTCATCTTTATTATCCAGAATGTTTAAAGACACCTATTTCAGAAAAAGGAAATGCTGTTTTTAAATTAGATCAGATTGCAACGATGAATGGAATTTCACATGATAATGCCCATGATGCAATGGGTGATGTTTTAGCAACATTAGGGATGGCAAAAATTATTGCTGACAAAGCACCAAGTGTTTGGAAGGCAAGTTTGATGACCATGAGTAAACAAGATGTAGGTAATATTGTTCAAAAAGAAAAATTATTTTGTATAAATGAATACTTTTATGGAAAAGCAAGACCGTTTGTTGTTTCATTTGTTTGTAATCATCCAGTTTATAATTGGCCTCAATGTTTTGATTTAAAAAATGATCCTGAAGATTATTTTATGATGGATATGTCGTCACTAAAAGAAGCTATGAAAAAAAGTCCTAAAATTATGAGAAGTGTAAAAGATAACAAACATCCAATTATCATGAATCCAAATTATGCGACTAATTTTGATATCTACAAGCAATTAGGTGTAAAAAAGTTAAATGAAAGAGCCGATAAAATCAAAAATAATGATGAATTTGGTAAAAAAGTATCAGCTATCCTTCAAGAAGAAGCTCAAGAAAAACAAGACTTAGATTCACAACTTGATATTCAAGCGGAGGAGTCAATTTATTCAGGTGGTTTTCCTGATGATAAAACTAAAATGGCTTTAAAAGAATTTCAAAAATCCGAGTGGAAAGACCGCCTAGTTATTGCAGATAAGATGAGAGATGAACGATATAATTATTTTGCTAAAAGACTGATGTATGAAGAGGCACCGGATTTAATGCCAAAAGATCTTTACAATGAGATTCATCGTGGAATAGCAAAAAGAATTTTGAGTACTAACGACGAAAAATGGAACACGATACCAAAAGCTTATAATGAACTTGATACTTTAAGAGCCAAATATGAAGAAGCAGGTGATGAAGAGCGATTAAGTATTACAAATGATATCAACAACTATCTTGAAGAAATAGAGAAAAAATACCAAGACGCTTAGTTGACTAATTTAAATCAATGCTTAAGTTAAAATTATCAACAAAAGGAGATTCTAATGGCTATAGATAAATTAACAGATGAAAATTTTGAGAATGAAGTATTAAAGAGCGATAAACCTTACCTAGCAATTTTTTCTGCAACAGAATGGTGTAATCCTTGTAAAATGTTGCACAAGTCTCTACCAGAGTTTGAGCAGAAAATTGGTGATTTAATTAAAATTGGGGAATTAGATATAGATTCGTCACCCAATACACCAACACGTTACTCATGCAGATCTGTACCGTCAATTTTTTTATTCAAATCTGGAGAGGCGGTAGCAACAACGACAGGAGCTAAAACGCCAGAAGATCTGGCTAGTTGGGTTAAGTCTAATCTAGGATAATCAATTTAAAGTTGGGATTGTAGCAAGAACTTTATAGTTTTTGTCTACAATCACAAGCTCACCTGAACTTGGAGCATAATCAGTGTGCTCAAGGGTAATCACATAATGTGTAACTAATATTAAATTTTTTCCATTTCCATTCCAATTTTTAATGAATTTTTTTAAAGCTTTACGTTGTTTGGATGCATTTCCTGAAAACTCTGATTGGAAAGTTGAATTTAATGCAAAGAACTCTTCATATTTTCCAAATGCATGAAATGCAGTGTCTTTACACCTACACCACTGACTAGAAAATACTTTATCTATTGGGACTTTGTGTTTTTTAAATAATTCACCAATTTTTTTGGATTGATTAATTCCGGTTTGATTTAGATTTCGTTGAGAAGAACATTTCGTTAAATCAAAATTAGATGGATCACCACCACCTGGTGCAAGGCTATGCCTAATAAATACAATTTTATTTCCTTTTTTTAAAAGATCCCAGGCTTTATCATTTGCAAATGAATTAGTTGGAAAAAGCAACAAAATAACAAACAACAATCTTCTCATATATTTTGCTCTAATACCTTTCCTGCAGAATAAAGTGAACCACAAACAACAATAATTGCGTTTGGATCTTGAATTGCTAATTGTGCTATTGCTTCGGTTGCAGAATTATTTGGATTAGCATGAATACCTAATTTTTTTGCTTGATCAATAATATCTCTAGTTTCATAAAAATTATCTTTAAGTTTAAAACATTTTATTTCAGTGACGAGTGAACTAAAATTTGACAGATAAGCCTTTAGGTCTTTTGAGGTTAACATTGAAAATACTAAGTATATAGATCGCTTACCCTTTATTTTTTCTAAATATTCAGCTAGTGATCTTCCTGCTTGCTCATTATGCCCTCCATCAATAATTAACGTATTTGTATCTTCATGAATAAACGAAAGCAATTTACCTTTGGTAATATGTTGTATTCTTCCTTCAATTTGAGTGTTTTTAATTCCTTCTGATATTTTTTGATTATTGAGCTTTAAACCAAAAGATTTTAAGGTTTTTACTGCAACTGCAGCATTTTGAATTTGAAACGACCCTTTCATTGTTGGCATATCAAGATCAAGCAAGCCTTCATCGTCTTGAAAAATCATTCTATTATTTTCCTCATTTACATTAAAATCTTCCGAGAAAATATATTTTTTAATTTTTTTTCTTCTTAATTCTTCATCAATGTAACCTAAAACCTCATTAGTTTGTTTAGCGATGATCACATGGGTATTATCTTTAATAATTCCACATTTGTTGTGTGTAATTTCTTTCAGTGTATCTCCTAAAAAATCTTTATGATCTAAACTAATTGGAGTTAAAACTTGCGCCTGTAAATCTTGATAATCAACATTGGTACTATCATATTTACCACCAAGACCAGTCTCCATAATATTAAAATCACAGTTTGCCTCTGCAAATATTTTAAAAGCAATACAGGTAATATATTCAAAAAAAGTAATATCTTGATTATTATTTACCTTATCAACTTCAATAACAAGATTGATAAATTTTTCTTCATCTAGCGGTTTTCCATTAATTAAAAATCTGGTTAAAAAATTATAAAGATAAGGAGATTGAAATAAACTAACTGTATACCCATGACTTTGTAAAATTTCTTTTAAATAAAAAGCTATTCCACCTTTTCCATTTGTTCCTGTTACTGTAATAACATTTTTTAATTTTTTATGAGGATTGCCGAGATCATTTATAAGTCTTTGAACTCTATCAAGTTTAAGATGAATTTTATCAGGATTTAGTTCGTAAAGTTTATTTAAAATAAACTGAAGTTTTTTAGAGTGCGCCACCTAATTATTGATTTACTGCTTGAACTTTCTCTTCGCTATTTTCAATATTATGCTCTTGTGACTGACGTTTTTTGAGAAGAATAGAAACTAAATTCGTAATTACATTTTTTTGATCTTTTCTATGTGAGATCATATCAATAGTACCAGTTTTAATAACATGAGAAGCTGATTGAAAATCTTCTGGCAGCGGTTCAGAAATAGTACCCTGAACTACACGTTTTCCAGCAAAGCCCCAGATTGTTTTTTTACCTGGTTCCATAAGATGAAAATCACCAAGAGAGCCAAAGCTTGCACTCACGCCACCAATATTAACATTCGCAATCACAAAGTAAGGAATTTTTTTTTCTTTTAACATTTGAACACCAAGAATAGTTTTAGGCATTTGGTACAATGCAAATAGATTTTCTTGAAGCGCAGCACCTCCGGTTGTTATAAAAACAGCTAATGCAGAAGCTTGATTTTTAATTGCAAATTCACAAGCTTCATAAAAATTTTGGCCAGATTGTAAACTGAGTGTTCCACCATTAAAATTAAAATCAAATGAAGAGCAAACTATATCTAGATTATTAACTTTTCCGTATGCGGACACTAGGGAAGCTGTTTGACCGGTTTTTCTTTTGGCAGACTTAAGTTGGTCTTTATATTTTTTTAACTCTGTTTCAAAGCGATTAGGATCTTCGGCAAGTCTTTTTGTTTGAATTATCTCAAACTGATCATTATCAAAAAAAATGTTAAACCTTTCATTGGCTCCAATTCTAAAATGATAATCACATTGAGTACAAACATAAAGATTTTCTTTTAACTGTTTACCCAAAAACATTTTCTTACACTCTGGACAAGATTTCCAAAGCTCAGCATTTTGCAGAGGTATTTTTTTGAAAGCATCACTAATTTTGGCTTTAGCTTGCTTAGCTTTTGATAAAATTTTTTCTAACCAATTTGGCATATGAGTATTTTATTAACATAAACTGCACAAATTTGGCTATAATGTGAACAGCAAATTACGTTGATTTCCTTAGATTATTTTAGATTTTAATTTTTTAACTATTTTCTCAGCTGCTATTAATGGGTCTCTTCTTTGATTAAGCGAATCTGTGATCGTTTTGACCAAGGCACTACCAACCACCAATCCATCAGCTTTTTTTAATGATGAAATTGTTTTATCGGTGATACCAAATCCAACAACAATATTTTTGTTTTTATTAATTTTTTTAATTTTATTAAAATTTTTTAATATAGTTTTTGGTGTTACTTTTAATTTACCACCAGTGGTACTTAACATGCTGATATAGTAAATCATATCATGAGAATCTTTAATTATTCTCATCATTCTCTGATTGGTTGTTGTTGGGGCTATTAATTGAACAAAACAAACTGATTTTTTTTTACATAAACTTGCAAATTTTTTATTATAGGGCCAAATTAAATCAACTATAATTAATCCATCAACTCCGACCTGTTTGCATTTATTAACAAATTTTTCTTCACCATAATTAAAAACCATTTGATAATAGCCCATGAGAATTAAAGGTTTTGCATTTTTATCTTTTTTATATTTTTTTACTAAATTAAAAATATCATTTAGTTTTATTCCATTTTCAAGTGCTCTATAAGAGCTATTTTGAATTTCTTTCCCATCTGCGGTTGGGCAATTATGTGGAAAGCCCCATTCAACGATATCTACATGTTTTGAAATTTTTTTTAACAAAGTTAATGACTGATTTTTATTTGGATCGCCAGCAACGGTATATGTAACTAAAGCGGGTCTATTTTCTCGTTTGAGTTTTAAAAAAGTTTTATTAATTAAATTATTCATGATGGGTAATATCCTAGTTCTTTCAAAAAAATTTTTTTATCTTTTGATGCTTCACCACAATTATTCACAATAATAATTTGATCCTTTTTTAATTTGGGCGCTATTTTTATACATTCTGCAAATGCATGACATGGTTCTAAGCTAGGTCTAATAGCTTCTAGTTTAGTGACTAGCTTAAACGCTTGTAGTGCTTCTTTATCAGAGGCAAAGGTAAATCTTGCACGCTTGGCGTCTTTTAAAAATCCATGCATGGGACTCGAGCCTGGGTAATCGAGACCCGCTGACAAACTATGAGTAGGTGAAATTTGACCATCCTTGTTAGTCAGACAGTATTGAGCAGCTCCATGTAGGATCGATAATTTAGCATTAGTGGCTAATGGAGCAGCATATTTTGCTTCAACACCGATAAGTTCAACATGTTTTTTGTCGTAATCAATAAATTCATTCCAGAAACCAAGTGCTGAAGATCCACCACCGATAACGTTAATTAATTTTAGTTTTGGAATTTTTCCAAACTGTTGGATCAGTTGCTTCTTTAATTCTATGGAAATTTGCGAAGTACTATAAACACATATTTTTGAAAAAATATTCGCACCAATTGCACTACCTACTGCTAAATGTGTAGTCTCACAATTTGAAACATAATATCTCATACATTCAGATACGGCATCAACTAATGTTTTTGAACCAGAGTCTACAGGAACAATTTCAGCCCCGGCATCACGCATAAATTTTACATTTACAGACTGACGCGCAATGTCTTTTGTACCCATAAAAATTTTAACTTTTAAACCAAGGTGTTTACCAGCCATAGCAAGATTTTTTCCAAACATCCCGGCTCCAGTATCGCCACACAAATACTTTCGACCGGACATTTTACAGATTAATGCATTAATTGTTGCATGGTATCCCTTATGAGCTGACCCCTTAAGTGATGAGACGTCCTTGCACCAAATTTGAGCACCGCCTAAATATTTGGTTAAATTTTTCAATTTAAAGAAGGGTGTTTCGCCACCAAGATAACTCTTAAATAATTGTTCTTTTTTCGCTAAAAATTTTTTATCTTTACGTAATTTAGCAAATAGTTTGGTTAGGTCTTGAATTGGCTTTAATGTGCCTTCAGCAACAAAATTCCCGCCAAATTTTCCACCGTAAAAACCATTTTTGTCATGCTGGTCATAAATTGGAATACCCTTTTTAATTTTCATTACTTCTTACCTTAGTGAAAAAATCTTTAATTTTTTTTGGATCTTTTATACCCTTTTCAGTTTCGAGACCAGAATTTACATCAATTTTATCAGTATATTCTAAAGCGGTTTTGACATTATTAATATCAATTTTTCCTGCAAGAAAATATTTATTGTGTTCGATATCTTTTAGAAGATCAAAATTAAAAGCTTCACCGGATTGACCCATAGCAGGTGTATCGAGTAAAATTTCATTAGCAGACGGATAGTTTTGCATAGTTTCTAGATCATTTTTTTTAATTATCTTAATTACCTTTATCACCTCGAGGTTTGTTAATTTTTTTATTATATCAATAAATTTATTATCTTCGTCACCGTGTAATTGAATGATGTCACAGTAACTAGAAACTTCTTTTACATCGTTTATAGTTGGGTTGACCATTACAGCAACTTTTTTAACATTTTTAGGTATATTGCTTGTTAATTTTTTTAATTTATCAACGGAGATTGACCTCGGACTTTTTGGATAATTTATAATAAAACCAATAAGACTCGCGCCAAGTTCAATACATAATTTAATAATTTCTGGATCAGTATTTCCACAGACTTTGACTGTTGGAAATTTCATGACTCTAAATTTTGAAAAAGTTTTTTAAAGTTATTTTTTATATTTCCTGAATTTATACTACGGCCAATAACTATTCCATAAGCTTTATGATTTATCAATGCATCTTTAGGACTTGTTATTCTTTTCTGGTCATTTGTATTATCACCAGGCAATCTTATGCCAGGTGTTATTGTTTTAATTTTCAATAATTTATTAATTTTCAATGACTCCTTACCACCACATATAACTGCATAACAACCAGCTTTTTTAGCAAGTTTAGCCTGGTGTATAATTAATTGCTCAATTTTTTTGGTATAACCGATTTCTTT